>DATAPF010000526.1:0-13426 GCA_036265355.1 Kofleriaceae bacterium | reverse complement strand
GTTCGTGGGCTACATCGCGATGTTCCGCGGCGTGTTCACGCGCGCGCACCCGGAGCGGATCGGCTGGCGGGAGAGCTACCTGATCACGATGGCCGCGCTGGCCGCGTCGCGGGTCTTCGCCGCCGGGGGCGCCGGCGGGCTCGTGCTCCAGGCCTGGGCCCTCCGCCAGGCCGGGATGGCGCGCCGGGTCGTGGCGGACAAGACGATCTCGTTCCTCGCGCTCACCTACGCGCCGTATGCGGTCGCGGTGATCGTGTGCGGCTTCGGGCTGCGGCTGGGCATCTTCGCGGGCAACGCGCCGCTGAGCCTGACGGTCGTCCCCGCCGCGGCGGCCGTGCTCGCGCTGGTCCGCCGGCCCGGCGATCGGCTCGACGGTGAGATCGTCACCCACCCGGCGCTGGTGACCGCCGCCGAGGCGCTGCGCGGCCGGGTGCCGCCCGACGCGACGCTGATCGTCCCGGAGCGCCACATCGCGTTCCTGGTCGCCTGGTACACCGGCGCCGACGTCGCGATCCGCCCCGAGCGCGTCCCGCCCGGCCGGCGCTACCGCCTGCTGCCGCTCCACTTCATCGGCGCCGGCTCGCCGCTCGACCGCGCGCTGATCGCGGCGCGCGCCGAGCCGTCGCTGATCCCGCCGCTCGGCCTCCACCCGAGCCACCCCGACGGGATGGTGCTGGTCGCCGAGCCGACCTGGGACTGGATCGTCGCGCGGCTGCCCGCCGCCGACCGCGCGCGCTGCCGGGCGTGGCCGACGATCTGAGCGCCCCGAGGAGCGGTGATGCCGCGGCTACTCGGCCTGCGCCGGGATGCACTTGCGCAGCGCCGCGACATCGGCCGCCGCCTGGATGCAGCCGATCACCGGGCGGCTGGCGTTTGCGCACTGGTCGAGATCCTCGACCGGCACGGCGGCGACGAGCGCCTGGATCCGCGCCGGATCGGTCTCCGGGCCACCGCCCGCCGGCCGCGGGGTGATCCGGAACACGTGCTCCATCAGCTTGCGGCACTCGGCCCTGGCGGCCTCCGCCTTGGGGTCCTTGTCGCCCTCGCACGCGCCGAGCGCAGCCAGCGCGACCAGGGTCAAGACCATGCGCCTCATGGCCGACCTCCTTCCGTCGTGTCGCGCGGCTCGGCGATCGCCCGAGGCAGCGGGGCCGATGCAGTGTCGCGCGCCAGCAGGCGCTTGATCGCCGGCGCAACCGCGAACAGCGCGGCCGCGACCACCAGCGAGCCGATGATCACGACCGTGAACAGGAACCCGTAGCCGTGCGATTCGCTGACCTCGCCGGCGCGTCCGGCGAAATACTCGCCGATCGCGATGCCGAGGAACCAGGTCCCCATCACCATGCCGGCGAGCCGCGGCGGCGCGAGGCGCGAGAAGCTCGACAGCCCGACCGGCGACACGCACAGCTCGGCGCAGGTCGACACGAAGTAGAACAGCAGCAGGTAGTTCGGGCTGACCGTGCGGTACGGCAGCGTGAACAGGTAGCCGGGGTTGATCCCATCGGTCACCGACACCGTCGACAAGGCGGGCACCAGCACGGCGTACGAGGCCGCGTTCAGCACCATACCGATCGCGAACTTGGTCACCGTCGACGGCTCCTTGCCGATCTTGGTCAGCCGCAGCCACATCCAGGCGAACCCCGAGGCGAGCACCACGACGCACGCCGAGTTGATGAACTGGTACGCGCTGGCCACGATGTGCATGCCGAGGTAGTCGCGGCGGACCAGGCGCTCGGCGAACAGCGACAGCGTCGACGCCGCCTGCTCGAACAGGCTGAAGAACGCGATGCAGCCGATGAACAGCGGGATCATCGCGATCACGCGCTGGCGCTCGCCGGCATCGCGCGCCGTCCGGTAGAACCCGACGAAGATCGCGACCGCGGTGCCCCCCAGCGCGAAGCCGAACACGTTCGCCAGCAGGCCGGACGTGATCGGGTGGACGTAGCGATGGACGACCAGGCCGAGCACGACCACCCCGACCAGGCCGCCGATCACGCCGATCAGGATGCGGCGATCGCGCGCGGCCTTGGCCGGATCGCTCGGCACGGTCGGCCGCAGCCCGGCGTCGCCGAGGATGTGGTAGCCGAACGCATACTGGACCAGGCCGATCGCCATGCCGAACGCCGTCACCGCGAACGCGGCCCGCCAGCACAGGTTGGGATCGACGCCATGGCTGGACAGGAAGTTGCGGAAGCTCTCGCTCTGCGCGAACTGCGTGCCAACCAGCGGCGCGATCAGCGCGCCGACGTTGATCCCCATGTAGTAGATCGTGAACCCGCTGTCGCGCCGGTTGTCGTCGGGGCGGTACAGCTGGCCGACGATCGTCGAGATGTTCGGTTTGAGGAACGCAGTGCCGACCGCGACCACGATCAGGCCGGGGTAGAACAGGCCATCGCCCGGGAGCGCGAGCATCGCGTTGCCGACCATGATGCCGATGCCGCCGACCGTGACCGCCTTGCGCTGGCCGAGGAAGCGGTCGGCGATCCAGCCGCCGAGCAGCGACAGCAGGTACCCCGACGACAGGTACAGCGCGATGACCACGCTCCACTCGGCGCCGGACATGCCGCGCCCGCCGAGCGCGACCGGCGTCGCCATGTAGATCGCGAGGAACGCGCGCGCGCCGTAGAACGACAGCCGCTCCCACATCTCGGTGAAGAACAGCGTCCGCAGGCCCTTCGGGTGCCCGAAGAAGCCGGTGTCGTGATCGCGTGGCATCGCAGCGACACTAGCGCGAACTCGCCGCACGGTGCGCTGCAAAGCGGCTGCGACTGCACGCGGTCGCAGCGAGGCGGCGCGCTCTCCCCGCGGCGTGGCGAGGCGCTACAGCAGGTCGACCCACAGCTCGCTGCCGATCAGCGTGATCGGATAGCGCCGGAGCTCGAGGCTCGGGTCGTGCTTGCAGCGGCCGGTGCGCAGGTCGAACGCGTAGCCGTGGCCCGGGCAGACGATCGCCCCGCCCGCCAGCTCCCCGCCGGCGAGCGCGACGTCCTCGTGCGGGCACACCCCGGGGACGGCGACCAGCGCGCCGTCGACCCAGGTGACGATCACCGGCCAGGTCACGCCCGGCACGGCGAACGCATGCAGCCCGCCGCCGGCGAGCTGATCGAGCGTGCAGACCCGGACGCGGAGCGCCACGTCAGCGACCGCCCCCCTCGCGGCCGCGCTGCCGCGGATCGAGCCGATCGCGCAGGCCGTCGCCGAGCAGGTTGGCGCCGAGCACGACCCAGGTGATCGCGAGCCCCGGGACCACCGCGTAGACCCGGACCCACTCGGTGTTCCACAGGAAGTTGCGGGCCTGCTCCAGCATCGCTCCCCAGGTGTAGTCGAGCTGCGGACCGATGCCGAGGAACGACAGCGACGCCTCGATCAGGATCACCCCGCCGAGCCCGAACGACACCTGGACCAGCGCCGGCGCCATCAGGTTGGGCACCAGGTGGCGCGCCATCACCCGGCGGTGCGAGGCGCCGAGCGCGACCGCCGCGGTCACGTAGTCGCGATCGCGCAGCGCGAGCACCTGGCCGCGCGCGACCCGGGCGTAGCCGACCCAGCCGTTGGCGCACAGCGCCGCGACCGTCAGCGGGATCCCGGGATGCGCGACGGTGGCGACGATCGCGATGTTGAGCAGGATGCCGGGGAACGCCATCAACACGTCGACCACGCGCATCACGACCTCGTCGACCGCGCCGCCGAACCAGCCGGCCGCGGTGCCGATCGCCAGGCCCAAGCCCGACGAGATCGCCGTGACGATCACCGACAGCTCGAGCGCCGACCGCGCGCCCCACAGCAGCTGGCTCAGCGCGTCGCGCCCGCTGCTGTCGGTGCCGAGCCAGTGCGCCGCCGAGCCGGTCTCGAACTGGTGCGCGAGCTCGACGTGCGGCAGCGACAGATCGTAGGGCGCGAGGATCGGCCCGAAGATCCCGGCGGCCGCGAACACCGCGAGCATCGCCAGGCCGAGCCACGCGCTCGGCGACAGCGTCCGGCCGGCCGGTCGCCGCGGCCGGGCCCGCGCGGGATTGCCTGCCGACTCCATCACGCCCTCCGGATCCGCGGGTCGGCGAGCCCGTAGGCCAGGTCGACCGCCAGGTTGACCGCGACGTAGATCGCCGCGATCATCAGCACGGCGCCCTGCACCACGGGGTAGTTGCGCTCGCGGATCGCCTCGATCAGGGTCGAGCCCAGGCCGGGCCGCGAGAACACGCTCTCGATGATGATCGCGCCCGACAGCAGCGAGCCGAACTGCAGGCCCGCGATCGTGATCACCGGCAACAGCGCGTTGCGCAGCGCGTGGAGCACCAGCACGCGGGCCTCGGGCAGGCCCTTGGCGCGCGCGGTGCGCACGTAGTCCTCGCCGAGCACCTCGACCATCGCCGACCGCGTCATCCGCGCCAGCATCGCCATCAGGTGGGTGCCGACCGCCAGCGCGGGGAGCGCGATCGCGCGCGGCCCGACCTCGGTCGGCCCGGGGAACCAGCCCAGCGTGACGAACCCCCAGAGCAGCAGCAGCGGCGCGAACATCATCTGCGGCACGGCGATCCCGGACAGCGACACCACGGTCGCCGCGGTGTCGATCCACGACCCGCGCCGGATCGCGGCGGCGACGCCGAGCGGCAGCGCGAGCGCGACCGCGATCAGCATGCCGCACACCGCGAGTGCCAGGGTGTGCGGCATCACCTCGGCGATCCGATCCGCCACGGTCGGCCCGCCGGGATCGCCGTTCTTGCACTGGTGGCCGAGCGTGCCGTCGAGCACGTGGCCGAGGAACCCGACGAACTGCGCCGGCAGCGAGCGGTCGAGCTCCATGCAGCGCTCGATCGCCGCCCGCATCCCCGGCGGCGCGTCGCCGCCCGCGAGGTGGTCGACCGGGTCGCCCGGCACCAGGTGCAGGAACGAGAACGTCAGCAGCGAGGCGCCGAGGATCGCGAGCAGCCCCGAGCCCAGCCGGCGCACCAGGAACGGGCCGATCGTCACGCTGCGATCGTATCCCCGGCCGGCGAGATCAGGGCCTTGCGGCGCAGAACTTCTGCAGGTGGTTGGGGTCGAGCGCGGTGTCCGGCGCGGGCACCGGCTCGCCGCCGTGCTGCATCATCAGCGCCAGATCGCGGCACTCGTAGCCGTCGTCGCCGCGGCAGTCACCGCCGGAGTCGCACGTCTTCATGCAGTAGCGGATCTCCGACGAGCGCGGCACGCAGTTGCCGGTCAGCGAGCACAGCTCGTCGGGCGAGCAGATCACCTGCTGTTCGGCCGGCACGTTCGGCCCGCACATCTTGCCGGGCGGATTGTCGAAGCTGCCGGTGAAGAACCGGACGCACACCGCCTCGCTCGGACAGGTCCCGAAGTCGCAGCCCTGGATCGTGCAGTAGCCGTGCGACGAGTCTCCCGTCGGATCGGTGCCGCTGCAGTTCGAGCACTGGCAGATCCGGTCGCCGTTGGGGCTGCAGTCCGAGGCGAGCGTGCACGAGTCGCCGATCTCCTTGCCGCAGCCTCCGAGCAGGGCGCCGGCAACGACGAGGCCGGCGAGCAACGCGAGCAGAACGTGACGAGACCCCATGGGCGCGCGCATCCTATCGGCGGTTGGGACCAGCGGCAACCGCGCGCGGTTGCCTCGCGCGCGCTGCGAGGTTTCCCGTGCAATTGCGGCCACAACCCCGCGTGCGCCGCGGCACGGCGCCCCACCACCGCGACGCCGGCGTCACCCGCCCCGGCCCTGGTACCACGCCCAGTAGCGCGCGATGCCGACCTCGGGCCGGGTCGTCGGCTCGTAGCCCAGCAGCGCCCGGGCGCGATCGATGCTCGCGTAGGTCACCGGCACGTCGCCCGGCTGGCTCGGCTGCCAGTCGATCACCGCCGGCCGGCCGATCACCCGCTCGAGGATCTCGACCAGCTCGCGCAGCGACGTCGTGTGGGTGCCGCCGAGGTTGATCAGCTCGTAGCAGCCCGGCGCCACCGCGCCGATCGACGCGACCACGCCCGTGACGATGTCGTCGATGAACGTGTAGTCGCGCCGGGTCGTGCCGTCGCCGAACAGCGCGATCGGCTCGCCGCGCGCGATCGCGCGCGTGAACTTGGCGATCGCCATGTCGGGCCGCTGGCGCGGGCCGTACACCGTGAAGAACCGCAGCGCGTGGACCCCGAGCCCGAACAGGTCGCGATACGCCGACAGCTGCAGCTCGTTCATCCGCTTGGTCGCGGCGTACGGCGACGCCGGCGACAGGCACGGATCGTCCTCGCGGAACGCCGCGACCTCGCGCAGGTCGGCGCCGTGCCGGGCGCCGTACACCGAGCTCGACGACGCGAACACCAGGCGCCCAAGCCCGACCGCGCGCATCCGCTCGACGATCACGCCGGTGCCCTCGATGTTGGTGCGCAGGTAGCGCAGCGGCTCGGCGAGCGACGGCCGGACCCCGGCGAGCGCCGCCAGGTGGCACACGACGTCGACCCCGCCGTCGATCACCCCGGCGACCGCGGCGCGATCGCAGATGTCCGCCTCGACCAGCTGGAACCCCGGCAGCCCGGCGAGCTCGGCCGCGGTCGCCCGCTTGACCTCGGCCGGGTACAGGTAGCCATCGAACGCGTCGATCCCGGTCACCCGGTGGCCGGCGGCGACCAGCCGCTCGCAGGTGTGCGATCCGATGAACCCGGCAGCCCCCGTGACGACCACGTGCATGGCGCCACTGTCGCGTGGCTGCGCGCCGCCCGCAAGTCAGCCGCCCGCGCCTGTGCCCCGCCGCCGCGCCGCCGCGCCGCGTTGCATCCGACCGCCCGCCGGGCGACAACCGCGCCATGCGCGCCGTCGTCCAGCGAGTCACCCGCGCCCGGGTCACGGTCGACGACCGGATCACCGGCGAGATCGGCCACGGCCTGCTCGTGCTGCTCGGCGCCGGCGCCGGCGACACCCCCGCCGACCTCGGCTACATCGTCGACAAGATCGCCCACCTGCGGATCTTCGCCGACGACGCCGGCAAGATGAACCGCAGCGTGCTCGATGTCGGCGGCGGGGTGCTCGTCGTGTCGCAGTTCACGCTCTACGGCGACGCCCGCCAGGGTCGCCGCCCGGCGTTCACCGGCGCGCTCGAGCCCGCCGCCGCCCGCGCGCTGTGCGAGCAGGCGCTGGTCGGGCTGCGCGAGGCCGGCGTCACCCGGGTCGAGGCCGGCGAGTTCGCCGCCCACATGGCGGTCGAGCTGGTCAACGATGGCCCGGTGACGATCCTGCTCGATTCGCGCAAGGGGTTCTAGCCCCAGGCCCCCGGCGGGGTTACGGTCCGGATGGCGCCCGGCGCGCACACGATGAGAGTCAGGTTCTGGGGAGTCCGTGGCTCGATCCCCGTACCCGGGCGCACGACCAGCCGGTACGGAGGCAACACGTCGTGTGTCGAGGTCCGGCCGCGCGACGCCGCGCCGATCATCATCGACGCCGGCACCGGCCTGCGCCGGCTCGGCAAGGCGCTGATGGAGGACGCGTTCCGCGACGGCCGCGGCGAGGCCTCGATCCTCATCAGTCACACCCACTGGGACCACGTCCAGGGCCTGCCGTTCTTTTCCCCGCTCTACCGCGCCGGCAACCGGATCCAGATCTTCGCGCGCCAGCGCGACACCCACCTCGAGGCGGTGTTCTCCCAGCAGCACGGCGCCCCGTACTTCCCGGTCCCGCTGTCCGCGATGCACGCCGAGATGTCGTTCCACGCCATCACCGAGGGCGCCGAGTTCGAGCTCGGCGGCGCCCGGATCACCTCGACCCGGCTCAATCACCCGTGGACCGCCCTCGCCTACCGGATCGACGCCGACCGCGCCTCGGTCGTCTACTGCTCCGACACCGCCCCGTTCACCGACCTCCTGCTCGGCCGCGAGTTCGTCGTCGCCCCCCCGGCGCTCGACCGGCCGCTGCCGCCCGACGTCGCCGCCGAGCTCGCCCGGATGCGCGCCGCCGTCGTCGCGCTCGCCGCCGGCACCGACCTGCTGATCTACGACACCCAGTTCACCCACGACGAGTACCGCCTGCGCCCGCACTGGGGCCACTCCCACCCCGACGACGCGCTCGCGATCGCGCGCGACGCCCGCGTCCGCCGGCTCTGCCTGTTCCACCACGCCCCGCTGCGCAGCGACGACGACAACGACGCCATCCTCGCCCGCTACCGCGGCGTCGCCGCCGCCGCAGGCGACCGCTTCGAGGTGCTCAGCGCCTACGAGGGCCTCGAGCTGACCCTGGGGGACGACTCATGAAGATCCGGTTCTGGGGGGTCCGCGGCTCGATCCCCGCCCCGGGCCCCGACACCATCCGCTACGGCGGCAACACCGCGTGCGTCTCGGTCCACGCCCGCTCCGGCGGCCTGGTCATCATCGACATGGGCACCGGCCTCATGCACCTCGGCAACGCCCTCATGACCGGCCCGTTCGGCGCCGGCCGCGGCACCGCGACCATCCTCCTGTCCCACGCGCACTGGGACCACATCCAGGGCCTGGGCTTCTTCGCCCCGGTCTTCGTCCCCGGCAACGCCTTCACCGTCTACGGCCCGGGCGGCTCGTCCGACGTCCTCGAGGACATCCTCGAGGGCCAGATGGATCCCAACTTCTCGCCGCTCCAGACCCTCAAGAACTTCTCCGCCCGGTTCGACGTCCACGCCATCGAGCTCGGCGCCCCGCTCACCACCCAGGGCCTCACCATCACCGCCCGCGAGCACCCCCACGGCGCCACCACCGCCCTCGCGTTCCGCATCACAGAACCCGCCGACCCCGCCGCCGGCTCCCCCGAGCGCACCTTCGTCTACGCCTCCGACGTCGGCCAGCCCACCGCCGCGGGCCCCGACCCTGACGCCATCGCCTTCTACCGCGGCGCCGACGTCCTGCTCCACGACGCGACCTACCGCCCCGCCGACCAGGCCACCCGCCGCAACCGCGGCTTCTCGTCCTACGAGGACGCCGCCGCCACCGCCGTCGCCTCCGCCGCCCGCCGCCTGGTCACCTTCCACTACGACCAGGACTACACCGACGACGACGTCGACGATCTCGTCGCCAGCTGCCGCCGCGCGCTCGACGCCGAGGGCGGCGCCGCGATCGGACTCGTCCCCGCCCGCGAGGGCGACGAGCTCGAGATCTAGTCAAGCCCGCCGTTCTGCGGTGAGAGTTGCAAGAGCCCTCTGCGCGCGTCTACTGCTTGACACCTGTGCGAATGGTGCGAATGTATACAAGCGCCCTTTCCAATACTTCGTCTTTTCCCAGCGCGAATACCGGCGATAGTACGGGACTGTGGCATCGTCGGCTGTATGCCCACCAGGTGAACCGCGACCCGTCTGGTTTGGTCGCCCGGAGCCCCGTGAATTTGGTCCGGCAGCCGGTTGGCTCCGAAATTTCGGCGATATTCCCGTTGGTCCTGACGGTTGCACTACCGACGATTTCGCCAAGGTGGTGTCGGTCTACGATTGCCATTACAGTCTCTGCATAACTGATGGCAGCCGGCCCGGTGAGAAACGCGACACGTGGGCCAGCCAACCGCCGCCAGGTCCCACCCCGACGCCGTCGCCTTCTGCCGCGGCGCGCCTTCACGGATGCGTCCGCTACTGTTGCAGCTCCGTCTGCCGAACTCGGCGAGACTTTGAATCTGCTCGGGAACCGTTTGAAGCGCTGACACCCATGTCCTGCACTGAGCCGCGTCTGCGAACCGCAGTGACCCCCTTACCCCACATGCTATTTTGTGAGGGAATCGGACATTCAATGTGAACAGATCGCAATTTCAATTCGCTGTCGACTGACAGTTATGCAAGTGCCGTAGAGTGCCTCGTTCGACGCAGAAAAACCTGTCATATAGCCTCCGCTTTGCTCCAGAACTCCACTTTGCGCGGACGTTACTGTCACGTGCAACACAAGATCTCGGTCGCTCCGAAACTCGAACATTCCTGATCCGCTCGCGTCGACTTGCCTCTCCCAGTGGCAACAACCGTCAGACGTCTCGATCTGCACCTTGAGACCGACGTTGTCATCGTTCTTGATATGTACTGTGTGAGATGCCGCTCGATCACAGGCGGCCGCGGTGATGGCCAGCAGCACCACTGCGACGCCCATCACGCGATGTTGCAGCCTACACGCGCGTCGTTCAATTCGGCCATTTCCATTTCTTATAACCATGGTACTTCCCTATCATCATCAGGTTACCGCCATCAATCTTCAGCGGTTCAGTCATCAGTAGTCCTTTGTCGAGCGCTTCTTGGATGGCCTCGACTGGTGAGCGATTCGCGTTTGCTGGATCCCCGGCGAGCATGCGGCCGATGTGATTGTTGAACAGGTCCATGACGCGCTCATTGTGTGGATTTGCGTATGATCGCTCATGAGAATCTCCGGCCGCCTTGGCAAACACGTCGCTCGTGCGCTGGGAGAGCACGAAGCTCGCGTAAGCATGCCGGAAAGCGTCTTCTTTGTCGTTCAGGCCCACGGTCTTTCCCTTAAATTGTCGGTGGGCAGCCTCCTCAGCCTCGCGCCATACCCGCGTTGCTGTGTACGAGTAGCCCCACAACGACAGCAACCCGACGGCCGTCTGACTCGGGCCACCCGGATTGAACCCGAGTGATTTCTCGATGTTGTCCGCTTCCGCGTCGGTATAATGCCGATCCGGGTCGGGCCTGGGAGTGTCCTGCTCCGGCGGATCACCTCGCGTGCGGAGGCCGGGACCAAAGCCTCCTTGGTCCAGCCAGTCCCTGAGACTTAGGGCCCGCGAGTGCGCGAGTCGATCGAGTCGCGCTCGGAAATGGATCGCCGGGGATCGACACGGCATGGTCAGGCGTGATCTACCGGGAACAGCATTAGACGAGTCCGTGTGACCGTGCATCCGGCTTGCGCGCCATGACGGTCGAATTGACGGGTCGTGGCGATTTTTCGATCGACCCGTCAATTCGACCGCCCACCGCGCTCCGGGACTGGAGATCTCGCGGCGCGGGCTCTAGGGTCACGACCATGCGCACATTTGCTCTCGGGATCCTGATCGCATCGACGGCGGCGGCGGCCGCGTGCCACGGCGACGACGACAACAACGACACCCCGGCGGTGACCACGCCCGTGCCGAAGCGCGGGGTCCCGCAGATCGCGCCGCCGCTCGACCTCCGCGCACCGCCGGCCGACGCGACGAAGACGGCGTCGGGGCTGATCTACAAGCGGCTCGGCGCCGGTACGGCGGGCGCTCGGCCGGGGAGCGCGGACACCGTGCTGGTGCGCTACACCGGGTGGCGGCAGCGCAGCGGCGAGACGTTCTTCACGACGCAGGGCCGCGCGCAGCCGATCGCGATCGATCTGGCGCATGCGGCCCCGGAGTTTTGCGAGGCGCTGTCGCTGCTGCGCGCGGGCGAGAAGGCGGTGGTGTGGATGCCGCCGCGGCCCGGGACGCGCGAGCCGGTGGCATACGAGATCGAGCTGGTCGAGGTGCTGGCGAGCCGGCCCGCGGCGGCCACAGCCGCGAAGTCGAGCGGGTAGCTATCACGCCGCTGCGCTTGGCCGATCCAGCGATCGATGACCATGCGCTATGCGACGTTCTGTGGGCTGCTTGCGTCGATGGTGGGCTGCGGTGTGACCGGGGCGGGGCCGGACCTGCCGATGATCCAACGCGGGGTCGTGATCAGCGGTCGCCGCCGAACGCGCGGCTGTGGACGCCGAGGTAGAGGCCGCCCATCCACGCGTTGCGCTCGAGCACGCTGGTGCCGAGCATGGCGCCGGCGGTGAGCCACGGGCTGAGCCACAGCTCGCCGCGCGCGCGGGCCTCGGCGACCCCGGCGAGGGCGTTGACGCCGGTCGCCTGCTGGCAGTCGTGATAGCTGCTGTGGAAGCCGTAGGACACGGCGCGCAGGCCGCCGGCGAACTCGACGCCGAGGGCGCCGAACCCGGTCGCGGCGCGGACACCGGCGACGCCGAGCGAGTCGACGATCAGGCCGTGGCCCGGCTGGACGTCGGGGCTGCCGAACACGCCGGTCGACGCCACCTCGGTGCCGGTCGGGCTCGGCCGGGTCAAGCCGCCGAGATCGACCTCGAGGCCGGCGTACAGCGCGCGCGACAGGCCGACGCTGGCGCGCAGGCTGGACAGCAGCGCGGTGTCAAGCCGGCGCACGCCCGCGGGCTGGATCATGCGGTACGTGAAGGACTCGGCGCCGTGGGTGACGCTGCCGAGCTGACTGCCGAGCAGGCTCGGGAACCGGCGGAACAGCGCGCCGGCCTCGAGGATGATCTGCGGGTGCTCCAGGCTCTTGGCCCACGCGGCGAACCGCGTGCAGCGGCGGAACCCGACGACGTCGCTGTCGCTCTCGCAGCCGGGCGCGCGCAGGTACCAGTCGCCCGTGGCACCGCCCGCGGCGCCGCCGGCGGCGGCGGCACCACCGCCACAGCCGGCGTGGGCGATCCGGAGGCCGGGAACCGCGACTGCGGCCAGCGCGGCCGCGGCGAGCAGCGCCGGCTTCATCGCGAGCCTCCGCCGGCGGCGACGGCGCGGGTCGGCGCGGCGAAGCACAGCCAGCGCGGTGGCGCCGCGTGGGCCAGCGCGGCTGCGTCGGCGCACACCTCGGCCAGCGGCCGGTCCGACGCATAGGCCAGCGCCTCGGCGCCCACGCTGCGTCCGTCGAGCTCGGCGGGACGGAGCTCGCGGTGTGGATCGTAGGGGCGCAGCGCGACGCCGGCGCCTTGCGGATCGCGCCCGATCACCCCGGCCGCACCGAGGTCGATCAGCGCCGGGTGATCGCAGCGGTTGCCGAACTGATAGCCGAGCACGGGGCCGATCGAGGCATCGGCGCGGCGCTCGATGGCGACGTCGAGACATCCGACGGTGACGCGCTGCCCGACGAAGTCGTGCTGCGCATGTGCAAACGATCCGGGTTGATACGCACAACCGACGAGCGCACACACCAGAGCAACTCTCATGCGACGGTCGGTAAGCAATTCTTCGGCCGATGCGGCGCGCGAGCTTGCGACGGCGGGCGTGGCGCAGACTCATGGCGCCCGCACCACAGGGGGCGCGATGCCGCGACCGCCGGTGCGCGAGACCGGCCGTGGCGACGCACGCGGCGAGATCGCGCGGCGACGCCGCCGCGGATAGTCGAGGGCCTGCAGCGATGCTGCAAAATGCCGTGTCCACCGTCGGTGCCGGCGAGCGCGGTCGCGCGTCGCCGACGGCAACACCAGCTGCCACCGGCGAGCGCCAGCGCTCAATCACGCGTTTGCTTCTTCAATACGAAGCTCACACGACGATCGAGCGCCCATGCCGCCTCGGTGTGGCGCCGGTCGAGCGGCTCGGTCTCCCCGTAGCCGTGCGAGTTCAGCCGCTGGCGATCGCGACCAGCCCGATCCGCGGCCCGCGGCTGGTGCCGAGCGAGCTCAATCTCCCCCCCCCATGCCCGTTGCCGACGCTGCCGCCCCCACCCACGACGCCCTCGACCCCCCGACCCTCCCCGCAGCGCCGGCAACG
>DATAPF010000525.1:0-4737 GCA_036265355.1 Kofleriaceae bacterium | reverse complement strand
GCGCTGCGGCGCGATCTCGACGCCCAGGCCGACCTGCGCGACATCATCCGCCTCGACCCGCGGTGCGGCCTTGGCTATCGCCTGCTCGGCGAGCTCGCCGCGCGGCGCGACGAGAATGCCTCGGCCGCCGTGTTCTTCCGCGAGGCACTCCGCCTCGATCCCGAGGATGGCGAGGCCCAGGAATGGCTGCAGATCGCCACCGCTCCCCGACCGGCCGCGGCAGCGACTCGACTCCCGGCAACCGCTGCCGCGGCGAGTCGGCTGTCTCCTCCGTCGTGGGCGCCGTCGCCGAGCGCGGCGCGGCTCGCCCGCGGCACGCAGCCCCCGGATCAGGTGGATCGCGCGGCCCGGCCCGAGCACGAGGAGCGACCGACCCAGCCGTTCGGGCACGTCGAGGCGCGGCGGGTCCGCAGCCAGGTTGCGACGCCGCCCGCCCGGCCCCCGGTGCGGCCGACGCCGACCCCCGAGCCGCTGCCGCCGCCCCCCGAGATCGAGCGGCCGACGCTGTCCGGCCGGCCGCCGACCCAGCCGCCCGCCAGGCCGGCGCCCCGGCTGACCGGGCGCACCGCGACGCCGGAGCTGCCCGGGTTTGGCGAGTACCTGGTCGCCACAGGCATCCTGACCCGCGAGCGGCTGCGCGCGGCGCAGGCCTACCAGCGTTCGATGCGGGTCCAGCTGTCGACCGCGATCGTCACGCTCGGCCTGGCGAGCCCGCAGCGCATCGAGTGGGCCGCCGTCGCCCATCAATCGCAGCTGCCGCGCGGATAGCCGGCCCGGGTGTCGCGCCGCCTCGCGTGCGTATCACGGTGAACGCGCCACCGCCGGCCGCGCGCTAGGCTACGTTCCGGCTCCATGCCAGCAGCGGGTGACGACGCGGAGCGCGAGCGGATCGCCGAGGACATGCGGCGCGTCCACAACTGGCGGCGCTGGGGACCGTACCTCGCCGAGCGCCAGTGGGGCACGGTCCGCGAGGACTACTCCGCGACCGGCGAGTGCTGGACCTACTTCCCGCACGACCACGCGCGCAGCCGGGTCTACCGCTGGGGCGAGGACGGCCTGCTCGGGATCTGCGACCGCGAGTGCCGGGTGTGCTTTGCGCTGGCGCTGTGGAACGGCCGCGATCCGATCCTCAAGGAGCGGCTGTTCGGGGTCACCGGCCCCGAGGGCAACCACGGCGAGGACTGCAAGGAGCTGTACTACTACCTCGATGCGACGCCGACCTCGTCGTACCTGAAGGCGCTGTACAAGTACCCGCACGAGGCGTACCCGTACGCCGAGCTGGTCGACGGCAACCGCGCGCGCGGCCGCGGCGACCGCGAGCTCGAGGTCGAGGACACCGGGGTGTTCGAGCGCGGCTACTGGGACGTCCAGGCCGAGTACGCCAAGGCCGCGCCCGACGACATCCTGATCCGGATCACCATCACCAACCGCGGCGACGCCGCCCGGCTCCACGTCCTGCCGACGGTCTGGCTGCGCAACACGTGGCGGTGGGGGCGCACCGGCGAGGGCTACGATCCGGCCGGCCGGATCGAGCGCGCCGGCGCCGCCAGCGTGCAGATCGTTCAGCCCACGCTCGGCCGGTTCCGGCTCGACTGCGAGGGCGAGCCGGCGCTGCTGTTCACCGACAACGAGACCCACAGCGAGCGGCTGTGGGGCGTGGCCGCCTGCTCGCCCTACACCAAGGATGCGTTCCACCGCCGCGTGGTCGGCGGCGAGCTCGCGGCGGTCAACCCGGCGCTCGAGGGCACCAAGTGCGCCGCGTGGTACGTGCTCGACGTCCCGGCCGGCGAATCGCGCATCCTGCGGCTCCGGCTGGCGCCCGAGGCCCAGCCCGGGGCCGGAGCGCGATCGTTCGACGACCACGACGCGATCTTCGCCCGCCGGCTCGCCGAGGCCGACCACTACCACCGCGCGGTGCGCGACGCGCCGATGACCGACGAGGAGCGCCGCGTGGTGCGCCAGGCCGACGCCGGCCTGGTGTGGTCGCGGCAGTTCTACCACTACATCGTCGAGCACTGGCTGGAGGGCGATCCGGGCCAGCCGCCGCCGTCCGAGCAGCGCCGGGACGGCCGCAACTGCGCCTGGGAGCACCTGTGGGCGCGCGACATCATCGCCATGCCCGACGCGTGGGAGTACCCGTGGTTCGCGGCGTGGGACCTCGCGTTCCACTGCGTCGCGATGGCCCGGTTCGACCCGGTGTTCGCCAAGTACCAGCTGATCCTGTTGTGCCGCGAGTGGTACATGCACCCCAACGGCCAGCTGCCGGCCTACGAGTTCGCGTTCGGCGACGTCAACCCTCCCGTCCACGCCTGGGCGGTGTGGCGGGTCTACCAGCTCGCCGGCGAGGCCGGTTACGGCTACGACCGCGAGTTCCTCGAGCGCGCGTTCGACAAGTGCCTGATCAACTTCACGTGGTGGGTCAACCGCGAGGATGTCGAGGGCGACAACCTGTTCACCGGCGGGTTCCTCGGCCTCGACAACGTCGGCGTGTTCGACCGCTCCCAGCCGCTGCCCGGCGGCGGCGTGCTGATCCAGGCCGACGCCACCGCGTGGATGGCGTTCTACTGCACCACCATGGTCGCGATGGCGCTCGAGCTCGCCAAGCAGGAGGAGCCGTACGCCGACCTCGCGCTCAAGTTCTTCGAGCACTTCGTCGCGATCGCCAAGGCGTCCAACGAGCTCGGCGGCACCGGGCTGTGGGATGACGAGGACGGCTTCTACTACGACCAGATGCAGACCCCGAGCGGGGCGCGCCGGCTCAAGATCCGCTCGATGGTCGGCCTGGTGCCGCTGTTCGCCGCGGCGTCGCTCGACGACGAGCTGCTCCAGCAGCTGCCGATCTTCCACGACCGGCTGAACTGGTTCTTCGCCAACCGCCCGCAGCTCGCGAGCTCGATCTCGGTCGCGCTCGACGCCGACCATCAGCACCGCCTGCTCGCGATCCCGAGCCGCGACCGGCTCGAGCGCGTGCTGCGCTACATGCTCGACGAGCGCGAGTTCCTGTCGCCATACGGCATCCGTTCGCTGTCGGCAATCCACGCCAGCCATCCGTTCCGGCTGTACCTCGATCACAGCTACCACGAGGTCCACTACACGCCCGGCGAGTCCGACACTGGCCTGTTCGGCGGCAACTCCAACTGGCGCGGCCCGGTGTGGTTCCCGGCCAACTACCTCATCATCGAGGCGCTCAAGCGCTACCACCACTTCTACGGCGAGGCGCTCACCGTCGAGTGCCCGACCGGCAGCGGCCGCCGCATGAACCTGGGCGCGGTCGCCGAGGAGCTCGAGCGCCGGCTGGTGTCGCTGGTCTTGCCCGACGCGCGCGGCCACCGGCCGTGCCACGGCAGCGCCGAGCGCTACGCCGTCGATCCGGCGTTTCGCGATCTCGTGCTGTTCTACGAGTACTTCCACGGCGACACCGGCCGCGGGCTCGGCGCCAGCCACCAGACCGGATGGACCGCGCTCGCCGCCAACCTGATCGAGCGCGTCGCTGCGACCCGGGGCAGCCGATGATCGAGTGGCTCGAGCCCGACGGCCTCGGCGGCTTCGCGATGGGCACCGCCGACGGCATCCGCACCCGGCGCTACCATGCCGTGCTGCTCGCCGCGACCCGCCCGCCCGACGGCCGCATGGTCCTGGTCGCCGACCTCGAGGTGTTCGTCGACACTCCCGCCGGCCGGTTCGCGCTATCGTCGCACCGCTACCGGGGCGACGTGATCTATCCCGACGGCGCGCACCGCCTGACCAGCTTTGGCTGCGCGCCGTGGCCGCGCTGGGAGTGGGCGCTGCCCGGTGGTGTGCAGATCGCGGGCGAGCTCGCCGTCGAGCACGCTGCGTCCGCCGGCAGCGCCCCGCGCGTCGCGCTGCGCTGGACCCGGCTCGCCGGCAGCGTCACCAGCCTCAGCGTCCAGCCGCTGCTCGCCGGCCGCGACTACCACGCGACCCACCGCGAGAACCCCGCGTTCCGGTTCGTGCCCGAGCTCGACGGCGATGCGGTGATCTGGCGGCCCTACACCGGCGTGCCGGCGATCTGCTGCGCCGCCAACGGCCTCTACCACCACGCCCCCGACTGGTACCGCGCATTCTACCTCCGCGACGAGGCCGACCGCGGGCTCGTCGCCGTCGAGGACCTCGCGGCCCCCGGCGCGTTCAGCTTCGACCTCGCGAGCGGCCCGGCCGCCATGGTCCTGTCGACCGACCCGATCCTGGGCGATCCGGCCGCGGTCGCCGATCGGATCTTCGACGCCGAGGCTCGCCGCCGCGCCGGCTTCCCGTCGGCGCTCGCCCGCGCCGCCGACGCCTACCTGGTCGCGCGCAGCGCGGGCAAGACCGTGATCGCAGGCTACCCGTGGTTCGCCGACTGGGGCCGCGACACGTTCATCGCGCTGCGCGGCCTGTGCCTCGCCACCGGCCGCCGCGACGACGCCCGCGCGATCCTCTGCCAGTGGGCCGCCTCCGTGTCGCGCGGCATGCTGCCCAACCGGTTCGACGAGCACGACGACGCCCCCGAGTACAACTCGGTCGACGCCGCGCTGTGGTTCGTGATCGCTGCCGATGCCTACCTCGCCGCCGGCGCCACCGCCGCCGACCGCGACCTCTTGCGCGCCGCGATCGCTGCGATCGTCGACGGCTGCGGCGCCGGGACCCGCCACGCGATCCGCGCCGACGACGACGGCCTGCTCGCGTGCGGCGAGCCCGACGTCCAGCTGACCTGGATGGACGCCCGGGTCGACGGCG
>DATAPF010000524.1:0-34149 GCA_036265355.1 Kofleriaceae bacterium | reverse complement strand
CGACTGGGCGGCGCCCGGCACGTCGACGAAGAAGATCCGGCCGGGCAGCGTGCGCGGCGCGGGCAGCGCGGGCGGCGCCGGCGCCGCGCCGGTCCAGCCGGCCAGCCGCGGCGAGCCGAAGCAGGCGCGCACCGCCGCCTCGGTCAGGTCGCCGACCACGAACAGCTGGGCGCCGGCCGGCCGGAGCCAGGTCCGGGCGAACTCCCGGCAGTCGTCGAGCGTCAGCGCCGCGAGCGAGGCCTCGGTGACGACCGCACCGAACGGATGCGCCAGGCCGTACAGCACCGCGCCGGCGACCCGCGACGCGACCGACGCCGGGCTGCGCCGGGCCTGGCGGATGCCCTCGATCCGCCGCCGGATCATGCGATCGAAGTCCTGGCGGCGAAACCCCGGCGCGCACAGCGTGTCGGCGAGCAGGGCGAACGTCGCATCGAGGTGGCGCGCCAGGCTCGACAGCGTCAGCCCGACCGAGTCGTCGCCGGCGTAGCCGCCGATGCTCGAGGCGGTGTCGGCCAGCCGCTCCGCATAGGCGAGCTTGTCGAGCTGCTCGGTGCCCTCGGTCAGCATCGCCATGCACACGCTCGCCAGCCCCTCCTTGCCCGGCGGATCGATCGCCGAGCCGCCCTCGAAGTGGAGGTCCATCGACACCAGCGGCAGGGTGTGCTGCTCGACCAGGTAGACCTGGATCCCGCTGGCCAGGGTGAACGCCTGGACCGGCGGCAGCCGGAACGGTCGCGGCGAGCCTGCCGCCGGCGGCTGGGCCCGAAACGCCTCCTCGGGGAACACCAGGGCCTGAGGCGCGGGTGTCGGCGCGGGTGCCGACACGCCGGCCAGCGGGCTGTCGGCGTCTGCGAGCGGCCTGGGCAAGTCCGCGCACACCGTAGTCGCAGCGCCGCCCGGTGGCAACCGGCGCGCGGCCGTGTCGACACCGTGTCAACACGTGTCGACCGCCGTCAGCGTACGAACGGCGTCCGTGACAGCCGCCGCACGAGCGGCCGGTCGGTCAGCACGCCGAGGTCAGTCAGCGAATCGCCGAGGTTTGGCCGGTGGCGGCGCGCCGCGTCGTAGCCGTCGAACGTCCGCCATCGCTACAGCTCGAGCGGCTGGACGCCGAGCACGACGTGGTCGACCGACACCGCGTCGAGCCAGAGCAGCAGGCGGCGAGACTCGCCGGCGGCGACGTCGATCTCGAGGATCCGGCGCACCGGGCTGCCGGCCAGGGTGCGCCCGAGGTCGGCCTCGGCGGTGCTCCACGCAGTGGCGAGCGGCGTGGTCTGCACCGGCTGGCCCTCGACCTCGATCGACGCGCCCATCACGAACCGGGCGAACGCCGGGTTGGCGCGCACGATCACGCCCTGTGGGTTGACCAGCGCGAGCGGCAGGCGGCAGGCGTCGAACGCGATCCGGGCCAGCTCGTCGCGCAGGTTGAGCGCGCCGGGCGAGCTCGACGAGCGCTGCTCGATCACGACCCGCTTGGCCGGACCGCTGCGGGCGCGCCGGCCGAATCCCATCATGTCCATCACGGTCTTGAGCTCGTAGATGAACGCGGCCATGTCCTTGTGGCGCTCGGCGGGCCGCTTGGCGATCGCGTGGAAGATCAGGGTCTCGAGCGCGGGATCGACGCCGCCCTCGACCAGCTGGGACGGCGGCCGGGCCTGCTCGTCGAGGTGGCCTGCGAGGATCTTCTGGACCGCGCCGTCCCACGGGACCTGGCCGGTGATCAGCTCGTACAGCAGGATGCCGACGCCGTAGACGTCGCTCGCGGGCGAGGCGGGCTGGCCGCGGATCCGCTCGGGCGCGACGTAGTGCGGGGTGCCCGACAGCGAGGTCGAGGCCCGGCTGGCGTGCAGCGAGCGCGCGAGGCCGAAGTCGAGCAGCTTGATCACGGTCTTGCTCCGCTTGCCCTCGTGCTCCTCCTCGGAGATCAGGATGTTCTCGGTCTTGATGTCGCAGTGCACGACGCCCTGCTTGTGGATGTAGTGCAGGGCCTCGGCGACCTGCAGCACGATCTCGCACGCCTTGCGGGTCGACAGCTGCTTCTCGCGGAACAGGATCCGGTTGAGCGCCTCGCCGTCGACCAGCTCCATCACCATGAACATCCCGACCTTCTCGTCCTCGCCGAAGTCGACCACCGAGGTGATGTTGGGGTGGGACATCGCCGAGGCGAACCGCGCCTCGCGGTAGAACAGCTCGCGGGCCTCGTCGGTCTCGGCGACCTGGTTCGAGATGATCTTGAGCGCGAACGTACGCGACAGGTGGATGTGCTTGACCTTGTAGACCTTGCCCATCCCGCCCTGGCCGATCCGGGACAGGATCTGGTAGCGCCCGCCGATCAGCGACGAGTGCTGGGCGGTGTCGACGCGGACCGCGGCGCTGCGCGGCGGCGGGCGCGGCGTCGGGGGGAGCCGCGACGTGGCGGCCCGGGCCACCCGGGGCGGCACGGTCGGCGGTCTGGGCGCGCGCGCGGGCGGCGGCGGGATCGGCACCGCGCGGGCGCCGGACAGCGTGCCGGTCGCCGGGGCGAGCGCGCGCGGGTCGAGATCGACCTCGTTGGACTCCTCGTGCAGCGCGACCTCGGGGAGCCGGGGCAGATCGTGGGCGACGTCCTTGCTCGGCGACCGGCGGCGCCGGGTGACCTGGGTCGGCCCGCTCGACGGCGGCGGCGGGGACTCGTCGGTATCCGGCGGCGGCGGTAGCGGCAGGGCGGGCGGCCGCCGGCCCGATGGGTTGCGAGGATCCGCCACCACCCGATCGTACACGAGATACAGTGCGGGGCGGCGATGCACGAGCTGTGGTCGAGTCGTAGCTACGAGCCGCACCTGCTGTCGCTGCCGTTCGCGCTGGCGCCGGCGGCCATGCTGATCGTGATCGCGTACGCCGCCGTGATGCGCGGGGCCCCCATCCTGCGCGGCTTCCTGCTCGCCAACATCGTGTCGCTGTTTCCGTACTCGGCGGTGGTCGCGCTGTCACCGTCGATCCGGTCGCCCGCGGTCGCCGAGCAGCTGTTCCGGTTCGCGGGTGCGTTCATCCCGATGGTCGGTGCGGCCAGCACCGGGTTCCAGCTCGCGCTGGTCGGGCGCTACCGGCGCCATCGCCGGATCGTGTGGGCGATGATCGCCAGCGCCGCACTGTGGGTGTTCGTCGGCACCGCCACCAAGGCGGCGATCGACGGCGTGCGCTGGCTGCCCGGGTTCTGGTACCCGCACGCCGGACGCTGGGCGTGGGTCTCGATGGTGCATACCGTCGTGATGGTCGCGCCCGGGTTCGCGGTGCTCGGTCATGCCGCCCTCACGGCCCCGCCGTCCGATGAGCGGCGCCAGCTGCGCGCCGCGCTGATCGCGAACCTGGTGGTGCTGTCGTCGCTGGTCGATCTGACGCTGGCCTACGGCGGCGGCTGGTTCCCGGTCGGCTGGCTGCTGTCGGGGATCGGCTCGCTGCTGGTGGTGCGCGCGCTGGTCGTCGAGGACCTCCTGCGGGTCCGCGCGGTCGATGTCACCGCGCCGGCGCTGGTGCTGTACTTCGCGGCCGGCGCGCTGCTCGCGTGGGTCGCGCTCACCGAGCTCGCGCTGCCGGTGCCGTGGCCGCTGACCGCGCTGGTCCTGATCGTGTGCTTCGCGGCGGTGCGGATCACGGTCGCGGCGATGACGCTGATCACCCGCGGCGCGCGCAGCAGCGAGGGCCCGCTCGACCGCCTGCTCGCCCAGCTGGTCGGCCGCGCGCGCAACCTGGCGGCGCCGGCCGCGATCGCCGAGCTCGCGATCGACGTGATCGAGCTCGGGCTCGGCGTCCGGCCCCGCGTGCTGCTGGCGTCGCAGGACGACTGGGGGTGGAGCAGCGAGACCGGCGAACGGCTCGACGACGCGCGCGCCCCGGACCCGCTGATCGCCGGCTGGCTGGCCGACCGCCGCGATCCGGTGTTCGCCGACGACCTCGACACCGCCCCGCCCGAGCTGCGCGAGCTGCTCACCCAGCTGTTCGGCCACCACGCGGCGCGCGCGCTGATCCCGGTGGGCACCGCCGACGAGCTGCTCGGGTTGATCCTGGTCCCGGCGGCCGGCCGCCGGCTGCGCGTGCCCGCGCTCGGCTTCCTGGTCCGCGCGGCGGAGCGGCTCGCCGAGGCGCTGCTCCACGTCCGGCTCGCGCGCCGCGCCGCCGAGCGCGCCGCCCTCGCCCGCGAGGTCGAGCTCGCCGCGACGGTGCAGGCCGAGCTGCTGCCCGGCCGTGCGCCGCAGGTCCACGGTCCGGTCACGGTGGTCGGCTCGTGGCGGCCGGCGACCCACTGCGCCGGCGACTTCTGGATCGTCACGCCGCTCGGACCTCCCGGCGAGCCCGGGGGCGCCACCGGCGCGCGCCCCGTGCTGATCGCGATCGGCGACGTCACCGGCCACGGGGTCGCCGCGGCGATGGTGACCGCGGCCGTGATCGCCGCGTGCGACGTCAGCGTGCGGCGCGCCGGCGCGGCCCTCGAGCTGGGCGCGCTGATCACCGCGCTCGATGCCGCGGTCCGCCGGGTCGGCGGCGGCGAGCTCGCGATGACCTGCTTCGGGGCGATCCTCGATCCGGCGGGCCCGCCGGGCCCGGGGGGCGGCGAGATCCGGGTCGTGTCGTGCGGCCACCCGGCGGCGTACCTGTGCCGGATCGGAGACCCCGACGGCTCCGCCGCGGCAGGGGGCAAGGCCCAGCGCGCGATCCAGCTCCACGCACTGGTCGGCCGCGGCAACCCGCTCGGCGCCGGCCCGCCCGGCGTCCGGGTCCAGCGCCGCGCGCTCCAGGCCGGCGATCTCGTGGTCTGGTATACCGACGGCGTGGTCGAGGCCCAGGATCCATCCGGCGCCCCGTTCGGCGATCGCAGGCTGCAGCACCTGCTGAAGAAGCTCGACCGCGAGCGGCTGACCCCACCGGCGGTCCATGATCTCGTGATGCGCGGTGTCGCCGCCCACCGCGCCGGCCGGCCGCTCGCCGACGACGAGACCCTGGTGGTCGCGCAGGTGTCGGCGGCGGCGAGTCCAGCCCCGGTTCGCGAGGCCGCTCCGTGAGGCTGCGCACGCTCAGCTACAACATCCACAAGTGCATCGGCGGGATCGACCGGCGCTACGACCCCGACCGGATCGTGGAGGTGATCCAGAAGCTCGACATCGACGTCGCGATGCTGCAGGAGGTCGACGGCGGGGCCGCGCGATCCAACCGCGATCACCAGGTCGACCTGCTCGCCGAGCGGCTCGGCCTGCGCTACCGCACGTGGTTCCCCAACGTCGACGTCCGCGGCGGCGGCCAGTACGGCAACGCGATCCTGTCGCGCTACCCGATCATCGAGAGCACCAACCTCGACCTGTCGATCCGGTTCAAGAAGCGGCGCAGCGCGCTGCACGCCGTGCTCCGGGTCCGCCACGACGACGTCGACCGCACCGTCCATGTCTACAACATGCACCTCGGCCTCGCGCGCTACGAGCGGCGGCGCCAGCTCCGCATGTTCCTCGACAGCCACCCGTTCCAGAACCTCCACCACGACACCCCGATCGTCGTCGGCGGCGACCTCAACGACGTGTACGGCGGGCTCGGCGAGCTGCTCGTGCCCGCCGGGTTCCGCGGCATCGAGCGCCGGCCGCTGACGTTCCCGGCCTGGGGCCCGCTGCGCGCGCTCGACGCGATCTTCGTGCGCGGCGCGATGGACTTCCTGCGGCTCTCGCGCTGCGACAGCGAGCTCGCCCGGCGCGCCAGCGATCACCGCCCGCTGGTCGCCGAGGTGCGGCTGCAACCGCACCCCTACCCCGAGCACGTTTACCCCAAACCGCCGGCGCCGCGCCCGTAGCCTACGCCCGCAGCGGCTTGTACTTGATCCGGTGCGGCTGATCGGCGTCGGTGCCGAGCCGGCGCTTGCGGTCGGCCTCGTAGTCCGCGAAGTTGCCCTCGAACCACTCGACGTGCGAGTCGCCCTCGAACGCGAGGATGTGGGTCGCGATCCGGTCGAGGAACCAGCGGTCGTGGCTGATCACCACCGCGCAGCCCGGGAACTTCTCGAGCCCGTCCTCCAGCGCGCGCAGCGTGTCGACGTCGAGGTCGTTGGACGGCTCGTCGAGCAGCAGCACGTTGCCGGCGCGCTTGATCATCTTGGCGAGGTGGACGCGGTTGCGCTCGCCGCCGGACAGGATGCCGACCCGCTTCTGCTGGTCCTGGCCCTTGAAGTTGAAGCTCGACACGTAGGCCCGCGCATTGATCTGGCGCTCGCCGAGCGTGAGCGATTCGGCGCCCTCGGCGATCTCGTCGTAGATCGACTTGTCGGCGTCGAGCGCATCGCGGCTCTGGTCGACGTAGCCGAGCTGGACGGTCTCGCCGATCTTGATCGTGCCCCGGTCCGGCTTCTCGACCCCCATGATCATGCGGAACAGCGTGGTCTTGCCGGCGCCGTTGGGGCCGATCACGCCGACGATGCCGCCGCGCGGCAGCTTGAACGACAGGTTCTCGATCAGCAGCCGGTCGCCGAACGACTTGTGGACGCCTTCGAACAGCACGACCTCGTTGCCGAGCCGCGGCCCGGGCGCGATCACGATCTCGAGCGCCGGGTCGCGCGCCTCCTTCTGGGCCTCGGCGACCATCTCGTCGTAGCGCTGCAGCCGGGCCTTGCTCTTGGCCTGGCGCGCCTTGACCGACGACCGCACCCACTCGAGCTCGCGCGCCAGCATGCGCTCGCGCGCGCCCGACTGCTTCTCCTCGTCGCGCAGCCGCTTGGCCTTGTAGTCGAGCCAGCCCGAGTAGTTGCCCTCGAACGGGTGGCCCTCGCCGCGGTCGAGCTCGAGGATCCACCGCGCGACGTTGTCGAGGAAGTAGCGGTCGTGGGTGATCGCGACCACCGTGCCCTTGAACTCCTCGAGCGTGCGCTCGAGCCACGCCACGCTCTCGGCGTCGAGGTGGTTGGTCGGCTCGTCGAGCAGCAGCATGTCGGGCCTGGCGAGCAGCAGCCGGCACAGCGCGACCCGGCGGCGCTCGCCGCCCGAGATCTTGGTGACGTCGGCGTCGCCGGGTGGACAGCGCAGCGCGTCCATCGCCATGTCGACGGTGTGGTCGAGCTCCCAGGCATTCGCCGCCTCGATCTGATCCTGCAGCCGGCCCTGCTCCTCGAGCAGCTTGTCCATCTTCTCGGGCGACATGTCCTCGCCGAGCTTCATCGACAGCTCCTCGAACCGGGTCAGCAGCGCCCGGGTCTCGGCGACGCCCTCCTCGACGTTGCCCTTGACGTCCTTGCCGGGGTCGAGCTGCGGCTCCTGCGGCAGAAAGCCGATCTTGAGCCCCGGCGCCGGCCAGGCCTCGCCGAGGAAGTCCTGGTCGACCCCGGCCATGATCCGGAGCAGCGTGCTCTTGCCCGCGCCGTTGTTGCCGAGCACGCCGATCTTCGCCCCCGGGTAGAACGACAGCCAGATGCCTTTGAGGATCTCGCGCCTGGGCGGCACCAGCTTGCGCAGGTCCTTCATCACGAACGTGTACTGGGCGGTCATGGGTGCGGCGGTTATACCCGCGGGCCGGACCGCCGGCTACAGCGCGGGACCGCGGCGGGAGCGCAGCGCGGCCGCGGCGACGCGCCTGCTCAACGCGACTTCTTGGTGGGCTTGGCCGGCTCGGCGAGCTCGGCCTTGAGCGCGTCGGTCGACGGTGCCGAGCTCTCGCCCCCAGGCACGGTGGCCGGCTGAGCCTGGGCGAGCTGCCTGGCGGCGGCGCCGGTCAGCGCCTGGGCCGCCGCCGCCACGGCCTGGGCCGCGGCGCTCCCGGCCGCGCCGGCCGCGCCACCACCGGCCAGCAGCTCGATCGGGACCGGGAGCACGATCGTCATGTTGGGCTGCGCCGAGACCTCGACCATCGTCTGGTAGAGCCGGAGCTGGAGCGCCGCCGGATCGGCGGCCATCAGCCGCGCGGCCTCGGCGAGCCGCTGGGCGGCCTGGAGCTCGCCCTCGGACATGATGATCTTGGCGCGGCGCTCGCGCTCGGCCTCGGCCTGGCGCGCCATCGCGCGCTTCATCTCGGCCGGCAGCGAGATGTCCTTGATCTCGACCGCGGTGATGTTGACCCCCCACTGCTCGACCCGCGACTCCAGGATCTCCTGGACCTCGGTGTTGATCTCGGCGCGCTTGGCGAGCACCTCGTCGAGCTCCATCCGGCCGATGATCGAGCGCAGCGTGGTCGCCGCGAGCTGCAGCGTCGCCGGCATGTACTGCTCGACCCGCAGGATCGCGTCCATCGGCGACGAGATCTCGACGTACACCACCGCGTCGACGCCGATCGAGATGTTGTCGCGCGTGATCACCTCCTGGGTCGGGATCTGGATGACCTTGGTGCGGGTGTCGACCACGGTCGCGCGGTCGACGCCGAACGGCAGCATCAGCACGAGACCGGGTCCGAGCGCCTTGTTGCGCGCCCGGCCGAGCCGGAACACGATCGCGCGCTCGTACTCGCGCAGCACGCGCAGGCTGGTCAACGCGCCCATGCCGGCGAAGAAGGCCACTCCCAGGGCGATCATCAGGAGCATGTGGGAGGTATAGCCCAGGTCGCGGCCGGCGCGCGCGAGTTGTTCGCAGCCCCGGGCACGTGGCTCGCGCCCCCGGCTCGGTTACGCTCGGTGCGTGGCGTACCGCGACGACGCCGGGAATGCGTGCGAGGCGCTGACCGCCGAGGGCATGCTGCGCGCCGAGCTCACCGGGGGCGGCGTCCGGCTCGCGACGGCCGGCCGGTCGCTCCACGTCACCGACCGGTTCGCGACCGTGATCCAGCACCACAAGAAGCGCGCCGCCAAGGACCGGCGGACGTCGATCGCGATCGCCGGGCTGCTGCTGATCGCGCGCGATGCGCTGCGCGAGGGCATCGGCGTCTGGATCGAGGTCGAGCCCGGCACGCCGCGCGGCGGGTTCCGCCGGATCTTCGGCGTCGAGCCGCAGAGCCTGCTCGAGCCCGGCGGGCTGGGCGCGCTGGCGGCGCTCGACCGGCTGGCGCAGGCCGTCCGCCAGGCGCTCGCGCACCTCGCCCCCGAGGTCCGGCGCGCGACCGAGATCGGGTCGCCGGCGTCGGGCGGGCTCGACAAGGTGCTCGCGGTCGACCACGGCGAGCGTGTCGAGGTCTACGCACGCGGGCTGTTCCGCGATCGCGCGCGGTTCGCGATGGCGATCCACGACGACGGCCGGATCGCGGTGCGCGACGGCCGCGGCGCGCCGATGCGCGAGATCGCGGTGCGCTCGCGCCACGGCGTCACGGTGGTCGGCGACTACATCTCGTTCGCCGACCCGCACGGCGCGGACCTCGCCCGGGTCTCGATCCCGTGGCTGTCGCCCGAGGACCGCACCGAGCTCGCCCAGCGGATCGGCCAGCGGATCGACCGCGCCGAGGTCGTGGACCACGAGGCCGCGTGGCCGCCCCGACTCGAGCGCAGCTCGTGATCCGCTCGGCCTGGTGCGCGGCCGCCGCACCCGACGCGTTCGTGCGGCCGCTCTGCTACCCTCTCTCCATGGTTGCTGCGACGATGCCGACCGATCCGGAGCATCCGGAACAGGGAGAGCAACGCCTGATCTTCCACGGCGTCACGTACAAGGACTACGTGCTCATCGGCGATGTCCTCGGTCACAGGCCGGGGCTCCACCTGACCTACCTGCGCGGGACCCTGGAGATCATGACGACGTCGCCGCTCCACGAGCACCTGAAGACGCTGATCGCGCGCCTCGTCGAGCTCCATGCCCTGATCCGGGGGGTACGGATCCTCGGCTTCGGCTCAGCGACCTACCGGCGCGAGGAGGAGGAGCGGGGGCTCGAGCCGGACGAGTGCTACTGCATCGACACCAAGAAGGACTTTCCGGATCTTGCGATCGAAGTGGTGGTGACCCGCGGGATGAACAAGCTCGACGTTTACCTGGGGCTCGGCGTCGCCGAGGTATGGGTGTACGAGGACCGGCGGTTCTCGGTGTACCGGCTCGGCCCCGGCGGCTACGCGCCCCAGCCGGCGAGCCAGTTCTTCCCGGATCTCGACTTCGCCGTGCTCGCCGAGCACGTCGCGATGCCCGACCAGGACGACGCCGTGCGAGCGTACTGGGCCCGGCTCCGCGGATAGCCGGCGTCGAGCTGGGCGTTGTCGCTGACCTCGTGTCCCTACCAGGGGCTGCAGCCGTACAGCGCCGCAGAGCGCGACCGCTTCTTCGGAGCGCGGCGTCGAGGGCCTGCTGTGCTCGCTGCACCATCCGCGCGAGGTCCGCGCGCTCGAGCGCGCGCTGCGCCAGCCGCTGCTCGACGACGAGGAGCAGCGCTACCTGATCGACCTCGCCACGCTGGTCGGTGGCACGATGCGGCTCGCCGGCGCGCCGGCCGGCAAGCGAGGCGCGCGGCCCTGACACCGGCCGACCGACCGGGCGGTTGCAGCGTCGAATCGTCGCACCGCGGCCCAGCACGCACGGCGGAACAGAACGCCGTCGCAGCAGACGAAACAGCAGCGAAACACAACCCGCGCCGATCTTGCGTACACTGCACTCCCGGCGCGATCTCGCGCACCGCACCTCCCGGGATCGGCAGTGCGTGCCCTCGCGCACGGACGCGATGCGTTACCCGCTCGGTACCCGTTCCTATACAAAATAGGTTTGACAGGCGCGCCGCTCGATTTCTGATTGATGTGTCCTCCGCGCTCTCCTATGGTTAGTGCGTGGACGTGACCGACCTGCGGATCCTGGAAATCCTCCAGCGCGACGCGCGTGCGACGCAGCAGGAGATCGCGCGCCGGGTCCGGCTGTCGCAGCCCAGCGTCGCCGATCGCATCCACAAGCTCGAGGCCCGCGGCGTCATCCAGGCGTACATCGCCAAGCTCGATCCCGCGCAGCTCGGCAAGGACATCACCGCGTTCGTCGGCGTCGGGATCTCGCACCCCAAGTACTTCGAGCAGTTCGGCAAGAAGATCCTCGCCCTGCCGGACGTGCTGGAGTGCCACCGCGTCGCCGGGTCGGACTCGTACCTGCTCAAGATCCGGACCGAGAACACCCGCTCGCTCGATCGCCTGCTGGTCGAGCACATCCGCGCGATCCCGGGGGTGTACCGCACCGAGACCACGCTGGTGCTGTCCTCGATCAAGGAGGACGTTGCGCTGTCGATCCACGCCGAACAGGAGGCCTCGCCATGAACTCCGACCGCTCGTTCTCCGGCCTGATCCCGATCGCGATCCCGCCGCTGGAGCCTCCCCTGCCGAGCACCGCGCCCGCGTCGCCGGCGCCGCGGATGCCGCGCCTGGCGTGCCGGATGGCGGACATGCCGCCGTCGGTGGTGCGCGAGATCCTCAAGGTCGCCGAGCGGCCGGACATCCTGTCGTTCGCCGGCGGGCTGCCGGCGCCCGAGCTGTTCCCGGTCGCCGCGATCGCCGAGGCCCACGCCGAGGTCCTGCGCAACGACGGCGGCAAGGCGCTGCAGTACTCGACCACCGAGGGCTTCGGCCCGCTGCGCGCGTGGATCGCCATGCACCTGCGCAAGCGCGGCATCCCGGCGCGGCCCGAGGAGCTGCTGATCACCAGCGGCTCGCAGCAGGGCATCGACCTGGTGTCGCGCGTGTTCCTCGACCCCGGCGACGTCGTGCTGGTCGACAACCCGACCTACCTCGCGGCGATCCAGTCGTTCGCGGCCTACCAGGTCCGGCTGGTCACCGTGCCGAGCGACGATCACGGCATGCAGGTCGATGACCTCGCCGACCTGATCGCCGCCCATCGCCCCAAGCTGATCTACGTCGTGTCGAGCTTCCAGAACCCGCGCGGCACCACGCTGCCCCAGGCGCGGCGCGCTGCGATCGCCGAGCTCGCCGCGCACCACGGCGTCGCGATCATCGAGGACGACCCGTACGGCGAGCTGTCGTTCGACGAAGCGCCGCCGCGCCCGATCGCCGCCGCCGGCTCGGGCAACGTGCTCTACCTCGGCACGTTCTCCAAGACGCTGGCGCCCGGCCTGCGGATCGGCTGGCTGTGGGGCGACGCCGGCATCGTGCGCAAGGCGACGATCTGCAAGCAGGCCGCCGACCTGCACACCGCGACGCTCGCCCAGCGCGCGACCGCGGCGATGCTCGATCGCTTCGACTACGCCGGCCACGTCGCGCGGATCTGCGAGGTCTACCGCGAGCGCTGCCAGACCATGCTCGGCGCGCTCGCCGAGTACCTGCCCGACGGCAGCCGGTGGGTCGCGCCGACCGGCGGGATGTTCGTGTGGCTGCAGCTGCCGGCGCAGCTCGACGCCGAGGCGCTGTTCCCCGAGGCGATCGCCCGCAAGGTCGCGTTCGTGCCGGGCGCGGCGTTCTTCGTCGAGAGCCACCGCCGCGACTTCGTCCGGCTGAACTTCTCGAACCAGCCGCCGCTGTCGATCGTCGAGGGCATGCGCCGGCTCGGCGAGGTGGTCGCCGCGGCGCTCTGACCACGCTGCCCTGCCATCCTGGGCCTGCCATTTCGGGCAGGGTCCGCGCATTGCGGAATATGTGCGCGGTTTGACAATCGGGCGCCGGTGCCCATGTTGTCCCCATGTTCACGTCATGGCGACTGGGCCGGGTGCTCGGCTTCCCGGTCGAGATCAACCTCAGCTTCGTCCTCCTGCTCGTGGCCGTGCTGCTCGGGTACGGCGGGGCCAGCAGCGCCGGCGCCGGCCTGCTCGTGATCGGCCTCGTGTTCGGCTCGGTGCTGCTCCACGAGCTCGGCCACGCGCTGGTCGCCCGCCGCTACGGCGTGCACGTGTCCGGGATCGAGCTGTCGTTCTTCGGCGGCGCGGCCAAGATGGTGCAGATGCCGCGCTCGGCGAATCACGAGATCGCGATCGCCGCGGCGGGCCCGGCGGTGTCGCTGATGCTCGCCGGCGCCGGGCTCGGTCTCGGTGGCCTGCTCCATGCCTCGCTGCTCGGAGACCTGTTCGGCGCGATCGGCTGGATCAACCTGGTGCTCGCCGGCTTCAACCTGATCCCGGCGCTGCCGATGGACGGCGGCCGGATCCTGCGCGCGGTGCTCACCCGCCGGATGGACTTCGTGCGCGCGACGGATGTCGCGGTCGACGTCGCCCGCGTGGTCGCGATCGGGTTCGGCGTCGTCGGCCTCGCGCTGGGCTGGCTCCAGCTGCTCGTGCTCGCGCCGCTGCTCTGGATCATGAGCACCCGCGAGCGCATGCTGGCGCGCGCGATGGTCGATCAGTACGCCGGGTATGGCCGCAGCGGCGCCCCGGCGAGCGATCCGTTCGACCGCTGGGGGCGCGCCGCCGGCCGGTTCGACCGGCCGAGCTCGTCGGCCCGCGGCCCGGGCGGCCTGGGGGCCGGCAACCCGTACGACGGCCCGTTGCACGGGGAGCAGCCCCGGCGGTACACGGTCCGCCAGGTCGGCGGCCGGCTGGTGATCGAGTCGATCGACTGATCGGCGCCTGATCGGCGCCTGATCGGCGCCTGATCAGCGAACTGATCGGCCGATCGCCCCTGTTCCTGATCGGACACAGCCCGCGACGGATGCTACGAGGAGGAGATGGCCTCCCTGAGCGACGTCTGCACGCCCCGCCCCGCCGGCGACCACTACCAGCTCGACGTCGTCGATGGCTGGCGGATGGGGCGCGGCGCGTTCGGCGGCCTCGTCGTCGCCGCGCTGGTCGACGCGATCGAGCAGCGCGTCGCCGATCCTGCGCGCCGGGTCCGCTCGGTCACCGCAGAGCTGCCCGGCCCGGTCGAGGCCGGCACGGTCGACATCGCCGTCGACACCCTGCGGCGCGGGTCTGATCGCCGCGCTGATCGACGCCTGGTGGCCCGTCGTGTTCGCCCGGATCGGCCCCAGGCCGATGGCCACGATCGCGTTCACCCTCGACATCGCCGGCGGCCTCGATGGCCTCGATCCCGACGCGCCGGTGCTCTACCGGGCTGCCGCCCCGGTCTGCACCGATGGCTACGTCCTGGAGACCCGTGAGCTGTGGGGCAGCGATGGCCGCCTGGTCGCGATCAACCAGCAGACCTTCGTGATCATTTGATCGATCCGGGAACCGAGCGCGGAGCGGCGGCCGCGACGGCATCCGGTCAGTCGGGCTTGCTCAGCAGGAACTGCTCGAGCTTGCCGTCGTCGGTCTCGTAGACGCTGATCGACATCGCCTGGTCGCCGTACTTCGCCTTGTAGCGCCGGAACGTCATCCCGCCGCGCCGGGCGGACGACACCTGCTCGACCTCGCCGAGCGCGCCGAGCGGGCGCAGCGTGTCGGCGAACTCCGCGATCGCCTCGTCGGTGAAGTAGCTGGCGAGGTTCGCGGTCAGCCGGCTCCGGTCGAGCTTCTTGTCGGCGAGCTCGACCAGCATCTGCTTGACCCGGCGGTCGCTCTCGACGCTGGCCGGCGAGACCGCGCGGAACACCGCGTCGCGGACCCGGGTCGCGATCTCCCCGGCGGCGCCCGAGGCGTCCTGGTTGGTCAGCACGGCGACCGCGAGCTTGTCGTCGGGCCACACCAGGTTCGACGCGACGAACCCCGAGACCTCGCCGCTGTGGATGAGCTCGCGGTGGCCCTGGGTCAGCCCCACGCCGACGCCGAGGCCGTAGCGCGTGCCGGCGCCGCTGGCGAGCACGACCTCGGTCTCGAGCTGGCGCCACGACTCCGGCGCCAGGATCGCCTGCTGGATCACCGCGACGTCCCACTTCGCGAGGTCCTCGGCGGTCATCGCGAGCTCCCCGGCGGCGTACATCCAGCCCGGCCCCTCGTGCGGCGCCGCGTGGAGCGGCCCGAGCGCGCGGCGGAAGGTGCCCTGGGCGTCCTGGTCGCCGAGCTTCTGGCGATCGGTGTTGGTCACCGAGGTCATGCCGAGCGGCTTGAACACGCGCTCGGTGAGGAAGTCGACCAGCGGCGTGCCGGCGACCTTCTCGACGATCAGGCCGGCGATCACGAAGTTGGTGTTGCTGTACTGCCACCGGGTGCCGGGCTCGAACTCCAGCGCCTTGCGCGCCCAGCGATCGAGCAGCGCGTCGGCCGACACCGGCCGCTCCCACTCCGGGATGATGTAGTCCTGCGGCGCGTAGTCGGGATAGCCCGAGGTGTGCGACAGGATCTGGCGGATCGTGATCGCGTCGCCGCGCGTCAGGTTCGGGACGTACTTGCCGATCGGATCGTCGAGCGTGAGCTTGCCGTCCTGGGCGAGCAGCAGCACCGCCGTCGCGGTCAGCTGCTTGCTGATCGAGCCGATGCTGTAGCGCATGCCGGGCGCGGCCGGGGTCGGCGGGTCGAGCCGCGCGTTGCCGTAGGCGTGGACGTACACGACCTTGCCGCCGGACACCGCGGCGACCGATGCGCTGGGGACGCCGGTCGCCGCGAGCACGTCGCCCGCGATCCGGTCGATGTTCGCCGGCAGGTCCTTCGGATCGAGCGGCGGCGGCGGCGGTGTGGCGTGCTTTCCGCACGACGGCAGGCCGGCGAGCGCGGCGGTGATCCACAGACATCCAGGCGCGGTGAGTCGCATCGCGCGCACTGTACGACTATCCGCCGTGCGTGTGTCCAGAACCGCCGTGCGCGTGGGGCCCCGGCGGGCCCGGGGCATCCCGCAACGCGAACGGGTGATGCACGAGCCGCGCGATCCGGCCATCCTCGGCGAGCCGCGCGATCCACAGCCCGCCGTGGTGAAACTCGCCGGCGTCGTAGGCATACTCGACGCCCCACTCGCCGTCCGGTTCGGCCCAGGCCGCGCCGGCCAGCGCGAACTGCACGCCCTCCGGCATGCGGGCGAACCAGCGCTCGACCTCGGCGACGCCGGCGAACGACTCCGCGACGGGCGCGGCGGCGCGCTCGCCCGGGGCGTGGCGATCGAGCCGCACGTCGTCGGTCACGGCCGCGCGGAGCAGCGCCGGGTCGCGCGGCCGGTTGAGCGCATCGGTGAACCGCTGAAACGCCCGCGCCGGATCGATCGTCACGCCCCCCACGATGCCAGAGCCCGGGCCGCCGCGCACCGCCCGTAAACGCAATGTAGTTGCATGTGCTTGCACGCCGCGCGGGCCTCGCGTAGAGTTGGCGGACATGGCACCTCGCCGGGACGATCTGGAGATCCTGCGGACCGCGGTTCGCAACGCCGGGCTGCGCGCGACCCCGTCGCGGATCGCGGTGCTTCGCCTGCTGCGCGCGGCGGGCTCGCCGGTATCGCACAGCGACGTGGTCGCCGAGCTCGCGTCCCAGGCATGGGACCCCGCCACGATCTACCGCAACCTGACCGATCTCTCGAACGTCGGCCTGGCGCGCCGGACCGACGTCGGCGATCACGTCTGGCGCTACGAGGCGATCACCGCCGGCCACCAGGCCTCGGCGCATCCGCACTTCGTGTGCACCGAGTGCGGCAGCGTCGAGTGCTTGCCCGAGCTGGACTACGTGATCACGCGCGCCAGGACGCCGCGCGCCGTCCGGCTCAAGCGCGTCGAGGTCCAGCTGCGCGGCCCGTGCGACGCCTGCCTCTAGCCCGCGAGGTGATCCGCCGCCGGGCGAACTTGCGCACCCGAATGCCGTGCGACCGCGACGCAAGATCGGCCGAACGACATCGATTCCTCGCACGCCAGTCCACCCGGCGGCCAGATCAAGCGATCACGGTGTGATGGTCACGACCACGCCGCTGTTGACCGCGCCGTGGGCCGGGCCCTGGTCGTGCGGGACATCGAACTCGCATGACCCGCTGACCGTGCCATCGGACCAGTTGACCATGTAGACCCGGCCGTCGCCGCCGCCCTGGCGCTCGGAGCGCAGCTGGAAGCTCGTCAGACTGTTCTCGTCGATCGTGACGTCGCCCGAGGGGGTGTGGCCGTCGCCGCCCGCGCCGACGTCGACCGCCTCGTCGACGGTGATCGACGTGATCTTGGCCATCATCGTCGGTGCCGCGGCGGACAGCGCGAGCGGGAGGATGCCGATCCCGCCGCCACCGCTGCCACCGCCGTCGCCGCTACCGCTGCCACCGCCGTCGCCGCTGCCGCCGCCGTCGCCGCCACAGCCGGGCGGCGGCGCGCAGTCGGCCAGCGTGAACGAGATCATCTTGTGGTTCGGCGGCCACAGCACGTTCGCGGCGTCGCACGCATCGCCGGGAGCGACCGGCGCACACTGCGCCACGTCGTCGCCGGTCGAGGTGCACTGGACCTTGACGCCGTCGAAGCGCATGCCGGCCGTGGTGCTCGAACCGCCCGTACACGCCGCGGCACCCCCGATCAGCATCGCTGTGACTACCAGGTTCTGCGTTCGCATGAAGCCTCCTGGCGCTACAGTGGGGAGGGCTCTCGGCGAGGTCGCAAATGATTGATTGTGCAGGCTTCGTACGTGCGCGCAGGCACGTAACCAGCGGCAACTGTGCAGAACCTCAGCGCACGCTCGACGCCCGCGCGCTCGCCTGCTGGTTCACCCGGGCGCGCGCGATCGCATCCTCGATCATCCGGTCCTGCTCGGCGGGGCTCCTCCACCGCGCCTGGATCTCCGGCGCCAGCGTGTCGACCGGATCGAAGTACAGGAAGTAGCCCGGCTTGACCGACGGTGCGCAGAACACCGAGATGCCGGTATCGCGATCGTAGTGCTCGAAGCTGTGTGCGACGCGCTTGCCGCCGCCGCCCGGCGCGTCGACCACGAACGTCGGCGTGTGGAAGCCCGCGGTCACGCCGCGCACCGCCTTCTCGATGTCGAGCGCGGTCTGCAGCGTGGTGCGCAGGTCCTCGACGCCCCTCACCAGGTCGTGGACGTAGACGTAGTACGGCTGGACCTGGCAGTGCCCGAGCCGCTTGACCAGCAGCTGCATGGTCGCGACCGAGTCGTTGACCCCGCGCTGCAGCACGCACTGGTTGCGCACGATGATCCCGCGCTCGAACACGTTGTCGAGCGCGCGCTTGGTGATCGCGGTGATCTCGGCCGGGTGGTTGAAGTGGGTGTGGAGCACGACCTCCTTGTGGGCCTTGCGGCCGCGCTCGACCACCGAGGTCAGCGCGTCGAGCCACTCGTGGTCGGTGAGCAGCTTCATCGGCATCACCGCCGGGCCCTTGGTCGCGAACCGGATCCGGCGGACGTTCGGCAGCTCGAGCAGGCGGTTGCCGATCAGCGCGATCTGCCGGGCCTTGAGCTGGTAGCTGTCGCCGCCCGACACCACGATGTCCTCGAGCTCGGGCCGCTCGGAGATGTAGCGGAACGCGCGCTCCCAGCGATCCTCGGTCGCCTTGAGCGAGACCTTCTCGACCTCGTCGGTGTCGACCCCGACCGCGTAGCTCCGGGTGCAGAACCGGCAGTACACCGGGCAGGTGTCGAGCGCCAGGAACAGCGCCTTGTCCGGATAGCGATGGGTCAGGCCCGGCACCGGCGCGTCGGCCTGCTCGTGCAGCGAGTCGAGCGTCAGCTTGGGGTGATCGGGCAGCAGGCGGGACGCGAGCGGCACGAACTGCCGGCGCAGCGGATCGTTGTACGCGTCGGCCCAGTCGATCAGCGACAGCAGGTACGGCGACACCCGGATCGACATCGGCGCGAGGTGGAAGCCCTTGGTGACGTCGTCGTAGAACGCCTGCGGCACCAGGTCCTGCACCGCCTGCAGCAGCTTCTGCGGGCTGGTGATCGTGTTCCGGGCCTGCCAGGTGTGATCGAGGAAGGTCGCCTCGTCGACCAGGCGGTAGGCCGGGATCTTCTGCCAGAACGCGCCGTCGAGCAGCTGGCGGTAGAACAGCGTCGATGGATCGATCGACGGCTTGAGGTGCTTGATCGGAGGTAGCTCGGTCGGCGGATGGTCGCGTCCGAGCAGCTTGAGCTGGGTATCCATGGGGTCCCTCGAGAGCGATGTGCCGGGGATGAGCCGGCGAGGACCCGGGGGTCGATGCCCCCGGGAGCGATGCGGGCGTGGCTAGTCGGTGACGTCGGCGACGACCAGCTGGACATCAGGCTGGACGTCCGCATGGACGTCGGCCTGGACATCGGCCTGAACGTCGGCCTGGACGTCGGCCTGAACGTCGGCCTGGACGTCGGCCTGGACATCGGGTTGATGCGGGACGGAACCCAGATACCACATCGTGATCTCATCGATAACATGACGCGCGGCGGCGGCCAACGCCGATCGAGGGTCGCGCGCGCTCCGCCCGATCGGCCCGCCGATCCGTGGCCGCCGCGGTGCAACGCGCCGCCCGCTGCGGTCGACGCCCACACCGGCGTCGCCGGGCCGTGGAGCGGGACCGGACCGCTCAGAGTCGCTTGCATGGCGGGCCCGCGCCGCCTCGCTAGACTGCATGGATGAGGTCGTTGCACAGGCCTCCGGACACCGCGCCGACCCGCCAGGTCGTGGCAGCGGCGCTCACCCTGCTCGTGCTCGGCGGGGTGGGTGCGGTGCAGGCGGGCATGGCCGGCGCGTCGTTCATGTACGACCTCGAGCAGGTCGAGCCCGCGCTCGCCCGCCACCCGCCGGCGATCCAGGACCCCGCGACCCCGCGGCTCGCCCGCCGCGTGTTCCTGGTCGTGATCGACGGCCTGCGGCTCGATCGCTCGTACGAGCTGCCGTTCCTCGACGAGCTGCGCCGGCGTGGCGTCGACAGCGAGGCGACCGCGCACTACCCGACGTGGTCGCGCCCCAACTACGTGGCGATCCTGACCGGCGTCCCGCCGCACGCCAGCGGCGTGCGCACCAACCACCACGTCACGCCGGTCCAGCTCGACTCGCTGATGGATCGCGCCCGCGCCGCCGGCCTGCGGGTCGCCACCGCGACCGACTACGACGTCCTGCCGCGGCTGTTCCTGCGCCGCCAGGGTCACGGTCCGCCACCGGCGCTCGATGAGCTGGACCCGCAAGCCGCGGGCGCCTCGGCCGAGCCGGGGGCCCCCGGCGCCGAGGCCGCGCCTGACCTCGACAGCCTGGAGCAGCCCGCCGCGCTGCCGGGGATCCGCGCGCCCGACGCCGACCTCGCGTCGCCGTTCGACGATGCGCGCTACGCGCCGTGGCCCGGCGGGTTCAGCGAGGCCGGCGGCGCGCTCGCCGCCGGTCGCGCCGACCTCGTGATCCTGCTGGTCGGCGCGGTCGACGCCGCGGGTCACGCCCACGGCGGCAACAGCCCGCAGTACCGCGAGGCGGCGGTGATCGCGGACCGCGCGGTCGCGCGCGTGCTCGCCCATGTCGACCTGTCGCGCGACGCCGTGGTCGTCACCGCCGATCACGGCCATACCGGCCGCGGTGGTCACGGTGGCGTCGAGCCCGAGGTGCTGGCCGTGCCGCTGATCGCCGCCGGCGCCGGGATCCGGCCGGGCGCGACCGCGGTCGACGCCCGCCTGATCGACCTCGCGCCCACCGTGGCGGCCCTGCTCGGCCTGCCGGCGCCGGGTCACGGCCTCGGCCGCACGCTGACCGAGCTGGTCACGCTCGACGCCCCCGCGCGCGCCCGCCGGACCGCCGCCGACCAGCTGCGGCTCGCCGCGACCGGCGCGATCGTCCGCGCCGCCGAGGCCAGCGCCGCCGACGACGTCCGCGCCCACCGCGCCGAGCGGATCGCCCTGGTCGCCGGGGGCGCGCTGCTCGCCGCTGGCCTCGCGGCGCTGCTGATCCGGCGCCGCGTGCTGCGGCTCGACCGTCGCGCCCTGCTGGTCTCGGTACCCGCGTTCTTCGTCGTCTACCTCGGCCTGCTCGCCACGCTCGGCCAGCGGTTCTCGCCGTCGCTGCTCCCCGCGCAGGGCCACCTCGCAGGCCAGATGCTGCGCTACGGCCTGATCAGCATGGGGGTCCAGCTGGTCGCCAGCCTGTGGGTGCTGCGCGACCGGCCCAGCCTCGGCGAGCGGCTCGCCGCCGCCAACGGCATCGCGTGGACCGGCCTGATGTCGACCATGGTCGCCGCCGGGCTGTTCTGGGCGTTCTTCCCGCCGCCCTACGTCGACCTGCCGGGCCCGGTGCTGCTCGTGCTGATCCCGGCGGCGCTGGTCGCCGTCGCATGCGCCGCGATCAACGTCGCGCTGACCCTCGCCCTCGAGGTCATCGTGTTCGCCGCGCGCGCCTGGATGCGCGTCCCGCCGCCGCTGGACTGATGGCAGGGCTTTTCACCAGGCCGCCGCGAGGTCATGCTAGCTGGCAGGACCCTGCATGGACTACGACCTCACGAGGAAGGTGCTCGCGGCACTGGAACGCGAAGGGGTCAAGTACGTCGTGTTTGGAGCCGTCGCGCTGGCCCTGCACGGCCTACCGCGGGCGACCGAGGATCTCGATATCTTCATCGCACTCGATGCTGGGGGACTATCCCGCCGTGCAGTACGTGCCACCGACCGAGAATTTCCATGTCGACATCCTCACGCGCCTTCGGGAGCTGTACGAGTTTGCCGGCCTCGCATCCGAGCGTGTGGATTTCGGCGGAGTCTCGGTCTCGGTCGTGACGCCGGAAATGCTCCACCGCATGAAGAAGGGTACGATCCGCCCCAAGGACTGGGGCGATGCCCAGCGGATCGCATCTCGCTTTGGATGGAAGGAGTAACGTATGCCGGTCCGGAAGTTTCGTGATGTGAGCGAGATGGAAAATACCCTCTGGTACGATCGCGGTGATCCTGCATTGCAGCGAGCCATCGCCCGCGTGTGGGACTTCGCCGCGCGGGTCTGTCCCCTGCGATTTCCGCGCGGCGTTCACCGCTACCGATCGATCGAAGAAGCCAACGCCGACCGCGAACGCTGGGAGGAAGCGAACTTCCGGGCGTTCCAGGACCGCAAGCACGCGAAGCCCGTCCCGCCGTAATTCTGTCGGGCCATCGCCGCGCGCATGTATGATGGACGCGGAGGCCCCGTGCGATATCTCTTCGGCGATTCCACCGAGTCGGACCTCGAGTTCGATTACCTGGCATTTTTGCGCGAGGTGATCGACTGCGCCGTCGTGATGGCCGAGTGCGAGGTCACGCTCGGTGTCACCGTCGAGGACCGGCGCGCCCGCGAGGCCGAGACCGCGTCCGTGGTCGCCGCGGTCGAGGACCTGGGCAAGCGCGCCACGCAGGTCATCAACCCGGTGGCGGGCGACCAGCCCACGACGGCGGTCGGCCGGTGCGCCGCCTCGATCCTGGCCGCGATCCAGGGGGCGGTGGAGCGGGAATCGGGGCAGGCCCGCGCCGCGTTCGCGGCCGAGTGCGAGGAGATGGACCGTCAGGATCAGCGCCAGCGGGGACGCGCGCGGACCGTGCTCGAGAAGCTGCTCCGGGCCCACGATCTGCCCGGCGCCGACAAGACGCTCGAGGTCGCGTGGACCACCGCGGGCGTCAAGGCGACGATGCGGCAGCGCACCGGGTTCGGCGTCGAGGCCGTGCTGTCCCTCGAGATCCCGGCGAGCTCGGTGCTCGGCGTCGACCTGCGCGTCGAGAAGATCACGGACGGCGTCGAGCTGCATACCCACGAGACCGCGGGCTGGCTCAAGAAGGCCGACAAGGTCGTGCCGCAAAAGCTCGGGCGCTACCAGGTGGCGAGCGTGACGGTCGCGGGCGACGCGACGACCGTGCGGCTGCGCATGGCGCCGGAGCCCGGCGCCGCCGGCTTCGCCATCACGTCGCGGCGCAGCGGGGAGCTGAGCGTCGAGCCCACCGGCGGCGGGCCGGGCCGCGAGGTCGTGGTCGACGAACGCAATCGCCCGCCGCTGCGGCTGCTCGTCGAGCGGCTGGAGGCCGCGGTCCGCGCGCTCGGCGACAACCGCACCGGCCTGGTGTCGGTCGACATCGACGGCGTGCCGATCACCCAGCACGAGCATCCCCGGGTGCTCGCCGAGCGGTTGATCGCCGCGGTCGCACCCACGGTCCACCGGATCGCGCAGCGCTCGCGCAGCCCCGGCGAGCTCGTGCTGCGCAGGATGCTCGGCGACAACCGGCGCGAGGAGATCTTCGTCACCACCGCGGACCTGTGCAAGCGGCTCGACGGTCTGCCGCTGAACGCGCGCGAGGTGTTCGCACCGCTCCAGCTCGGCGGCGAGCCGGCGAAGCCGGCCGTCGAGTCCAGGCCACCGGCGCGCGGGGCCGCGGAGCCCAGGCCCGCGACCGTCGAGCCCAGGCCCGCGACCGCGGACCGCCCGGCGATCGATCACCGGTTCGACACCGAGTCCGAGACCCGCCCCGAGGCGAGGCCGGAGCCCCGAGCGGAGTCCCGACCCGAGCCTCGACCGGAGTCCCGACCGGAGTCCCGACCGGAGTCCCGATCCGATGCGCGCCCCCCGCACGGCCGCGCGATGCCGCCGCCGGCGCCGATGCCCGAGGGCCGCACCGGGCCGAGCCGGCTGCCGCACGCGCCGGTGACGGACCCCCGGCGGACCGCGCCGCCCGCCCGTGCGGAGGCCCCGGTCGTCGACGTCCCGATCTTCGAGGACAACAGCCCTCCGTTCCCGACGTCGCGGGCCGACCCCACCACGCCCGCCGCGCTGAGGTCGGTGTCCGGGGAGATCCGGCCCGCGCCGCGCACCACCGACCGCCCGCCCGAGCCCCAGCCCGACGCGCCCCCCAAGCGCCTCGATGACACCGCGCTCGGCGCGGCGATCGATCGCGCGCTCGACGAGACCGACCGCAGCTCGTCCAAGTAGACCGGCCGCTTCGTCGCGGCGACGGGCTACTTGCGGCCGAGCTTGATCGGCCGATCGGGGTCGCCGGGCGGGGCGATCGCCAGGCGCGGCGCGGCGGCCGCCGTGTCGTCGCACTCCGAGCCGCGGTCGCGCGTGATCTGATGGCGCAGCGCGAGCTGGTGGTCGATCCACGCCCGCTGGACATCGGGGTCGACGGCGTGGTCGCGCAGCGTCTCGCGCAGGATCTGCAGCCGGCGCTCGAACTGGCCGCCGAAGATCGCGTGCTGGGCGTGCGCAGCGCGCATCGGCCGGCCGGTGTAGGTCACGCCGGGCGCGCCGAGCAGCGCTGCGGTCAGCTCGTACTCGCGATCGATCAGGTGCCGGCGGTCCTTGCCGCGGAACATGAAGCCGATCATCACATCGCCGAACACGCGGCCGTAGAAGTCGGTGAGCACCGCGCGCAGCGCATCGGGGCCGATCCGGTCGAACAGCACGCTCGGCTTCATGCCGCGACCTCGACCGCGACCACGTCGACCGGCTGGCCGAACAGCGCGGCGGTTCCGGACAGCTCGTCGACCACGGCCGGATCGAGGATGTCGTTGATGCTCTGGCCGGGGCGCGCGGCCGCGACCTGGAGCTGGACCCCGCCGCGGGTGTGGCCCCAGCCGTGCGGCACGCTGACCACGCCCGGCATCACCTCGTCGCTGACCTCGACCGGCAGGAGGATCTCGCCGCGCCGGGTCGAGATCCGGGCGATCTGTCCCGAGGTCAGGCCGCGCGCCGCCGCATCGTCGGGGTGGATCAGCAGCGTGCAGCGCACCGGGCCCTTCACCAGGCGCTGGCTGTTGTGCATCCAGCTGTTGTTGCTGCGCAGCTGGCGGCGGCCGATCACCACCAGCCCGGCGCCGCCCGGCCCCGCGGCATGGCGCGCCGCGAGCCGGCGGAGGTCGGCCAGATAGACCATGGGTGCGAGGTGGACCCGGCGATCGGTGGTGGCGAGCCGGCCGGGCAGCCGGCGCTCCAGCGGCCCGAGGTCGAGGCCATGCGGCGCGGCGCGCAGCCGGCGCAGCGACAGCCGGTGCGGCCCGGCGCGCAGCGCGAGATCGATCACCGGCTCGGGGCCGACCTTGCCGAGCAGCCACTCGATGGCGCCGGCCGCCCGGCCGAGCCGCGACGGCGCGCCGAGCCGCCGCCACAGCGCCAGGCAGATCTGCCAGTCGTCGCGGGCGTGCGCCGGGCGCGGAAACGTCGGCGGCGAGTAGCGCGCGACGTTGCGCACCGAGTACGCCAGCAGCGCCGCGTCGTAGTGCGAGCGCTCGAGCGGCGAGGCCGGCGGCAGGATCACGTGGGCCAGCCGCGTGGTCTCGTTGATGTACGGATCGATCGACACCATGAAGTCGAGCCCGGCGAGCGCGCGCTCGATCCGCGCCCCGCCCGGCGCCGACAGCACCGGGTTGCCGGCGCTCGTGATCAGCGCCCGGATCTGGCCCCGGCCCGGGGTCTCGATCTCCTCGGCGAACGCCGCCATCGGCAGCTCGCCGCCGAACTCGGGCTTGCCGCTGACCCGGCTGGTCCAGCGCGCGAACCCGCCGCGGCCGAAGCCGGCGAGCGCGCCGAGCGCGACCGGATCGAGCGCCGGCGTGGTGAACATCAGGCCGCCCGGCTCGTCGAGGTGGCCGGTCAGCGCGTTGAGCGCGTAGCACAGCCATGCCGCCAGCCCGCCGAACTCCTGCGCGCACACGCCGATCCGGCCGTACAGCACCGCGCGCGGCGTCGTCGCCAGGGCGCGCGCGAGCTCGCGGATCTCGCCCGCGGCGATCCCGGTGATCGCGGCGGCGCGCTCGGCGGGCCACGCCGCGGCGGCGCGGCGCAGCTCGGGAAGGCCGGTCGCCGGCAGCCGGCCGAGCCCGGCCCACCCGCCGGCGAACACCGCGTCGATCATCGCCAGCAGCAGCACCGCGTCGCTGCCCGGCCGCAGGAACAGGTGGCGGTCGGCGCGCTCCGCGGTCTCGGTGCGCCGCGGATCGAGCACGATCACCCGGCCGCCGCGGCGCTGGACCGCCGCCAGCCGGCCGCGCATGTCGGGCGCGGTCATGATGCTGCCGTTCGACGCCAGCGGGTTGGCGCCCAGGCACACGAACAGATCGCTGCGATCGATGTCCGGCACCGGCATCAGCAGCTGGTTGCCGAACATCAGCAGCGCCGCGAGCATGTGCGGCAGCTGGTCGAGCGACGTCGCCGAGAACCGGTTGCGCGTGCCGAGCGCGCCGAACAGCAGCTGGCCGTAGGTCATGAGCCCGAGGTTGTGGACCGTCGGGTTGCCCTGGTAGACCGCGATCGCGTCCCGGCCGTGCGCCGCGCGGATCTGGCCGAGGCGGCGCGCCACCAGGTCGAACGCCTCATCCCACCCCAGCTCGCGCCAGGTGACGCCGTCGCGCACCACCGGCCGCTGCAGCCGGTCGGGGTCGTCGTGCAGGTCGGCGAGCGCCGCCGCCTTGGGACACACGTAGCCGCGCGAGAACGGATCGTCGGCGTCGCCCCGCACCGACACGACGCGGTCGCCATCGGTCGTGATCGCGAGCCCGCAGGTCGCCTCGCACAGCGGGCAGCTACGGTAGACTGTCGACGGCATGGCAGCTTCGACCTTAGCAGGGAACGCGGCCGGGACCGCAGCCGGGGGGGCAAACGATCCGCCGATGACCGCCGCCGAGCTGCTCGCGCGTCATCCCTATCCGGAGCCGTGGGCCGCCGCGAAGCGGATCGAGCGGCTGTGGGTGTTCGACGTCCCGGGCCGGCCGGAGGCGCTCTGGCCGCACATCGCCGACACCTCACGGATGAACCGCGTGCTCGGCACCGCCGAGATGACGTTCGAGGAGCGCGGCGGCAAGCGCTGGGGCACCGCCCGCAACGGCGGCGTGCGCCACGAGTGGCTGGAGGTCCCGTGGAACTGGGTCGCCAACCAGTGGCTGACCTGCCTCCGGATCTACGAGCGCGGCTTCATGCGCGCGATGTTCGCGATCCACCGCCTCGAACCGATCCCGGCCGGCACGCGGGTCTACCTCTACTTCGGCGCCGTGCCGCGCGGCGCGTTCGGCGCCGCCGCGCTGCGCCTGGGGTTCCCCACGCTGGAGCGCGCCTACCGCCGCGTGCTGCCCGCGCTCGCCCGCCAGCTCGATGAGCTCCGGCGCGCCCCCCCCGACATCCTGCGCCTGCCCCCGCCGGCGCTCCCCGAGCCCGCCGAGCAGCGCCTGCGGGTGCAGCGCGACGCCCTGATCGCGGCCGGCCTGCCGGCGGCGTGCGTCGATCCGCTGATCGACTGGCTGCGCACCGGCGACGACCCCGACCTCCACCGGATCCAGATCCGCGAGCGCGCGCGGGCGTGGAACGTCGCCGAGCACGACCTGCTGCGCGTCGCGCTCCACGCCACCCGCGCCGGCCTGCTCAGCCTGTCGTGGGACACCGTGTGCCCGCACTGCCGCGGCGTCCGCGACGAGAAGCCCAGCCTGGCCCAGCTCCCCGCGCACTCGCGGTGCGACGCCTGCCAGGTCGAGTTCGCCACCGACACCGCCGAGTCGGTCGAGGTCACGTTCCGCGTCCACTCCTCGATCCGCGACATCCCCGATCAGGTGTACTGCAGCGCCGAGCCTGCCAAGAAGGACCACATCCGCGTCCAGCACACCGTCCCGCCCGGCGAGCGCGTCGCGCTCCGCCCCGAGCTCGCGCCCGGCCGCTACCGGGTGTGGCGCGACCGCGACGGCGGCTGGTACCTCGACGTCGGCGAGGACGGCGCCGACACCGTCGCGTGGGCGGCCCACCCCGCCGGCACCGCGATCACCGCGGCCCGGCTGGCCACCCTCGAGCTCGTCAACCACGCCGCCGAGCCCGCCGCGTTCCGGATCGAGCGCGCGACCTGGAGCGACGACGCGCTGCGCGCCGGTCAGCTGCTCAGCTTCCAGGAGTTCCGCGACCTGTTCTCCGAGGACTACATCGCGGCCGACGTCCGGCTCGGCGTCGGCGAGCAGACCCTGCTGTTCACCGACGTCGTCGGCTCGACCGCGTTCTACGCGGCGCGCGGCGACCCCGCCGCGTTCGTCGAGATCAAGAAGCACTTCGACGAGCTGTTCGCGGTCGTCGCGGCCAACCGCGGCGCGGTGGTCAAGACCATCGGCGACGCCGTGATGGCGTCGTTCACCAGCCCGCTCGACGCCGTCCGCGCCGCGCGCCAGATCCACGGCGCCTTCCACCCGGGCCGCACCGACACCCCGATCCGGCTCCGCATCTCGCTCAACACCGGCCCGTGCATCGCCGTGCGGCTCAACGCCAACGCCGATTTCTTCGGCGGCACCGTCAATGTCGCGGCCAAGCTCCAGGCGCTCGCCGAGGGCTACCAGATCGCGATGAGCGAGGCGACCTACCGCTCTCCCAGCGTCGCCGGCTACCTCGCCGAGCAAGCCGCCGAGCTCGAGGTCCTGTCGTATACCTCCAAGGCCTTGCCGGCCCCGGTCACCGTCCGCCGCTGGACGGTCTACCGCGAGGCGTGACCGGCGCTACGGCGCGTTGGCCGCCAGCGGCAGCACCGGGTACTCCCCGGTCGGCTCCAGCTCCCAGTCGTCATCCTCGAGCGACGCCAGGAACCGCCACAGCACCCAGACCTCCCAGGCCCGCAGGCTGTCGAACAGCACGGTCACCCCGTCCTTCGAGCTGCCCTGGACGACTGCGTCGAGCGACAGCCGCTCGTCCACGGTCGGCAAGCTGAACGTGAGGTTGACCAGCGACCCCGGCGCCATGCGGTCGAACTCGATCAGCGCACTGCCGAGCGACAGGCTGCGCAGCCGGCAGTGCCGGACCCGCAGCTCGCCGCCCGAGACGCGGACGGTCGCGTCGATGTCCACGGCGTGCGGCTGGGCGGCGGGATCGTGATCGGTCGGCTGGTAGCCCACGAGGGCGGACTTCTGCGTCGTGTCGCGCGACCAGAGCAGGTGCTCGGACGTCTTCATCACCGAGCCGCTTGTGCATCGTGCGTGCCCGCTCGGTCCTCCTCGGGAGGCCATGAGCTCCGGTGACATCGGCCCATTTCCCAGGAAAACGCGTAAGCGGCCCCTGGTCCCACCGCGGTTCACCTGGACGACACCGATTGTCTAAGTCACCGATCTCACGAGCGTCTCACGGCCGTACCGACGCGGGATGCGGCACGAAACGGGACGTCTGCGCCAGGCGCACCTGACGGCGCGCGCCCGCGCCCGCCACACCTCGGTATGCCCCCTGTGACGCCCGGGCCGGCTCACGCATCGAACGACGTCTGACAGCGCCGACCCGATCGCCGGCGTAACCCGCGAGAGCCGCAGCGCTCATGGAAGCTTGCACCGACATCCAGCTTCCGCGTGCTCCGAGGTCACGCTGGCCCGGCGTCTGCACTACCTCCTGCCAGAGACTATCGGAGGAAACGACCATGTTCCGTAAAGCAATCATCGCCTGTCTCGCTGCATGCGGGCTCTTCGCTTGCCATGCCAGTGCCCGTGTCGGGTCGGTCCACGCAGCGGGCGGGGTCCATACCGCCCACCACTACTAGGCCACGCGGGCCCGCGTAACCGCTGGTCACACGTTCACGAGCTACCTCCACGTCAGCCCCGTCCGGCGGCCCCGGACGGGGCATCGTGCTTCAGCAGCTCGGTCGCGACCCGCGCGACGATCTCCGGGCCGCGCGGGTCGGACGGACCGTAGGTGTACTTGCCGGTGATCTTCCCGGCGGCGTTGAAGTGAAACACGTCGACGCCGGGCCAGCCGACCCGGCTGCCGTGGCGGAGCCGGATCCCCAGGCGGAGCAGCGGCGCCACGCGGGTGCCGTGCGGGCCGGACAGGTCATGGCGGCAGATCCAGCGCAGGGTGGCCTTGCGGGCGGTCTCGTCGATCAGGCGGTCCTCGGGGTCGAACCGCATCGCGCCGAACGCGCCGGTGAACTGGGGCGTGAAGGCTGCGCGGATCGCGGCCCGGCCGCGGTGGACCTGGCCATCGCCGGGCAGGTACTCGGCGTCGTCGGCGAACGCGGCCATGACGGCGTCGAGGTCATTGCGGTTGAAGGCATCGGTGAACGCGTCGAGGAGCTCGGCGATCGAAGGCATGCGCGCGCATGGTGGCACGTCGAACCGGGTCGCGCAGGGCGTGTGACGGCGGCGGCCGCAGCGGCTCAGAGCTGTCGAGGAGCTTGAATACGCGGCGCGCCGGCGCGTCGAAGCCGGTGGCCTCCGAGAAGCTCGGGCCTGCCCGGCAGCGAGAGGCCACCGCAAGACCGGTCCGGCCAATTGTTTGTGTACAAAGAGACTGCTTGGATCGCGGCACGGCTCGTGCCGCAAGGAACGACGTCACGCTCACGCCAGAGGAGGACGCATGCGACGTGTTGAACCATGGTTGCTCGCGGTCACCATCGTGACGGGGATCGCCGCAAGCGCGGCGGACAGCTCCGCACAACCCACGCGAGACCGCCGCACCCCGCCACCACCCCCGGTGGAGCGCGATCACCGCCGGGAGCCACCGCCGGGGGACTACCCGCGCCAGGCGCCGCCGCCGCCGCAAGACGAGCACATGGGAACCCGCGCGGGGTTCGTGTGGGCCGCCGGGCGCTGGGACTGGCGCGCGGGCAAGTGGGAGTGGCTCCCCGGGCACTGGGAGCGCGAGCGGCCCGGCAAGCGCTGGAACCCGGGGCGCTGGGATCACCAGGGCGACCGCTGGATGCTCGTCGAGGGCAGATGGGTCGATGGTGCGGCTCCGCAACCGCCGCAGCAGACACCACCATCTTCGGGAGACTATCCGCGCGAGGCGCCCCCGCCGCCGCACGAGGAGAAGTTCGAGGCCCGCGCGGGCTTCGTGTGGGCCGGCGGGCGCTGGGACTGGCGCGGCGGCAAGTGGGAGTGGCTTCCCGGCCACTGGGAGCCCGAGCGGCCCGGCAAGCGCTGGAACCCCGGACACTGGGACCACCAGGGCGATCGCTGGGTCCTCGTCGAGGGTGGCTGGGCCGACGGCGCCGCACCGCCGCCTTCGCCGGGCGCGCCGCCCGGGCCGCCGCCCGACGACCGAGGCGAGCATCACCGCGAGTGGAAGCTCGATCGGCCGGTGGTGAGCAGCTACTGGCCGGTCAAGGGCAAGATCGGCAGCCGGATCGTGATCCGCGGCCGCAACTTCCCGAATGACACGATCGTGACGTGGAACGGCACGCAGGTCGCCGGCGCCAAGGTCGAGCCCGAGCGGATCGTGGTGGCGGTGCCGCCGGGCGCGACGTCCGGCATGCTGTTGCTGCGCACCGGCGGGCACCGCGAGCTGACGGTCGGTAACTTCGAGGTCGCCAACTACGACGCCGAGGCCGAGGCGCGGCGGATCGCCGACGAGGATCGCCGGAAGGCCGAGCAGGCATGGGCGGAGCGCCAGAAGCAGCTGGCCAAGGACCGCGCGGCGCGGCAGGCGGCGATCGACCAGCACCACCGCGAGCTCGACGAGACGCGCGACCAGCGCCGGGCCGAGCGCGAGAAGGAGATCCGCGCGAAGTGGGAAGCGGCGTTCCTCGCCGATGCCGACACCCAGGCCGAGCTGACGCTGCACGCGCAGCGCACCGCCGAGCTCGCACGGATGCGAGAGGTCGCCGAGCTCTCGGAGAACAGCAAGCTGGTGGTCCGGATCGGCGTCGCGCAGAGCCGCGAGGACGACCGCCACCAGACGCGGATGACCGCGCTCCACAGCAGCTTCGGGAGGAAGCCATGAGGCAAGCGATCACGGCGGTCGCCGTCGCGGCGCTGCTCGCGCTCGGCGCCTGCGGCAACAAGAAGGACAGCCCGGCGGCCGGCTCGGGCAGCGCAATGGCAGCCGGCAGCGGCAGCGCGATGGCGGCGGGCAGCGGCAGCGCGGCGGCGATCGACGTGCCGACCGAGGAGGACTTCGAGAAGGACGCCACCGCCAAGATCACCGACAAGAACGTCGAGGCGCAGGTCCAGGCGCTGGAGAAGGAGCTGGAGGCGAAGTAGGGCGCACCGCGCGGACCGCCGCTACACCATCGGCGGGACCAGCGCCTCGATCAGGTGCGGGCCGGGCTCGGCGAGCGCGCGGCGCAGCTGGGCGACGAGCTCGTCGGCGGTGGTCGCGCGCTCGGCCGACATCCCCATGCCGCGAGCCAGCGCGACGAAGTCGAGCGCAGGGCGCGACAGGCTGAACATGTCGCGCGCCTTGGGTCCGCCGGTGCCGGCGCCGACCCGCTGGAGCTCGAGCCGGAGGATGGCGTACGCGGCGTTGTGATAGATGACGGTGGTCACGTCGAGCCGCTCGCGCGCCATGGTCCACAGCGCCTGCGGCGTGTACATCGCGCTGCCGTCGGCCTCGAGACACACCACGCGGCGGCCCGGGCTGGCGATCGCGGCGCCGATCGCCAGCGGCATGCCGATGCCGATCGCGCCGCCGGTCAGGGTCAGCCAGTCGTGGCGCGGCGCGCCGGCGGTCGAGCTCGGCAGGTACAGCGACGAGGTGTGGGCCTCGTCGACGACGATCGCGCGCTCGGGCAACAGCGCGCCGATCGCCTGGGACGCCGCCTCGATGGTGAGCGCGCCGGTCGGCGGCGCCGGTCGGCGAGCGGCGACCACCGGCGGCGCGGCGGGTGCACCGAGCCGATCGGCGAGCGCGGCGAGCGCGCCGACCGCGTCGTCGGCGCCGGACGCGAGCCGGTGCACGGCGGCGCCGGCGGGCACCAGCTCGCTCGGCTTGCCGGGATAAGCGAAGAACGACACCGGGGCCGGGGCATCGACCAGGATGACGTGGCGATACGGCGCGAGCTTGGCGGTCGCCTGCTCGGCGAAGTACGGCAGGCGATCGAGCGCGGGGAGCCCGGCGCCACGCTCGAGCCGGGCCGGGAAGGTCTCGCACAGCATCGCGGCGCCGGTCGCGGCGGCGATCCGCGCGGCCGCGACCAGGCCGGGCTCGCGCAGCGCGCGGCCGCCGAGGAACAGCACGACCGGCTCGCCCGAGCGCAGCACCGCGGCGAACTCGGCGAGGATCGCGTCGGGCACCGCGACCGGCGCCGGTGGCGGGCGCACCGCGGCGACCGCGGCGCCGTCTCCCCACGACACGTCGGCCGGCAGCACCAGGGTCGCGACCCGTCCCGGCGGGCCGAGCGCCGCGGCGACCGCGTCGGCGGCGTCGCCCGCGAGATCGCGGCTCGATCGCGAGGCGCGGTACCAGCCGGACACGCTGCGGGCGGCGGTCTCGATGTCGGACTCGAGCGGCGCGTCGAACCGCTTGTGGTAGGTGGCGTGGTCGCCGACGATCGCGACCACCGGCGACCGGGCGCGGCGCGCGTTGTGCAGGTTGGCCATCCCGTTGGCCAGGCCCGGGCCGAGGTGGAGCAGCACCGCGGCGGGCCGGCCGGCCATCCGGGCGAAGCCGTCGGCGGCGCCGGTCGCGACGCCCTCGAACAGCGCCAGCACGCCGCGCATCTCGGGGGCGTCATCGAGCGCAGCGACGAAGTGCATCTCGGACGTGCCGGGGTTGGCGAAGCAGACGTTGACGCCGGCGTCGACCAGGGTGTGGAGCAGGGCGCGTGCACCGTTCATGGCGGCGGATGCTACCGCGGAGCGCCGCGCCGGGCGCTACTTGCCGTGGCCGGTGAACAGGGCCTTGGGGATCATGCAGTGGATCCCCTTGCGGACGTCGACCACCTGGCTGACCCGGCAGTCCGCCGCGATCGACGCCAGCGAGTAGGCCTCGTACCGGGTCAGGCCCTTGTCGGCGACCAGGAACTCGATGGTCTCGCGCAGCGCGTTGCTGAACGCCTTGTTGAGGTCCTCGTCGAACCCGACCAGGATGTAGTGGGTCGGCGTCTCGATCCGCGGCCAGACCAGCTTCATGTCCTTGTGGACGATCGGCTGGAGCTCGATCTCCTCGAACGAGCACTCGAGCGCGGTCAGGTTGACCTCGCCGTTGCCCTGCGCGCAGTGCGAGTCGCCGGTCCAGATCAGCCCGCCGGGCTGGAACACCGGGAGGAAGATCGTCGAGCCCGCGGTCAGCTCGTTGATGTCCATGTTCGAGCCGTTCTTCCACGGCCGGAGCGAGCTGACCGGCGCGAGCTTGTCGTCCTTGACGTTGCCCTTGCGCGGCGACGGGTCGTCGGGATCGACGCCGACCGCCAGGGTGCCGGGGAACGGCCGCACCGGGATCGTGATGCCCGGCTTGAACACCGCGGTGTGGGTCCGGTTGTCGATGTCGAAGTAGCGGACGAAGCCGTCGGGGAAGTCGCCGGGCAGCGCGCCGATCGTGGGGAAGTCCTTGCCCGGGAGGTTGAAGTTGGTGCCGACCTTCTTGGGCACGATCTTGAGGATCCGGATCTCGAGCACGTCGCCGGGCTGCGCGCCGGTGACGAAGATCGGCCCGGTCAGCGAGTGCGGGCCGCCGCCCGGGTTGGCCTTGCGCAGCGCGACGATCTGCGCCATGTCGACATCCTTGTGGATCTGGTCGCGCGCATGCATCAGGGTCTCGATCGACACCGTGTCGCCGGACTCGATGGTCAGCCGCGGCTTCTCCTTCGGATCGAGCCAGCCCCACGCGACGTCGTCGGGCGAAGCCTTGAGCACATGGTGCTTGCCGGCGAGCGCCGGGCGGGACATGCCGGCGAGCGCGGCGAGCAGGACGGCAACGAAGGCGCAGCGAGCAGCGG
>DATAPF010000523.1:0-13972 GCA_036265355.1 Kofleriaceae bacterium | reverse complement strand
GCGCTCGGCGCTGCCGGTGATCGAGGTGACGAGCCCTGCGTTTGGCGATCAACAACCGATCCCGGCGCGCTACACCGCCGATGGCGAGGGCATCTCGCCGCCGCTCGCGTGGGGCGACGTCCCCGACGGGACGCGGGCGATCGCGCTGCTGGTCGAGGACGCCGACAGCCCGACGCCGTCGCCGCTGGTCCACGCGATCGCCTGGCACATCGACCACGCGCTGCGCCGGCTGGCCGAGGGTGAGCTCGCGCCGGGCGACCATCATCCCTCGCTCGGCATCAACTCGTTCCTGCGCGAGGGCTGGTTGCCGCCCGATCCGCCGCCGGGCCACGGTCCGCACCGCTACGGCTTCCAGGTGTTCGCCCTCGACCACGATCCCGAGCTCGGCGTGATGCCCGGGCGGGGCACGCTGATCCGCGCGCTGCGCGACCACACGCTCGCGTACGGCCTGCTGATCGGCACCTACGAGCGCTGACCGGCGCGGCGTCGACGCGCGGCTCGGAAGATCTCGCACGCGCCGCGTACCGCCCGGGTCGCGCAGTGACAGCTCCGCGAGCGGCGGTCGAACCTGACCATCGAGCCGGGGCAACGACAGCGCGACGCAGATCGAGGACGCCGGGCACACCCTCGCGAGCCTGATGGCGATCATCGCGATCCAGAACGAGATCGCGCGCTCGTCGATCGGCTCGAGGGCGTGATGGTACTCGTCATCGAGCGCGCCATGGCGCTGACCGGCGCGACCGGCGCGGTCATCGAGCTGGTCGACGGCGACGCGATGCTGTATCGCGCGGCCTGCGGCTCGGTGGCGGGGTTCGCCGGGCTGCGCATCCCGCGCGCCGATGCGGCGATGTGCGTGCACGAGCGCAGCAACCGCGCGTCGCGGCTGGCGATCGGCTCGTCGCCGGGAATCGTCCCGCTGCTCCGGCCGTCGCGCTGAGCCCAAACGCGGTTCATCGCTGCGCGGACGCCGGCGGTGATGCATCCGCGTGGGCCGCCGTGGTGGCTTTTGCCGGTCCACCGCGCTTGCCTGCCCGAGACCGCTCGCGCGACGGGTGCGCATGGGTGCACTGCACGGCGGCGGAACGAGGAGATGGTGAATGCGAAACAAGGCAGGAGTCGTGATGGCAGCCGCGGCTGCCCTCGGTGCGTGCGCGGGAGACCCGCTCGCGCAGGACAGGGAGACCCGGATCGAACCCCAGCAGGTGGTGGCCCCGGCGCGGTTCGCACGCTCGCCGCTGACCGGGCCGATCCACACGGCGGTGGTGCCGCGCGCGGCCGATCCGGCGGCGATGACCGTCGTCGCCGTGCTCGACGGCCCATCGGTCGCCGACCTGCAGGCGGCGGCGGCGCGCAAGCTGACGCGCGCCGAGAAGGCGGCGATCAAGGCCCAGCGGATCGCCGAGCAGGCGGCGCCGCGCGCGCGGATCGAGGCGGCGGGCGGCGCGGTGATCGGTAGCTTCCAGAGCGCGCTCAACGGGCTCAAGGTCCGCATCCCGCGCGACCGGATCGCGGCGCTGCGCGCCATCCCCGGCGTGGTCGACGTCAAGCGCGTCGTCACCTACAGCCACGACAACTTCGCCGCCGTCCAGCGCATCCAGGCGCCGTTCGCGTGGTCCGGGGTCGCGGGCGTGCACGGCGAGGCCATCAAGATCGCGATCATCGACACCGGCATCGACTACACCCACGCCGACTTCGGCGGGCCGGGCACGCCCGAAGCGTTCCAGGCTGCGGCCGCTGCGAGCACCCTGCCGGCCGACCCGGCGCTGTTCGGGCCCGCCGCGCCCAAGATCAAGGGCGGCATCGATCTGGTCGGCGACGCGTACGACGCGAGCGCGGTGGGCGACGCGGCGACCCCGGTGCCCGACCCCAACCCGCTCGACTGCACCGGCCATGGCTCGCACGTCGCCGGCACCGCGGCCGGGTTCGGCGTGCTCGCCGACGGCACGACCTACCGCGGCCCGTACGATCAGCTGACCCACGGCAGCCACAGCTTCGCGATCGGCCCGGGCGTGGCGCCGCTCGCCGAGCTCTACGCCGTGCGCGTGTTCGGCTGCACCGGCACGACCGACGTGATCGCCGAGGCGCTCGAGTGGGCGGTCGACAACGACATGGACGTCGCCAACCTGTCGCTGGCGGCGGCGTTCGGCACGCCGGACTCGTCGGATGCGGTCGCCGCCGATAGCGCGGCCAAGGCCGGCGTGGTCGTCGTCGCGGCGGCCGGCAACGATGGCGACATCCCGTACGTGCTGTCGTCGCCCGGCGCCAGCTCGAAAGCGATCGCGGTCGCCGCGGCGGAGGCCCAGCGGCCGTCGGCCGAGCTGGCGCTGCCCGCCGCCGGCGGCGATCCGGCGCGCGCCGTGGTCGCGCTCGATGCCAACGCCGCCGCGCTCCCCGCCGCGCCGCTCACCGCGCTGGTGCTGCGCACCGGCGGCGACGTCAGCCTCGGCTGCGATCCGGCCGAGTTCGTGGCCCAGGGCGCGGCCGGCAAGCTGGTGATCGTCCAGCGCGGCGACTGCGGCCGCGTCCTCAAGGTGAGCAATGGCCAGCAGGCGGGCGCGGCCGCGGTCGTCATGATCAACACCGACGGCACGCTGCCGCCGTTCGAGGGGCCGATCCCGGCGATCCCGGACGCCGGCATCCCGGTCGACGTGACGATCCCGTTCCTCGGCGTCCGCGGCCCGGCCGGCGACCCCGGCTCCGACGGCGCTGCGCTCGTCCTGCGCGACGGCGCCGCGATCGCGATCCGCAGCGGCGCCCTGCTCCCGAGCGGCACGGCGGTGTTCAGCTCGGGCGGCCCGCGCACGGGCGACGCCGCGCTCAAGCCCGACATCACCGCGCCCGGCGAGGGCATCGTATCGACCCTGATCGGCAGCGGCACCCAGGGCACCGCGATGTCCGGCACGTCGATGGCGACCCCGCTCGTCGCCGGCACCGCGGCGCTCGTGCTCCAGGCCCACCCGCGGTGGAAGCCGGCGGCGATCAAGTCGGCGATCCTCAACGGTGGCAACCCCGACGAGCTCACCGACTACGCGACCCGCCGCGCCGGCGCCGGCACGGTCAACGCCGCCGCCGCCGTCGCGACCCAGGCCTACGCGTTCGCCGATCGCGACCAGACCACGCTCAACTTCGGCCTCGCCCAGTTCACCACCGACTTCACCGACCACCGCACGATCCGGGTCAAGAACGACGCCCGGACCGCCGTGACGTTCGACGTCGCCGCGACCCACCCGCAGGGCTCGCCGCACCAGATCGCGCTCGGCGCGCCGCAGCTCACCGTCCCCGCGCGCGGCGAGGCCGAGCTCGACGTCGCGATCACCGTGCCGGCCGCGACCGCCGGCAACTCCGACGACTTCCGCGATGTCGCCGGGCTGATCGCGTTCACCCCGACCGCGGGCGCCAACCGCGGCGTCGCGCTGCGCGTGCCGTACTACGGGGTGCCCCGCGTGTCGTCCAATGTTTCCAGCGCGCTGTCGCCGCTGACGGACTTTCCGCCGATCCGGTTCGGGCTCGCGACCCTCACCAACGCCGGCGGCGGGATCCCCGGCACCGCCAACCTGTTCACCTGGGGCCTGCACAGCCCGAACGAGCGCCACGGCCGGATCGATCTGCGTGCCGCCGGCGTCCAGGCGTTCGACGTCGACGAGGGCCGCATCGTGATCTTCGCGATCAACACGTTCCGCGGCTGGTCGAGCCCCGAGACCCAGGAGCTCGACGTCCTGATCGACTCCGACGGCGACGGCGCGCCCGACTTCGACGTGTTCAACGTCGACTTCGGACTGCTGACCGCGGGCGTGCGCGACGGCCAGAACATCACCGCGATCTTCAACCTGCACACCGGCGCGATCAGCTCCGACTTCGTGGGCCGCGCGCCGACCGACGCCAGCACGATCCAGCTGGCGGTGCTCGCCCCGTCGATCGGCATCACACCGGACAACCCGCGGTTCAGCTACACCGCGTCGGCGTTCGACCTGCTGAGCACCGACAGCGATACCTTCGCCGGCACCGCGCGGTACAACGCGTTTTCCAGCGCGGTCAACGATTCCGAGTTCGTCACGGTGCCGCCCGGCGATTCCAGCCTGTTCACGATCCGCGTCGATTCCGCCGAGCTCGCCCTGACGCCGGCCCGGGGCTGGATGGTGATCAGCGAGGACAACCAGAACGGCCCGGCCGAGGCGCAGCTGCTCGCGCTGCCCGCCGAGTGATCACCGTCGGAAGAGAGCCGCGGCGGCAGCGACAGCGCTACGTCTACAGGGGATTCTCGGGAGCGAGCTGATCGATCTCGCGCCATAGCTCGTCGAGCTCGAGCGTCAGGCCGGCGCAGCCGGGAATCTGCAGGAGCTTGCCCTCGCTGGCGCCGAGGGCGTGGACGTAGCGCCCCTCTATACCGAGCTCCAGGATCTCGAAGGTGCGCGCCGATGGGTCCAGCAGCCAGTAGAAGCGCACGCCGAAGGCGGCGTAGTCGGCGAGCTTGGCGATCCGGTCACGACGCTGGTCAGCCGGCGAAGGCGACACGATCTCGACCGCGATATCCGGCGGGATCGGGACCGGACCGCGCCGCGGGCGGGCCGGGCGTCCCGGAAAGAACACGCTGACATCGGGCTTGCGACCGCGGAGGTTCGACAGCGCATACTTGGCCTCGGAGGCGAACGCGGACCCACCCAGGGGAACGACCCACACGCGAAGCGCCACGAGGCACCAGGCGACGGCAGTCTCATGCGTCAGATCGGCCACTTCTTCCTCCACCAGGACGCCATCGCAGAGCTCACCTGGCTCATCTTCGGGCATGGCCGCCCACTCGTGGACGGTCATCCGTCCGGGGCTCGTGGTGGTGGCCGTCTGCTGCATGTATCGAAGCATATCACGCAGCGTTCTCGACGGGAGTGCACGCATCGAGCGTCACCTCATGCCGCGCTCGCCGCGAGCGTCGCCGACGCGTGGAGTACGGTCAACGCATCGGCGGACGGAGCGGGGTGCCCGTCGCGTCAGAACTGGTGGGGCGGCACGAGGCGGCAGCGGCCGAAGTTGCCGCACACCAGATCGCCCCGACAGCTCGGGTCGTTGCTGGTCATCGGCACGCACTTCACGCCGGCGCAGCGCTGCTGGCGCTCGACCATGAAGTCCGCGATGGCGTCGACGCGGATCGCGATCCGCTTGCCGCCCTCGTCGCACCGGCAGCATGCATCGACGACGTCGCAGTCGTGCTCGCTGATACAGGTGTCGGGCGGCTGGGGGAGCTGGTGGTTGTCCTCCATCGACGGCTCCTCGATGGCCGGGCCGCGAGAGCCGCAGCCGGCTGCGCCGGACGCTGCGAGCGCGCCGAGTGTGCCCAGCGTGCCCAGCGTGCATAGCGCCGCGGCGCCGAGCCGGCGGATCGTCGCCGCCGTCATCGCCGGAATACCCGGGCGCCGGGGAACCGGGCCTCATCGCCGAGCTCGTCGGCGATCCGCAACAGCTGGTTGTACTTGGCGATCCGGTCGGAGCGCGACGCCGAGCCGGTCTTGATCTGGCCCGCGCTGGTCGCGACCGCGAGGTCGGCGATGAAGGCGTCCTCGGTCTCGCCCGAGCGGTGCGAGATGATCGCGGTGTAGCGGGCGTGCTGGGCCATGCGGACGGCGTCGAGCGTCTCGGTCAGGCTGCCGACCTGGTTGACCTTGACCAGGATCGAGTTGGCGATCCCGCCGGTGATGCCGCGCTCCAGGCGGGCGGTCTGGGTGACGAACAGGTCGTCGCCGACGATCTGGATCTTGCCGCCGAGCCGGTCGGTCAGCAGCTTCCAGCCTGCCCAGTCGTCCTCGGCGAGGCCGTCCTCGATCGAGACCAGCGGGTACCTGGCGGCCCAGCCGGCGTAGAGCTCGACCATCTGGGCGGCGGTGCGCGGCTTGCCGTCGTAGTCGTAGGTCTGCTTGGCCTTGTCGAAGAACTCGGAGGCCGCGACGTCGAGCGCGAGGAAGATCTGCTCGCCCGCGGTGTAGCCGGCCTTGCCGATCGCCTCGAGGATGAGCGCGATCGCGTCGTCCGCGCTGTCCAGGCTGGGCGCGAAGCCGCCCTCGTCGCCGACGTTGGTCGCCTTGCCGCGGGCGGCGAGCAGCTTCTTCAGGTGGTGGAAGGTCTCGACGCCGGCCCGCAGCGCGTCCTCGAAGCTCTCGAAGCCGGCCGGGGCGATCATGAACTCCTGGATGTCCAGGTTGTTGTCGGCGTGGGCGCCGCCGTTGATGATGTTCATCAGCGGCACGGGGAGGGTCACGGCGCCGACGCCGCCGAGGTAGCGGTACAGGGGGAGGTTGTGGGCGCGCGCGGCGGCCCGCGCGGTGGCCATCGAGACCGCGAGGATCGCGTTGGCGCCGAGGTGGGTCTTGAGCGGGGTGCCGTCGAGGGCGATCAGCGCGGAGTCCACCCCGGCCTGGTCGGTGGCGTCCATGCCGATCAGGGTCGGCGCGATCACGTCGCGCACGTGATCGACGGCCTTCTGGACGCCCTTGCCGAGGAACCGCGCGGCGTCGCCGTCGCGCAGCTCCAGCGCCTCGTGCTCGCCGGTCGATGCGCCCGACGGGACGATCGCGCGGCCGAGCGCGCCGCCGTCGAGTCCGACCTCGGCCTCGACGGTGGGATTGCCTCGGGAATCCAGGACCTCGCGGGCATGGAGCCAGACGATCTCGATCATTGCGAGGCATCCTACGCCCGCGCGCGCAATGGGGCACCCCGCCACGCCCGATATTGTCGTTCCACGGGCGAACTCGGCGCCCCCGGTCGAGCGGTCCTGCCCGGTGTGCGCCCGGGGCGAGGCGGCCCGGCTCGGCGGCTCGGCGAGGCGAGGTCGAGCCGGACGTGGCCGGAGGTGCCCGGAGGTGCCCGGACGCGCCCGGACGTGCAACGATGGCGGCCATGACGATGAAGACGATGGTGACGGCCGGGCTCCGGGACGCTGCGGGGGCGGGTGCGCCGGGCGCGGAGACGCGGCCGGGAGCGGCGCCGCGCGGGGGGCGGCCGTGACGCGGACGATCGGGGTCGCGCTGCTCGGGCTCGGCAACGTCGGCGGCGGGGTGGTCAAGCTGCTCGAGGACAACGCCGCGGCGATCGCCGCCCGGCTCGGCGCCAAGCTCGAGGTCCGCGCGATCGCGGTGCGCGACCTCGACAAGGCCCACCGGGTGGTCGCCGTCGACCGCCGGCTGCTGACGGTCGACGTCGACGCCGTGATCCGGCGCGACGACGTCGAGATCGTGTGCGAGCTGATCGGCGGCACGACGCTGGCGCGCCACGCCACGCTCGCCGCGATCGCGGCCGGCAAGCACGTGGTGACCGCGAACAAGGCGGTGCTCGCCGAGCATGGGGCCGAGGTGTTCAGCGCGGCCGAGCGCGCCGGGGTCGACGTCTACTACGAGGCCGCGGTGTGCGGCGGCGTGCCGGTGATCCGGGTGCTGCGCGAGGGCCTGGCGTCGGACCGCGTCGACACGCTGCACGGTATCGTCAACGGCACGTCGAACTACATCCTGAGCGAGATGGCGCGCACCCGGCGCGACTTCGCCGACATCCTGCGCGACGCCCAGGCGCTGGGCTACGCCGAGGCCGATCCGACGCTCGACGTCGGCGGCGGCGACGCGGCGCACAAGCTCGCGATCCTGGTCAACCTGTGCTTCGGCACGATCGTCGACGTCGCGGCGATCCCGACCAGCGGGATCGACATCGTCGAGCCGATCGACCTCGATTACGCCGACAAGTGGGGCTACGTGATCAAGCCGCTGGTGATCGCGCGCGCCCACGGCGACCCGGTCAGCGGGCCGATCGAGGTGCGGGTCCATCCCGCGCTGATCCCGGCGAGCTGGCTGCTCGCCGACGTCGGCGGCGCGAAGAACGCGCTGTACGTCCAGAGCTACGCGCTGGGCCCGTCGCTGTACTACGGCGCGGGGGCCGGCATGCTGCCGACCGCGATGGCGGTGGTCTCGGACATGATCGAGATCGGGCGCAACATCTTCGCGCGGGTCGCCGGCGCGCCGCGATCGACCCGGCCGCGCCCGGCGCAGCCCCGCCCGGTGATGGCGCTCGGCGACATCCGGACGCGCTACTACCTGCGGTTCGGCGTCCACGACAAGCCGGGCGTGCTCGGCCAGCTGATGACGATCCTGGGCGCGCACCACATCTCGATCGCGCAGGTCGTCCAGGATGGCCGCGCCGCGGGCAACGAGCCGGTGTGGGTCGTGGTGGTCACCCACGAGGCCATCGAGCGCGACGTCCGCGCCGCGCTGGCCGAGATCGATACGCTCGAGGTCGTGCGCCAGCCGGCGCGGCTGATCCGGATCGCCGGCGAGGTGACGGCTTCGTGACGGCGCTGCCGGGCGGCATCCTGCGCCACGAGGTCCGCGTGATCTTCGGCGACACCGACCAGATGGGCGTCGTGTACTACGCCAACTACCTGCGGTACTTCGAGGGCGCCCGCGCGGCGTACTGGCGGGCGCTCGGCCGGAGCTACAAGGACCTCGAGGCCTGGGGCGTCGCGCTGCCGGTGGTCGAGGCGCACTGCCACTACCGCCGGCCGGCCCACTACGAGGACGTGCTCGGCGTCGACGTCCGGGTCAGCGAGCTGCGCCCCGCATCGCTCCGCTTCGCCTACGAGATCCACCGGGGCGACGAGCGGATCGCCGACGGGACCACCCGGCATGCGGTGCTCGGCAAGGACGGCCGGCCGCGTGCGCTGCCGCCCGCGCTGCGCGACGCGATCCCGCAGGTCGGCTGACCGCGCGGCCGTGAGATCGACGCGAGTCGCGGGACGCGATTGATCGGCCCGTGGGGGCGGGGGTACACCTTGTCTCATGCAAGACCGCAACCTCGCGCTCGAAGTCGTCCGCATCACCGAAGCGGCGGCGCTGGCGTCGGCCCGCCTGATGGGGCGCGGCGATCGCAAGCTCGCCGATCACGTCGCGGTCGAGGCGATGCGGGTCGCGTTCGACGCGATCGACATCCGCGGCACCGTGGTGATCGGCGAGGGCGAGCGCGACGAGGCGCCGATGCTGTTCATCGGCGAGCGGGTCGGTGCCGGCTGGCGCCACGACGGCGCCGGCTCGCCGCGGGTCGACATCGCGGTCGATCCGCTGGAGGGCACCAACCTGTGCGCGACCGGCGCGCCCGACGCGATCAGCGTGATCGCGATCGCCGATGATGGCCAGTTCCTCAATGCCCCGGACACCTACATGCAGAAGATCGCGGTTGGCCCCGAGGCGCGCGGCGTGGTCGACCTGCGCGAGTCGGCGACGTGGAACCTCCAGCGGATCGCGAAGGCCAAGGGCAAGAAGGTCGAGGACTGCACGGCGGTGATCCTTGACCGCGATCGCCACAAGGACCTGATCGCCGAGGTCCGCCAGGTCGGCGCCCGGATCCGGCTGATCGGCGACGGCGACGTGTCCGGCGCGGTGATGACCGCGAATCCGGACTCCGGCATCGACGTCCTGTTCGGCACCGGCGGGGCCCCGGAGGGCGTGATCGCCGCGGCGGCGCTCAAGTGTGTCGGCGGCGAGCTCCAGGGCCGCCTGCGGTTCCGCCACGACGAGGAGCGGGCGCGCGCCGCGCGGATGGGGGTCAAGAGCGAGGACACGATCTACATGACCGAGGACCTCGCGCGCGGCGACGTCATGTTCGCCGCCACCGGGGTCACCAAGGGCTACCTGCTCGACGGCGTGCGGTTCTTCGGCGACTCCGCCAAGACCGAGTCGATCGTCATGCGCTCGAAGTCGGGCACCGTGCGCGTGATCAACGCGACCCACCACTTCAATACCAAGCCCAAGTATTCGTGGGCGACGGGCCTCGAGCCCTGACGCACGCCCCGGATCGCCTCGGGCGCAGCGCCACGCTCGGCGCCACGCCGTCCGGGGCGGCCGCTCGGGATCTGCCACCAAGCGTGACCGGGATCATCGACGGCGGCGCACGCGGCCGCATCGGCGACCGGGCCGGCGCGACGATGTTTTTTGATGTAACCGGCGGGGTTCCCGGGGAAGATGGGACCAGACGCCTGGCTTCCGGACAGGAATCGCGCATGAAGAAGCTGATCGTCGGAGCTGCCGTCGCCGTGCTCACCGCCGCGTGCGGCCGAGGCGGCTCGTCGCAGCCCCTCGACGCGAGCCTCGATGCACAGCTGCTCTGCGACCCGATCGCGCAGACCGGCTGCATGGCCAGCGAGAAGTGCACCTGGGTGATCGATGCCAACGCCAATCCGGCGACGGGGGGCGGCCCGATCGGCCACGTCGGGTGCGCGCCGGTCGATCCGAGCGCGATGCGCGGCATGGCCTGCACGGCCGCCGTGGCCGAGGTCAACGAGGGCGCCGACCACTGCGCCAGCGGCGAGATCTGCATCGCGGGCGTGTGCAAGCAGATCTGCGATCCGCAGCTCGCGCCGGGCGCGGGGGCGGGGGCCTGCGATCCGACCCATGCTTGCCTGAGCTACCGCGGCGTGTTCGAGGCATCCAGCGCGCCGATCGCCGGCGTGTGTGAGGTCGGCTGCCTTCCGCTCACCCAGCAGCGGGCGACCGACAAGGCCGAGGCGTGCGGCTCCGACGACCCGGCGGCGCCGACCGCCACCTGCGTTCCGACGAGCGAGGAGCTCAAGTCGTTCGCGTGTGCCCCGGTGCAGACCCTGATGGCCACCGATCGGATGCCACCGGTCCCACCCGCGGACAACCCGACCGCCCTCGTCGGCAGCGGCTGCGCGCCCGGCTTCTTGCCGTTCTCGTTCGACGACGGCTCCGGCGTGATGACGACGCTGTGCTCCGGGCTGTGCGCGCCGGTCAAGATGGACAGCACGATCGCCATGACCGCGCCCCCGGACCAGAAGCCGTATGGCGATACCAGTGCGCCTGGCAAGCTCCCGTTCGACATGAAGGCAGTCGCCGGGCATGCGACCTGCCTGAGCGGCGTGAAGGGATCGATTCCGGCCTCGGACCCCCAGGGCGATGACATCGAGGATTGCCGGTTCATCTGGGCCCCGCTCGAGATCGCATCGAATCCGTCGAACCCGACTCCCGTCGACACGCCTTACAACAACCAGCTCGGGGTGTGCTTCCCGTACTCCAAGCTCAAGACGGTGGATACCAACAACGACGGGAAGCCCGACGCGTTCGAGAAGAGCTGCAAGGATCTCGGGACGGCGCCGGATCCGATCTACGGGACGGCGCAGGACGCGGGATGCTATCCACTGTCCGGCTTCCCGGTGACCACGGGAAGCACGAGCCCGGCTGCACCCCCGGTGAGGCCGCACCGGCTCGGCAGCTTCCGGCCGGCCTACGGCATCGCCACCGTGGCCCGGCCGGTCCTCGAGTGAGCGCATCATCCACGACGTTCTACGACGCGCCGCCCCTGCGAGATCCGGCGCGCGGTCGAATTGACGGGTCGAGGCTGAAATCGCTGCGACCCGTCATCGCTCGCTGACGGGTCGAGGCCGAAATCGCGCACAACCGTCAGGCCCGGCGCCGCTGGGGCCTGCGGTCCGTCCGGCGCTGTCCGCGGCTCGGACACTCCGGACAGCGCGCCACCGCAGATCGCGGAGTTGGCGTGGCACGGCGCTGGGATGCCGATTTTGCGCAACCGCGGCACCGGCGTGCCGATAAGAACGGACGGAGGAATGATCCATGTCGTTCTGTGACGAGAGTGAGAGTGAGACCCAGGCACTCGAGCCCGACGTACGGCGGAGAGGCGTGGTGGCGGCGCTTCGATCCAAGTCCGGGATCGAGTACCCGCTGGCGCCGCAGCCGAACCGCTGGCTGATCGGCTCGGGGGCGAACTGCGACCTGGTGCTCGAGGATCCCTACGTATCGGCGACCCACTGCATCCTCGAGCGGCGGGTCGGCGGCGCGCTGGTGGTGCGCGATCGGCGCTCGCGCAACGGCACGCTGATCGACGGCAATCCGGTCGAGGCGGCCGAGCTGCCGGTCGGCGCGCGGCTCGCGGTCGGCCGGACCACGCTGGTCGCGATCGCGGCCCCGGAGGCGCGCGGCAGCGGGGCGCTCGGCGCGCTGCACGGCCGCGATCCGGCGTTCCGCACCACGGTGGAGCAGGCGATCAAGGCGGCGCAGACCGACTGCAACGTGCTGATCGTCGGCGAGACCGGCACGGGCAAGGACCTGCTGGCGCGGGTGATCCACGAGGCATCGCGGCGCGCGAGCGATCCGTTCGTCGCGGTCAACTGCGGCGGCATCCCGCGCGAGCTGATCGGCTCGGAGCTGTTCGGCCACGAGAAGGGGGCGTTCACCGGCGCGCACGCCGACCGCGACGGCTACTTCGTCGAGGCCTGCGGCGGGACGCTGTTCCTCGACGAGATCGGCGAGCTGCCGATCGAGCTCCAGCCCCACCTGTTGCGCGTGCTGGAGTCGCGCCGGGTCCGCCGGATCGGCGGCGCCAGCGAGCGCGCGGTCGATGTCCGGATCATCGCCGCGACCAACCGGCTGGAGCACCTCGGGACCGATGCGTCCAAGCTCCGGCTCGACCTCTACCACCGGCTGGCCACCGTGGTGCTGGTGCTGCCGCCGCTGCGCGAGCGGATGGGCGACCTGTCGGACCTGGTGCAGGGCATGCTCTCCGAGCTCGCGCCCGAGCACGGCCTCAAGATGCTGTCGGACGGGTCGTGGAAGGCGCTGGCCGAGAACCGCTGGCCGGGCAACGTGCGCGAGCTGCGCCACGCGGTGGTCCGCGCGGTCGCGCTGGGCGGCGATCAGCTCGAGCCCGAGCACTTCTTCCCCGAGCGCCGGCTCGCGTGGTCGCCGGCGCTCGGCGACGTGCCGGACGCCGAGCCGCTGGTGCCCTACGAGCGCGTGCTGCGCGGGGCGATGGAACGCGCGATCGCCGCGCACGGCTCGATCCGCGCCGCGGCCAGCCACCTCGGCATGCCCAAGTCGACGTTCGCCGACCGCGCGCAGCGCTGGGGGCTGTTGCCGCGCGAGCGGCCGCGGCTGCCGTACAACTACCCGCGCCCCAGGCAGCTCAAGTAGCGCCTGGATCGTTCGATCGCCCGGCGGTCACTTCGGACCGGCGTTCGCCTGCACGAATGCCTGTGTGGTCGATCCCATTCCGAGGTTGAACGTGTAGGGCGGCGTGAACACCGATCCGGGGTTCAGGTCCGAAGGCGCCGTCCCGGTGATTCCCGTCAGCACGTTGCCGGTGGACTTGATCGCGCTCGCGCTATTTTCGAAGCTGGTCGTGTTGATCGGCGTCTTCACGTTCACGAACGCGTTGTTCTGCGTCAGGATACTGGCGCTGACGCCGACGCCGATGCAGTAGTTGTTGCCGGTCGACGTCCACAGGTTGTTGAAGAAGTGGTTCTTGCCGAACCGGACGCGCGCCTGGCGCTCGACGACGTTCTGCGCCCACCAGTCGTGGACCCAGGTGATGTTCAGGTGGCCGGTGTCCTGGGAGCCGTTACCGTCGCTGCCGCCGATCAGGTTCGAGAACCGGTGTCCCGCGGCGCCGGTGTCGTTGGGATCCGAGCGGGCCGACGAGTAGAAGAACTTGGTGTTCGAGATCGTGACGAAGTCCGAGCCGTGCACGACGTCGAGGTTGCCGTCGGAGCCATCGGAGACCGCGTCGTGATCGAACCAGACGTTGCGCGAGTTGTCGACGGTCACCGCGTCCTGCCCATCCTGGCACTCGCCGCCGGACGAGGTATCCACGTCCGGCGGCCTGCAGTTGAAGCCGACGATGTTGATGTTGCGGATGATGACGTTGGTCGCGCCCTTCACGCTGACATGGCCGCTCAGCGTCGGGTTGGTTCCGGAGCAGCCGATGATCGTCTTGTTCGAGCCGATGGTAGCAGTGCCCTGGCCGAGGTTGCCGCTGACGAAGATCACCGCTGCCGTCGTGCCCTTGGCCGCCGTGTTGAACTGCGACAGCGTGGTGACGAGCTGCCCCGCGGCAGCACCGCCGCCGGTCGTGTTACCGTTCAAGGACGCCCACCCGGCCGGACTGGGAGCTCCAGCGATGAAGCTTGGAACCGAGCACG
>DATAPF010000522.1:0-11816 GCA_036265355.1 Kofleriaceae bacterium | reverse complement strand
GCGCTGCTCGGCCGGCTCGGCGTCGGCGCGGTCGCCGATCGCCACCCCGGCGCGCTGTCGGGCGGCGAGCAGCAGCGCGTCGCCCTCGCCCGCGCGCTGGCCCCCGCGCCGCGCGCGCTCCTGCTCGACGAGCCGCTCGCCGCGCTCGACGTCGAGTCGCGCCAGAGCGTGCGCGCGTTCCTGGTCGAGGAGCTCCGGGCGCAGCACCGGCCGTTCATCGTCATCCTCCACGATCGCGACGACGTCCGCGCGTTCGGCGCGCCGGTCGTCGTCGTCGAGCGCGGCCGCGTCGTCCAGCGCGGCGAGCTGGCCGCGCTCGAGGCAGCGCCGGCGACCGCGTTCACCGCCCGCCTGCTCGGCGCCCGGCCCGCCGGCGATTGAGCTACGCATCCAGCGAGACGCCCCGGGCTTGCTTCGACTCCACGTCGGCCCGTCGCAGCCGCCGCTTCCAGGTCATCGCGTGTCCTGGGGATCGTTGCCCAGGTCGTGGCCCGGCAGCGCGGCGGCCCCCGGCCCCAGCGCGCGCTGCATCAGCACCGTATCGACCCAGCGGCCGAGCTTGAAGCCCACCCCATGCAGCGTACCGACCAGGCCGAAGCCGTGCCGCCGGTGCAGCGCGATCGACGCGGCATTGCCGGTGTCGCCGATGATCGCGATCATCTGCCGCCACGGGCCGACCTCGCAGCGCGCGATCAGGGCCGCGAGCAGCGACGCGCCGATGCCGCGCCCGGCGATGCCGTCGGCGACGTAGACCGAGTCCTCGATCGCGAAGCGGTAGGCCGGCCGCGGCCGGTACGCCGACGCGTAGCTGTACCCCACCACCGCGCCGGCGTGCTCCGCGACCAGGTAGGGCAGCCCGGCGCCGATCACCGCCGCCCGCCGCGCGATCAGCTCGTCGACCGACGGCGGCACCTCCTCGAACGTCGCCAGGCCGTGCAGCACGTGGTGCGCGTAGATCGCCTGGACCGCCGCCATGTCGGCGTCGCGCGCATCGCGCACTGCGATGGAGCTGGACGCTGACCCGGACATGCCGCGATCGTGGCGGATCTCTGCCGACAAGAGAAGACCCGTAGCAGATGGCGCCCGGGAGAACGCGCACACGCGACTCGCCGTGGGCTGCTGCGCGGATGGGCGTCGGAGCCGCGCCCGCCGAATCACCACCGGCGCTTGCGCGGACCGCGTTAGGTATGTGCGGGGGCAACGAGCGCCAATCGTAATCACGGTCGCGGCGTCCGACCCCATCCTGCTCGCGGTCGCCCACGGCGAGCTCGCGTTGACGTCCCGCGATCGCTTCGAAGGCTGCCCTTCGGACCCGCTTGCTTCCGCCCGCCATGGTAGCGGTCCGACGCATCCGACGACGATTCCGCGGAATCGCCTGGACACCGCGCCACCACCGCGCCCAGGTGGGTGCCAGTCTGTGCCAGTCTCCACCTGCAGCCCTCGCAGCCGACCGCAGGCAGCACGCCCCCACGTGGAATGCCAGCCGCCACCGCCGGCCTGTTGCCACCTGTCACACGTCCCACCGCCGCGTTGGGTACGAACCGCGACGCGGAAGCGCGCATGTCGTGCTCGTTCCTGCCGTGAACTCGAAACCCCGCCCGTGGCGGCGACGCGGACGGGTTACCCAGGGTCCGTGCCGACCCCGCCTCCGGTCACGACCTGCGGAACCGTTCAATCGAGCGGATCTGTCTTGCTCCGCTCCACCGGGTCCGCGGCCAGGACGAGCTTGCCGGCATCGATGCCGGCGCGAACGGCGAGCTTGGGGCGATCGGCGAGCCCCTGGAGACGGATCGCAGCGGACCCCTGCGCGTACGCGGCTGCGACCGACTCGCGCTCGCCGAGGCCGCCGTAGAAGCCGATCGCGAAGTGTTGTCCCGCAGATACCTCGCGCCGCCCGCGCAGGACGGGTGGTGATTCGGCGGGCGCGGTCCCGGCCCCATCCGCGCAGCAGCCCACGGCGAGCTCGCGTGTACGCGTTCTCCCGGGCCCTACGCGCTACGGCCGGCCCTTGTTGCCCTTGCCCTGCAGCTTGGAGAACGGGTTGTTGGTGAACCCGGAGACGCCCCAGCCCTGCGCCGGCTCGTCGGGACGGCGGTCATCGCGGCGCGGGCCGCGGTCGCCCGGCCGCCCGCGATCGCCGGGGCCGCGGTCGTCGCGCCGGCCCTGGCCCGGCGGGCCGCGATCGTCCGGCCGCGGGCCGCGATCATCCGGCCGCGGGCCGCGATCATCCGGCCGCGGGCCGCGATCATCCGGCCGCGGGCCGCGATCATCCGGCCGCGGGCCGCGATCGTCCGGCCACGGGCCGCGATCATCTGGCCGCGGGCCGCGATCGTCCGGCCACGGGCCGCGATCGTGCTGCGGTCCGCCGTGCTCCGATCCGCCGTACTGCGGTCCGCCGTGCTGCGGTCCGCCGTGCTGCGGTCCGCCGTACTGCGGTCCGCGGTGGTCGCGCCGGTCGCCCTGCGGTCCCCGGTTGTCGCGCCGGTCGCCCTGCGGTCCGCGATGGTCGCGCCGGTCGCCCTGCGGACCACGGCCGCCGCGCGCCTCCGGTGGCGGCCGATCTCCCGGCGGCGCATCGCCGTGCGCCGGCGGTGGGCCGTCGTGGCGCTCGGCCCGGTCGGCCCACTGGCGAACCTCCCGGCCGCCGCGGCGGTCCTCACGCCGCGGCCGTCCCTGGTCCTGCCCCTGACCGCCGTGGCCCGGCTGCCCGCCCTGGGCGTGCCCCTCGGTGCCGGGCCCCGGCGCGGCCTGTGCGTGCTCGCGCGGCTCGCCACCGTGCGCGCCCTGCCCCGCGGGCTGCCCCTGGCCTCGGCCGCGGTTGCGGTTGCGCGGCGGGCGCTGGCCGCCGCCCTCGTTCCCGGCTTCGTTGCGCCGCGGCGCGCGCTGCTGAGGCTGGCCCTTCCTGGCCGACAGCGCGATCCGCTTGCGCTGGTTGTCGACCTCGAGCACGCGGACGGTCAGCTTCTGGCCGACCTTGACCACCTCGCTCGGGTCCTTGACGAACTGCTCGGCGAGCTGGGACACGTGGACCAGGCCGTCGTTGTGGACGCCGATGTCGACGAACGCGCCGAACGCGGTCACGTTGGTCACGATGCCCTCCAGCACCATGCCGACCTTGAGGTCCTCCATCGCGGTCACGTCGTCGCGGAACCGCGGCGGCGAGAACTCGGCGCGCGGATCGCGGCCCGGCTTGACCAGCTCGGTCGCGATGTCGCGCAGGGTCGGCTCGCCGATCTCGTCGGTCGCGTACCTCGAGAAGTCGATCTTGTCGATCAGCTCCTGGTTGCCGATCAGCTCGGGCAGCTCGACCCCGAGATCGCGCGCGATCTGCTCGACCAGCGGATAGCGCTCGGGGTGGACCGCCGAGCGGTCGAGCGGAAACGCCGCGCCGGCGATCCGCAGGAAGCCCGCGGCCTGCTCGAACGCCTTGGGCCCCAGCCCCGAGACGTCCATCAGCTGAGCGCGCGACGCGAACGCGCCATGGCCGTCGCGGTGCAGCACGATCTTCCTGGCCAGCGCCTTGCCGATGCCGGCGACGTAGCCGAGCAGCTGCGCGCTCGCGGTGTTGAGCTCGACCCCGACGCGGTTGACGCAGTCCTCGACCACGTCGCCGAGCTTCTTGACCAGCAGAGGCTGGTGCACGTCGTGCTGGTACTGGCCGACGCCGATCGACTTGGGCTCGATCTTGACCAGCTCGGCGAGCGGATCCTGGAGCCGGCGGGCGATCGAGATCGCGCCGCGGATCGTCAGATCGAGCTCGGGGAACTCCTCGCGCGCCAGGTCCGACGCCGAGTACACGCTCGCCCCGGCCTCGTTGACCTGGACGACGAACGGCCCGGCGCCGGCATGGCCGTTGCTGTCGTCGGGGGCCTCGCCGCGCAGTCCGGCGTCGCCGAGCGCGCGCTTGATGAACGCCTCCGCCTCGCGGCCGCCGGTGCCGTTGCCCACCGCGATCGCGCGCGGCGTGAACCGCGCGACGAACGCGAGGAAGTCGTCCTTGGCCCGGGCGAGCTGGGCGTCGCCCTGCGTGATGTACACCGTCACCGTGCCCAGGAACTTGCCGGTCGCGTCGATCGCCGCGCACTTGCAGCCGGTGCGCAGCCCCGGATCGACGCCGACGACCGACGCCGAGCCGAGCGGCGCGGCGACCAGCAGGTTGCGCAGGTTGCCGGCGAAGATCTCGACCGCGCCGCTGTCCGAGCGCTGCTTGAGCTCGGCGCGCACGTCGTTCTCGACGCTGGGCGCCAGCAGCCGCTTGAGCGCGTCGGCCGCCGCCTGGCGGAGCTGGCCCGCCCACGGCGAGCCATCGTCGAGCCGGGCCAGCCGCAGGATCCCGGCCTCGACCCGCGCGGTGTCGACCGTGACGTGCGCGCGCAGCACGCCCTCGGCCTCGCCGCGCCGGATCGCCAGGAAGCGGTGCGACGGGATCGACTTCACCGCTTCCTTGAACTGGTAGTACTGCTCGAACTTGGTCGGCTCGTCGGCCTTGCCCGGCACGACCTCGGACCCCAGCTCACCGTGCTCGGCGTACTCGCGGCGCGCGAACGCGCGGATCTCCGCGGTGTCGGCCAGCACCTCGGCGACGATGTCGCGCGCGCCCGCCAGCGCGTCGTCGGCGCTCGCCACCGCCTCGCCGACGAATGCCGCGGCCTCGGCCGCCGGGTCGCCGACGTCGCCCTGCGCGAGGATCCGCTGCGCCAGCGGCTCGAGCCCGCGCTCGCGCGCGACCGACGCCCGGGTCTTGCGGCGCGGCCGGTACGGCGCGTACAGGTCCTCGAGCTCCGACTTGCCGCGCGCCGCCCGCAGCTTGGCCTCGAGCTCGGGCGTGAGCTTGCCCTGCTCGGCGACGGACGCCAGGATCGCCGCCCGCCGGGCCTCGAGCTCGACGACGTAGGTCCGCTGCTCCTCGATCGCGCGGATCTGGACCTCGTCGAGCCCGCCGGTCCGCTCCTTGCGGTAGCGCGCGATGAACGGCACCGTGTTGCCGTCGTCGAGCATCGCGACCACCGCGGCGACCGCAGCGGGCGCCAGCCCGAGCTCTCGCGCCACGGCCGGGACCGGGTCGTACTGGATCGGCGGGGTCGGCACCGCGGTGGGCTCGGGGGCTGCGTCGTCGGTCATCGGGTTGGCGACCGTACCCACGTCCCCGACGAGCGGCAAGTAGTAAGGTTGCCCACCGTGACCGCAATCGACCCTGCCCGCGACCGCCTGATCCGCCGCCTCCCCAAGGTCGAGCTCCACCTCCACATCGAGGGCACCCTCGAGCCCGAGATGATGTTCAGCCTCGCGGCAAAACACGGCATCAGCCTGCCCTACCGCTCGGTGGCCGATGTTCGCGCCGCTTACCAGTTCTCCGACCTCCAGTCGTTCCTCGACCTCTACTACGCGGGGTGCAGCGTCCTGCGCGATCGCCGCGACTTCTACGCCCTGGCGATGGCGTACTTCACCCGCGCCCACGCCGACCACGTCGTCCACGCCGAGCTGTTCTTCGACCCTCAGACTCACACCGCGCGCGGGGTCGCGCTCGACGTCGTGTTCGGTGGGCTGCGCGACGCGATGGAGGACGCGCTGCGCCGCTACGGCATCACCTCCGAGCTGATCCTGTGCTTCCTGCGCCACCTGTCCGAGGACGACGCCCAGGCCACGCTCGACGCCGCCCTGCCGTTCCGCCGCGAGTTCATCGCCGTCGGCCTCGACTCCGGCGAGCGCGGCAACCCGCCGAGCAAGTTCGAGCGCGTGTTCGCCCGCGCGCGCAGCCTGGGCCTCCACGCGGTCGCCCACGCCGGCGAGGAGGGCCCGGCCGGCTACGTCCGCGAGGCGCTCGACCTCCTCCGCGTCGAGCGCATCGACCACGGCGTGCGGTGCGACGAGGACCCCGCCCTGGTCGACCGCCTGGTCCGCGACGGCGTGCCGCTCACCGTGTGCCCGCTGTCCAACCTCAAGCTGTGCGTCGTGTCGGATCTGCGCGCCCACAACTTCGCGCGCCTGCTGCGCCGCGGCGTCGCGGTCACGATCAACTCCGATGACCCGGCGTACTTCGGCGGCTACGTCGCCGACAACTACCGCGCGACCGCGGCCGCCCTCGACCTCACCCCCGCCGAGCTGGTCGCCGTGGCCGAGAACGCCGCGCGCGCGTCGTTCTTGCCCGCGACCGCCAAGGCCGCGTTACTGGGCCGGATCCGCCAGGCCTCGGCACGCAGCTGAGCAACAGATGTGAGGCAGGTCGCAAACATTTTCGGGAATAACCGGCAACTGACCGCGTAACATGCAGCGATGTGCTGCAGTTATCGACTTGTATTGCCTCTCACGATCTGCCTCGCGTGCGGGAGCGTGGGGAACCCGGGGCACTTGCCGGACGCCTCGCCGGCCCCGGACGCCGCGACCCGCGGGACTGTCCACGTCACCGTGCTTGATCCCAGCGGCACCGGCGCACCGGCGGTCGGCGCCAGCGTGGTGTTCCTCGATCCCGACGGCACGCTCGTCAAGCGCGCCGCGACCGACACCGGCGGCAAGGCGGACGCCGACCTGCTGCCCGGCGGCAGCGTGACGTCGGTCGCGCTGCAGACCAGCGCGTACCAGATCCAGAGCGTGCTCGCCGTCCAGCCCGGCGACGACCTGATCCTCGGCGTCAAGACGCCCGATACCATGGCGATCGGCAACGTCACGGTCTCGTTCCCGGCGTACACCCAGGTCACGCCTGCGAGCTACACGGTCGGCGGACCGTGCGGCACCGGGTCTTCGTTCCCGCCGCCGGCCGGTGGCCCGCCGCCGGCGTCGGTGACGCTGTCGTTCAACAACACCTGCAAGCTGGACACGATGGAGATCGTCGTGCAGGCCAACGACGGGAACGGAAACCCGATCGCGGTCATCGGCAAGACCGGCCTGCCGTTCGTGGTCAACGGCACGGCGACGGTCACCGGCACGTATCAGGCGCCGCGCACCTTCACCGGCTCGTACACCAACGTCAATGCGAATATCACCAGCCTGGGGATGACGCGCACGGTCCCCGACGGCTTCGGGCTGTCGGCCAGCCCCCCGATCGCGGCCCCTCCGGCGGCGACCCAGGTCATGACCGTCGCCGGCGTGATCGGCAGCAGCGCGCTGATCGACACCCAGCTCGCCATCGCCTCTCGCGCGCGCCAGATCGTGCGCCAGTCGATCTCGGGCAGCGCCGCGTCCTACGGGCTCGACCTCAGCACGACGCTGCTGCCCTGGCTCGGCACGCCGACGTTCGACGCCGCGAGCGGAAAGCTCCTCGTCCCGACCGATCCGACCGGGACCACGACCGCCGCGCCGGATCTCGTCCGGCTGGCCGCGACCTACCGCCGCACCGACCCCGTCTCGGGCGCGCAGACCTCGTTCACGTGGACGGTGTTCTCCCCGGTCGCCGCCGACCTCGTCCTGCCCAGGCTCCCCCCGGAGGTCGGCAGCGTGATGCCGACCTCCACCGACACGGTCACCATCACCGGCTTCTCGCTCGAGAGCGATGCGGTGGCGGGTTACGACGCGGTCCGGCACGACCTGAACGCGGCGTTCTTCCAGCTGACCAGCAGCCGGCCACCCGGCACCACGCTGCGCGCCGCGATCTCGCCGATCAACCTGCGCTGACCCGGACCACTCGCTCAGGATGCCGCGGACATCTGCCGGAGCACGAAGCCCCCGAACAGCGGAACCGCAAACGAGTAGCGACCGTGCCGGTTCTTGTACACCAGGCCCGAGGCGACGAGCGCGACGAGCATCTGGTTCACGTGGCTGCTGCTGAACGGTTTCTCGCCGAGCGAACGCGACTTCTCCACGATCTCTGCGACCGTGAACTCGTCGTCGCTGGTCTCCAGGGCAGCGATGACATAGAGCAGGTCGCGCTGCCGGTCCGTCACGCGGTTCCACCGCCCGGCGAAGAAGTCCGCGTCGAGCTTGCGCGTGATCTCCGCGATCGGAACCGGTCCGTAGCGCTGCGTTCGCTGGAAGTTGGAGAGAAACGAATCGTACACCTCGCGACAGATGAACTGGATGAAGTAAGGATATCCCCCCGCGTGCCTGATGATCGCATGGAGCGACTTGTCGTCGATGCGGACCCGGCACTGCTTGGCGTCGATCGGACGCAGGATGGCCTCCCTCGAGTGATGGTCGTCGAGCCGCTTCAGGAACACGACGCGGAACATGCGCTCGGCGAAGGTGCGAGCATCGACGAGCTTGGGGAACAAGGTCGGCAGGCCAGCCAGGACGAGCAGGAACCGGATCCCGCGGCGCTGGATCGATTGAAAGACGTCCAGCAGCAGCGCGAGCGGGAACTGCTGCTTCACCGGATGGTCGGACATATTCTGCGCCTCGTCGTAGGCGAACACGATCCCTGGGATCGGCTGATCCAGCGTCGAGACGACCTCCCAGACCACGTCGAACACCCGCTTGAGCTTGTCGGAGATCAGGCCCGGTGTCTGGTCATAGATTGCGCGTAGCGAGTAGTAGTCGAGGCTCTCGTAGCGTGGGGTTCCGCTCGCCTTGCCGAATCCGATCGCGGAACGGCCGCTGGTCACCTCGATCCCAGACGTCACGACAGCAAGGTCGGTGAGGAGCCTGGTCGCCAGGCGCTCCTCGTCGACGCTGGATGCCTCCGACAGGTCACTGCCGACCCACAGCCAGTGGGCGCGGGTTGCCAGCGGGCGGAACTGATCGAGCAGCACGGTCTTGCCGATGCCGCGGAGCCCGGTCAGGACGAGGTTGTCGAAGATGGTCTCCTGCTCCAGCAGCCGGAGGAATTCCTCCTTCTCGGTCTCGCGTCCTGCGAGGTACGGCGGAGGATGTCCCGCGCCCGGCGTGAATGGGTTCTGGAAAGTCACCTGACTAAATTTAGCTCTCGGACTAAATTTAGTCAAATTGCTCCCTGCAGCGACTTTTCAAGATGAGGCTCCCCGGTTCGGTCATTTTCTCACTCCGGGACCACGCCGTCGCGGACCGCGATCGCGCGCACGGCGTCGATCGTGTCGGCCTCGGCCGCGGTCTTGTCGTCGCGGTAGCGCACGACGCGGGCGAGCCGGAGCGCGAAACCGCCGGGGTAGCGCGACGAGCGCTGGACATCGTTGAACGCGATCTCGGCGACCAGCTCGGGGCGGACGTGGACGATGTGGCCGTCGCGATCGACCTCGCGGGCCAGGAACTGCGCGGTCTGCCAGGCCAGCGTCTCGTCGGTCATGCCCTTGAAGGTCTTGCCCAGCATGACCCAGCCACCGGCGCCGTCGCGCGCGCCGAGGTGGATGTTGGACAGCCAGCCGCGGCGGCGGCCCGAGCCCCACTCGGCGGCGAGCACGACGAGATCGAGGCGATACACCTTCTTGATCTTGAGCCACGCGGCGCCGCGGTTGCCCGCGTCGTACGGCGCGTCGAGCGCCTTGGCCATCACGCCCTCGTGGCCCTGGCCGATCGCGGTCTCGAAGTAGGCGTTGGCCTCGGCGGCATCGGCGGTGATCAGCCGCGGCACGGCGAGCGCGGGCGCGAGCGCGCCGACCGCGGCGAACCGCTCGCGCGCCGGGCTCACGAGCAGCGTCTGATCGTCGACCAGCAGAGCGTCGAACAGGGTGAGCCGGAGCGGGCCCTGGCGCCGCATCGTGTCCTGGAACGGCAGCGGCCGGCCGCTCGGCCCGAACGCACTGGCCTCGCCGTCGAGGATCAACCGGCCGGCGGGGAGCTGGGCGGTCGCGGCGACGACCTCGGGGACCTGGGCGGTGACGTCGTTGAGCGCGCGCGAGAACACGCGGATCCGCTCGCCGTCCTTGTGGATCTGGACCCGGAAGCCGTCGAGCTTGAGCTCGAGCGCCGCCGGACCGCCGAAGCTGGCGAGCGCCTCGCCCGCGGTGTCGGCGGTCTGGGCGAGCATCGGCAGGATCGGCTGGAACACGCGCAGGCCGATCCGCGCCAGCCCGGCGGCGCCCTCGCCGAGCGCCGCGGCGGCGACCGCGCCGACGTCGCCGGCGAGCATGTACGCGGTGCGCACGGTGCGCGGATCGAGCCGGGTCGCGGCGGCGATCGCGTCGACCACCAGCGCGTCGAGCGCGCCCTGGCGAAGCTCGCCGACCACGAGCGCACCGAGGAACGCCTGCTCGGCGGCGGTCGCCGCGGCGAGCATCTCGCCGAACGCGTCGCGCTTGGCCTTGCTCGATCCCGCGCCCTGCATCGCCGCGATCGCGGCGAACCGGCGATCGACGTCGAGCACGGTGAGCGACGCCGCCGGCGCCGGGGTGACCTGGCCGTGCAGCTCGCCGACGGTCGCGTAGCCGATCCCGAGCTTGTGGGTGACATCGCCCGACAGGTGGCGCGCGGCGATCGGGCGCTCCTCGGGCGCGAGCTCGCCGAGCAGGCGGGCGAGCCGCTCGATCTTCTTCTTGCGCGAGGAGGTCTCGACCAGCTGCTTGCTGGTGTCTGCGATCGCCGCGTAGAGCACGGCGCAAGCCTACCGGGGGAAGCCCACGGCGTCGCCCCGACGGGCGGTCGCGCAGGCCGCGGAGATCCGGGTCGATCGCTGGCGGCGGCGCCGCGCGTCGCGTAGCTTGTTGCCATGACGAGCCGCGGCCTCCTGCTGTCGCTGGGTCTGGGGCTGGGGCTGGCCGCGGCGCCGGGCTGCAGCCACCGATCCTCGCCCACCGACGTGGCGCAGGTCCAGGCGGAGGCGAGCGCGATCGCGGTCGGTGCCCAGGCTCCCGAGGCGCAGCTGGTCGGGACGACGGGCGGCAAGGTCGCGCTCGCCGATCGGGTGCACCAGCACGCGCAGACCGTGGTCGTGTTCTACCGCGGGTTCTGGTGACACAGCTGCGTCGTCTGGCTCGGTGAGCTGGCAAACCACGCAGACGAGCTCGCCCACCGCGACATCGGGATCGTCGCGATCGCCGCCGACAGCGTGGCCGACATGGCGGCGCTGCAGCCCAAGGCGCCCGGGGTGACGCTGCTCACCGATCCTGGGCTCGCGGCGGCGACCGCGTGGGGCGTGCGCGTCGCCGGCGCCGAAAGCCCGAGCCCGGGGACGTTCGTGGTCGGGCGCGACGGCGTGGTGCAGTGGCGGCACCTGGAGGACAAGCGCGGCGACTGGCCGACCTACGCCGAGCTCGCCGCGGCGCTGCACTGAGCGATCCGAGAGCGCCGGGGCACATCCGGACGCGGGCGACCCCGAAAACGTGGCCTGGCGCCGCGGCCGGCGCCAGGGTCGAGGGGCTTGCGATGCAAGGGCCTCGAGACGATCGCCGTAGGTGCGCGATCCGTGCCACGTCGACTGCGGGCGAAGTCACCGACATGACACGCCGATCGCAGGGTGAATGCGCCGCACCGCAACTCCGTCTGCCAGGGGCCCGTGGCAGGCCCAGTGGCCGTCGCTGCCGTGGCATCATCGCTCCCACGGGGGCTCTGCGCCCCGCCCCGCCGTAAGAGGCGTCGGGGTCCTTACCTCCCGTCTCGCTTTGCTCGCCCCGTCGTGCTGACCGCGCTCGGCAGATACCCGATCGACCAGCTGCTGGCGCGCGGCGGCATGGGCGAGGTCTACCTCGGCCGGGTGGTGGGAGCGCACGGGTTCTCCCGCCCGGTCGTGATCAAGGCGATCCGCACCGAGCTGGTCGCCGACGAGCGGATCGCGCTGATGTTCGTCGACGAGGCGCGGATCGCGGCCGGCCTGCACCACCGCAACATCGTGCAGATCCTCGACTTCGATCTGTTCGACGGCGGCGCGTTCCTGGTCACCGAGTACATCCCCGGCTGTGATCTGCGCACGCTGCTCCACCACCTGCGCGCCGCGCCGAGGTTCTCGGTCGCGCTGACGATCCTCGCCGAGCTCGCGA
>DATAPF010000521.1:0-33067 GCA_036265355.1 Kofleriaceae bacterium | reverse complement strand
ATGGGCGCGATGGACCTTGGCCGCCAGCTCGGCTTCCGTGGCGTCCGGCATCACCGCCCCCTCCGCAGATCGATCGCGCTGTGGGGCATCGCCAGCTCGACGAGCAGGTCGTCGTACGACCGCCCACCGAGCGGTGGCACCATGCCGCGGAAGGTCTCGAGATCGCGCTGCAGCTCCGGGCTGCCATGGCGCGCGAACAGCTGCATCACCTCGGCCACGCAGGCCTCGATCGGCCGGCCGTCGATCTGGGTCGGGAACACGACGCGCGGATCGTGGGCCATGCGCAGCATGCACTGGAGCAGCGCCGCACCGCCGCTGCGCTGCCACAGCACCGCGGTGCGCTTGCTGCGCGTCACGATCTGGCCGAGCTCGTCCATGTGCTTGAGCCACAGCGCGGTCAGCCGCTGGCCTTCGGGGATGTGCGCCAGATCGGCCTCCAGCCGGTGCACGATCGGCGGTGCGCCCGCGCTGACGCCGCTCGCCGCCGGTGGGCCGGGCGAGATCCGCTTCTCGTCGGGCGTGCTCGCCACCTCGAGGATGAGGTCGAAGCCGCCGCCCGAGCCGCTGAGCCGCGAGATCACGTTGCTGATCGGCCACGCATAGCCCCAGCCGATGTCGATCTGGGCCGGGTCATCACCGATGCCCCACAAAAGGCCCACGAGCTCGCCCGCGTCGTTGACCACCGCCGCACCCGAGTCGCCGTGATCGGCGAACGTGGGCCGGCCGCTCGACGCGGCGTTGGGGAGGATCGACATGTAGTTCTGGATCGTCCCGTCGGTCGACGTGAGGTTGATCGCGTGCATGTTGCCGCCGGTCTGCCCGGTGCCCGAGCCGCGCTTGCGCACCGCGTAGCTGCCGCCGTTGGCCTCCGCCTGCGTCACGTCGTGCGTGCCAGTCACGACTCCGAGTTCGTCGATCTGCGCATAGTACTCCTGCTGTCCGAACAGCACGATCGCGGCGGCGTCCATCGACGCGTCGCGCACCCCGGTCAGGTAGTCGCCGAACACCCCGCGACAGCAGTTCCACGAGCTGTGCGACGGCTTCGGCTGGCCGACTTCCAGTGACGCGACCTCGGTGCCGGCCGCACCGAACAGGGTGTGGTGGGTCGTGATCGCGAGGATCAGCGGGCTGGGGAGGTCCCACCTCATGAAGAACCCGAGCGTGCCGAAGAACTCCTTCATCGCCGCGCCGCTGATCCGGCTGCCGCCGCGCAGCGGGCGATGGCGTCCGCCATCGTCATCATAGGGTCCGCCCCACGTCGCGCCCGCCGGCGCCGTGGCCAGCCGGGGCCGTCCCGCCTGCACGACGTCGGTCGCCACGCCCTCGAACACCGCCGGGACCCGCGCGTGAGATGCCAGCCGCTCGCGCGGCAGCTTCTCGCTCACCAGCACGACGAGCACCGGCTCGCCGGTCGGTCGGTTGTCGCGGCGACGTCCACCGACGCCCACGCTGTGCACGTTGGGAATCGCGGCGAACGCGCGCGCGGCACGCTGCGCGAGCTCGGTCCATTCGCGATCACTCGTAGGCACCATGCCGATTGGCTCCCCTTTCAGATCCGGGCGGCTGGAGCGCGACCACCGCCCGCCGATCGTGCGTGCACCCTAACAAAGGTGGTGCGGCCAGTCGACGAGAAACGACGTGGGGCAGATTTCGCCGTGCGTATGCGCTCAGCGCGACTGCGAAGGTAACGATTGCACCTCGCAGCAGCCTTGTTTGCGACAAGGTGGGCCGCAGCGTCAGCCAGCCGAACACGCTGCACGCGAGGGTTGACTCAACGGACGTCGGGGGTACCGGTGATCACGCACGGATCCTCGCCGTTGACGTGCCCGAACGACCCGGCGCGCTGCTCAAGGTACTGGCGAAGGTTCGTGATCCGGTTGCCCGCAAAGTCCAGGGTCGAGATCACGTGGTAGAGCGGGTCCGCGTCGATCGCACGGCTACCGGCGGTCGGTCGGCTCCCCGAGAGCCTGAGCGGCGCCGAGCGCGCCGTGCTCACCGGCCTCATCGATGGCAAGCGCGTCGTCGCGATCGCGCGCGAGCGCGGTACGTCGCTGCGAACCGTCTCGCATCAGATCGTTCCCGCCGCGAACCCCTACAGCGTCGCCATTGGCGGCACCCTGACCGTGCAGGTGCTGTTCCGCGGCAAGCCACTGGCGCGGCAAGCGATCGCCGCCGCGAACCGCTTCCACGGCGACATCCAGCCGCAGCGGCTCCGGACGGACGCGCAGGGCCGCGCCACGTTTCGCATCGACTGCGGCGGCGACTGGATGATCCGCCTGGTCCACATGGAGCCAAGCGACCGGCCGGGCGCCGACTGGCGGAGCTGGTGGACAAGCTTGACCTTCTCGCTCGCCGAATGACAGCCGTCGCAGCGATCCGGTCGATGCGCTCGCTCGTAGATGCAGCGTGGAGATGATCCGGACCCGAGCGATGCTGCGAGCGCGCCGCCAGCGCCTGGCGCTGCTCGCCGCGTTGCTCTGGATCGTCTCGGTGGTCGGGCTGCCGGCGGTCCACGAGGGTCTGCACGACCTCCTGGCGCCCCACCGGCATGACCTCGGCGGCATGGTCCTCATCGAGTCCCTGGACGACCTGACCCACGTCCACGACAACGGCTCGCTTCACTACCTCGGCGGTGACCACACCACCTCGCGTCCACCACGCACGCGACGCGGTGCCTCCCACGATGGTCGTCCTCGACTCGGAACCACGAGCCACGGCAACGGCAGCCTTGCGCATCACGCCGCGGCGATCCGGCCTGCAACGCCGCCGATCACCGCCCCCCTACCCGTTGACCGCCAGGAGACGTTCGTCGTTGCCGCGATCGCGCTCGAGCCGATCGAGCGCGCCTGCTGCACGCCGATGGCGCGCGGTCCGCCTGAACGCCCCCAGTCCGGCGCCTGACGGGCCCTGGACGAGTGACCTGCCGGACGATGGGCGTGGATGTTCTCCCCGGCGGTCCATCGATCGCCGGCTTGTTTGCGTTTTCGGGCCTGAGGAAGCCATCGTCGTGTTGCAGTACCGGGAGCATGCCCATTCATCCGGCGGCAAGGTCTGGACGACGAACTGGTGATCCGCCCTGATCGGTGAGCCTCCGCCGGATGCCCGGCGCGCATGGCATCCTGCCGCGCATGGGAATCGTCATCAAGAATGCCCTGGAGCTCGCGAAGATGCGGCGCGCCGGTGCGATCGCCCGCGTCGTGCTCGATGCCGTCGAAGCTGCCTGCGTCCCGGGGACGACGACCGCCGAGCTCGAGCGGATCGCCGCACGCGAGATGGCGCGGCTCGGCGCGACCTCGGCGTTCCTCGGCTACAACCCGGGCAACTCGCCGCCCTATCCCGCCGTGCTGTGCACGTCGATCAACAACGTCGTCGTCCACGGCATTCCGTCGCCGCGCGAGGTGCTGCGCGAAGGCGACATCATCGGCATCGACTTCGCCTGCTACCGCGACGGCTACTGCGCCGACGCGGCGCGGACCCTCGCCGTCGGCGTGATCAGCGCGCCGGCGCGCGGCCTGCTCGACGCCACCCGCGAAGCGCTCGCGCAGGCGATCGCAGCGTGCGGCCCGGGGAGCCGGCTCGGCGACATCGGCGCGGCGATCGAGAGCGTCGCGGCGGGCGGCGGCTACGGCCTGGTGCGCGACTTCGTCGGCCATGGCGTCGGCCGGAGGATGCACGAGGATCCACCGGTCCCCAACCACGGCAAGCCCGGCACCGGCCGCCGGCTCAAGCCCGGCATGACGATCGCCATCGAGCCGATGTTCACCCTCGGCGATGGCGCGGTGCGGCTACTCGACGATCGCTGGTCCGTGGTCACGGCCGACGCCAGTCTGGCCTCGCACGTCGAGCACACCGTCGCGGTGACCGAGCACGGTGCCGAGGTCCTCGCCGGCTGATCGCCAGTGCGCGGTCGAAGAGGGTGCCGCTCTTCAGCATCGCGACGAGCAGGCGGAGCAGCCGATCGGCTGCGGCATGGGATAGTTCGAGATGCCCATGCCGAGCCGCGTCCGTGCCGACTTCAACGGGTTGTTTGGGGACATCTTGTGTCTGTCACACGAAGATACGTGCCGGGACCCAGACGGCCTGCCGGTTGCCTTACGGGCAGGGATGCTCGTCACCGCATACGACGAGGATTCCGATGAGGACGGCAAGCGCGACGACCTGGTGGCCACGGGAACCGTCGAGCCGGCGCCGGACTGGTTGACCTGCAAGGGCTCGAAGTGGGTGCTGCGGATCGACGGGAACGGTGTACGGCACGAGTCGGACCTCCGCGGCGACAGCTTGCCGACGAAGCTCGTCAATGCCAAGCAGGAGCTCGTCGCAGAGCTGGACAAGGATGCGCGCGGTGGTGAGATCCGGATCGCCGGCAGGCTGGGATCCCGCGCGGATCGGGCACGCGACGTGGAGTCCGCGCAGCGCGGTCCGGACGCTGGCCTCGAGTGTAGTGAGGCCGGCGAGCTGGCGCTGGAGATCAGCGGGTCGCGTGTCCGTCCGGAAGCGGTCGGGACCTTCGCCATGCCATCGATCTCTCGCCGTCAGGTGACCCCCACCGGGCCGCCGTCCCGGCTGGGACGCGTGCGGTTCCCAGCCTGCGTCGGCGAGGTCTCGGTGCTCGGCAACAACCCGCTGAAGATCTCGGCGATGCGCTCGGCGATCATCACCGACCGTGCCTCGGGGGCGAGCCCGACCGGCAGCGGTGGGCCATACACCCAGCGAAACGCGATCTCGTACGGCGCCCGCCCGTGCATGTCCAGCAGGCCATCGTGCAGTGCGTGGTGATGACCCGAGCACAAAAGCGTCATATTCCATATATGATGCGATCCACCCTGGGCCTGTGGCACGATGTGGTGAATGTCCAGGTTGCGCGCCGATCGGCAGCCGGGCACCGTGCAGCGGTGATGATCGCGCGCGAACACCTGCTCGCGCAGCCGCGGCGTCACCGTGGTCGTCGCGCGCTCGGGCGCGCTTGCATCGAGCGAGCCCAGGACCTTGGCATCGCACGCCGCGCGCTCGAAGACCTCGGGTGCGACGTCGATCTCCCGCCCCGCGCCGTTCTGCGTCGCGCGCCGGCAGTCCGGGCACTGCTGGTACGCGATCTGGTGGCTCGGACCTTCCGCGCCCGTGCCCGGGGTGATCATTCCGCGGCACAACGACTCGACGAAGTCCGCGTCGCTGATCTCCGCGCCGCGCTCGGTCGCGATCACCGCGCGCGCCTGCCGCCACAGCGCGTAGACCTCCGGCGGCAGTTCGATCCGCACCACGCGGGGTCGCAGGTCGGGGTGCGTCGGATCCTCCGGCTGGTCGCCGGGCTGGTGGCCGGCGACCAGGCGCTCGATCTCGTTCACCGCCTTGCCCTCGGCGGCAGCCAGCCAGCTCGCCTCGGTCTCCGCGGTCGCCACCCGCGTCAGCTCGCGCACCGCCGAGTAGGCCAGATCGCCGCGGGCCAGCGCCGCCGTGGTCTGCGGGAGCCTGGCGAGCGTACGCGCCACCCGCATTCGCTCGCGCGCCGCGTGGGGGCCGTACCCCAGCTTGCGCTCGAGGTACTCGTACATGGTGGCGAAGCCGCACAGGATATGCAGCTTGAGCTGCTCTGCGCGCAGCAGGTCGAAGGCCTCGGCGGCGTCGAGCGAAGCGCGGTGGCGCGCGTACTCGCGCAGCCGGCGGTCTACCTCCACCCATTCGATCGGGCCATGGTCCCCGCTCGGTGCCTCCTGGTCGTCGACGATCTCGCTTGCGCTGTGCAGCAACATGACGCCATTCCTTCTCGCGGGCCCACGGGCTCGCGTGTGTGCCTTCTGTAGCACGTGAAATTTCGGCTTTGCGTGCTGCGATATCCCGCGCTGAAAATGCGTCGACCTCGATTTTCGCCCCTGGCCCGCGTTGCACGCGCAGATCGCAATCTGGCGCTTGCTGCGCAAGATCAAGTGAACGTCCTCGAGCCTCTCCTCGAGAGTGGCTATCACCATGTCAACCGAAATCGACGAGTGCCTGCGCGATGCCATGCTTTGCCGTCCCGAGAGTGACTGATCCATCGATCCACGTGCCGGACCGTTTGCCGCGCCACTCACGTTCTCGAACGCCTCGGGCCGACGCTGGCAACGACCTCGGCCTTCGGGATACACCCCATCTTCTCCCGCCACGGCTTGAGATCGAGCTCGCTGAGGCGCCGTCGAACCGCCTCCGCGAGGGAGCTCGGCAAGGTTCAGCCGGGCCACCTGGTCTGCCTGTCATCACGACCTCGGCGGCAGGCTTGCTCTCGGCCGGCATGATGTCGACCGGGATCCCGCGGCCGTTGTCCTTGACGGTGATCGAGTTGTCGAAGTGGATCACGACCTCGTACAGCGCGATCCAGATCGGCATCTGCAGGAGCATCGGCAGACAGCCGGCCACCGGGTTGACCCCGTGCTCCTTGTACAGCGCCATCTGCTCGGCCTGCTGGCGCTGCTGGTCGTCGGCGTACTTGGCCTGCAGCGCCTTGAGCTGCGGCGCCAGCGCGGCGGTCTCCTTCATCGACCGCATCGACTGGGTCGTCCAGTACAGCGTCAGCAGCTTGACGACGATCGTGAGCAGGATGATCGCGATCGCCAGACGTCAACGCGAGCACGCCGGGGGCGACCGCGAGCAGGATGGGGTCGGAGCGCCGTTCGCGCAGGCGCCGGTGGTGATTCGGCGGGCGCGGCTCCGACACCCATCCGCGCAGCAGCCCCCGGCGAGCTCGCGTGCCGGCGTTCTCCCCGGCGCCACGCCCCACGGCTGCTACTGGCAGACGTCGTCGACGAAGAACTCCTGACCACCGACGCTGAACCGGTCGACCATGACGCCGGGCTGCGGCATGATCTCGACGATGCCTCGATAGCCGCCGGGGAAGTTCGTCCGGGTGACCATGATGTCGCAGCCGCCGACGACCGTGCCATCGAGGGTATCGAGATCAAGGACATTGCGGAAATCCCCGTTGACACCGAAATTGACATTGCCGCCGAGATCCGCGTAGCGATAGTTCACGCCGGCGGATGGGGTGTTCGGGGTCACTCGCATCAGGATGTTGTTCAGGTTGAGCTCGTTGACGGGAGTTCCGCCTGCCCATGTCGAGGTGACCACCGACGCGATGCCACCGGCGGTCCATATCCCGCTGGACCACTGGAACTGCTGGAAGTTGACGGTGGCGTCGGCCGCCATCACGGCATCACCGACCCCGAAGGTGCCTGCGAAGGACGAGAAATTGTAACAGGTGGTCACCGCGGATTCGCGGGTGGCGGTCGTCGGTTCGATGGGATCGGTACACGCCGTGACGAGGGAGAGCCCGAGATTCAGTGTCAGAACACCGAGGAACGAGTTGATTCGCATGCTGCGGTCACGAGCAAGCGCGGTGCCGGATCAGAATCCATGTGATCGAAGGCTTTGCGCGGTCCGTGCCCTGCAGTCCGTTCAGCGCGCCGACTCGGCGCGCCCGATCTGCACGGCTCACGTCGGATCCGGCGGCGGCGGCGGCGGCGCGGCGTCGGGAGCCGGGCGCGGAGGCAGCGCGATGTTCCACCGGCTGCGGATGCTCTCGGCGCGCTGGATGACGCGCTCGTGCAGGCTGGGGCCGGGCGGCTCGGCCGGCTTGCCGCGGCTCCGGGCGCGTTCGGGGGTCGACCGGCTTGACCCCGCGCGCGCCGAGCCGGCGGCGCAGGCGCTCGAGCTCCTTCTTCGGATCGCGGAAGTACTCGGAGGCGCGGATCCGGATCAGCTTCCAGCCCAGGCGCTCGAGGATCATCTGGTGCTCGAGCACGCCGGGCAGATCGTGGTCGGGCAGCGGCTTGCCACCGTCGCACAGGATGCCGACGCGCGCGTTGCCCGGACCGTCGACGACGACGTCGATCGGGTCGCTGCCGACCGCGTAGTGGGGCACCACGCGGTAGCCCTCGCCGCCGAGGATCCGGCACAGCTCGCCCTGCAGCGCGGAGTCGAACACGGCCTCGGAGCGGTCGATCTCCGGGGCGGCCGGGGCGCCGGCCTCGGCGTGCTCGATCAGCCGCAGCCGCAGGTCGCCGGCCTTGAGATCGCGGCCGGGGTCGAGCGAGTGGACGACCCAGAGCTGGTCGCGCGCGCGGCTGGCGGCGACGTTGAACACCTTGCGGGCGTCGTCGCGCTGGCGCATCGCGAGCGGCAGCGCGGCCGGCGAGTCGACCAGCGACAGGAACATCACGTCGCGCTCGTCGCCCTGGAACTGGAACGCGTTGCCGCACAAAAGGCGCCGCTTCTGGTACTCGGACACGGTGAGCCGGCGGCGCAGGATCGCGTCGACCAGCAGCGCGTTCTCGGTGCCGACCATCGAGATCACGCCGATCGTGCAGCCGTCGTACTCGGGGAACCGGCAGATCGCGGCGACCAGCGACGCGACGACCTCGGCCTCCTTGTCGTTGACCTTGTCGATCGCCTCGCCGCCCCGGACCCGCACGGCGATCAGGGCAGGCTCGACCCGCGCCGCCGCCGCCTCGCGCAGCGGCCGGACCTCGCCGGAGTAGCACAGCTGGTCGGCGTCGTAGGAACCAGCGGCCATGCCTGATACACGACAACACGCGGGCGCGCGGCGCAACCGGGGACGCCACGTCATTGCGGGTGGCTGCGCGCCCGTCACGCCGGCGCGATCACCGACGCCGTGAAGCGCGCGATCGCGGAGCTCGCATCCGAGCAGCGCGTCCTGCTGCGCAGGTCAGCGCCGCGGCGCGCGCGCGGCCCGGCGCGACAACAGGATGGCGATGACGAGGCCCACGCCGACGTGGCTCGCGATGTCGGTGACGGACTGGGCGCCATCCCAGCGCGGGAACACCGCCGGGAACCGGAGCGGCAGCACGATCCGGTACATCACGGCGTAGAGCACCACGCCGTAGGCGACGCCGCACGGCACCGGCCGCCGGTAGAGCAGCGGCACGCGCGCGGCGACCAGCGCATAGACGGCCGCCATGCAGATCGCGATGCCGAAGTGGGTGGCAATGCCGAGCGCTGGGGTGGCCCCTCCGCCGTCGGCCGCGGCCGTGCCGAACCAGCCCGACGCCACGCCCTGCCAGACCTGCAGGAAGGAGCGGCCGTGGATCAGGCCCACGCAGCTGGCATAGATGAAATCGACGGCCCCGCCGCCGAAGCCGGCCAGGGCGACGGCCGAGGCCGCGCCCGGCGGAGAGCGAGAGGGCGTCTGTGCGGCGGTGGTCATCGGCGTGGACTCCCTCGGTGGACGTGGTCGGTCTGCGCCGTGCCGGACGACGGCGCCGACGGCGCCGACGGCGACGCAGGTCGCGTCCGCCGCGCGATGCCCATGTACTGGACGGCCCGGAGCACGGAAGGCCGTTCTCGCATGGCGACGGATCGTGCGCAATGTCGAACGCAGGGCCGGCGCTCGCGCGATCGCGGCTCCTCCTGTCGCGCTGAGGCCGGCCGGTCTCGTCGCACTGTCGCACGAGGTCGACCAGGGAGCCGCGAGCCGGTCACCGGCAAGCGCCCGGATCGTCATGCTTCTCGAGCGGTTTCAGATTCTTGACGCCGCTGCGACCGCCTGCGCTACATAGTAGGGCGCGTCGTGGAGTGCCTGTCGGAGGACACGATCCGGGATCTGGTTGCGGGGGCGCTGGCCGGCGCCGCGCGCGAGGCGGCGGAACGCCATGTCGAGACCTGCGCTGCGTGCCGGTCGCTCGCGATCCGGATCGGTGACCGCACCGCGGCCACCATGCCCGGCGAGCCCTCGGCGAGCGAGCTCACCGCGGACACCGCGCCGCTCGAGATCGTGCCGGGGGATGCGGCGGCGGTGGACGATCCGGTGGCGCCGGGCGCGGTCCTCGGGCTGTACCGGATCGTGCGGCGGCTCGGGCGCGGCGCGATGGCGGTCGTGTACGAGGCCGAGGATCCGCAGCTGTCGCGCCGGGTCGCGCTCAAGGTGCTGGCACCGCTGCGCGCGAGCGACGACCGGCGCATGCGATGGCTGCGGCGCGAGGCGCGGGCCGCGGCGGCGGTCGTGCACCCCAACGTCGCCGCGCTGTACGGCGTCGGGAGCGACCGCGGTCTGGACTACCTGGCGATCGAGTACATCGCCGGGATCACGCTGCGCGAGGCGATGCGGCGCCGCAGCGGTCCGTTCGAGATCGCCGAGGCGGCGCGGATCGGCGAGGCGATCGCGAGCGGCGTGGGGCGCGCCCACGAGCTCGGCATCGTGCATCGCGATCTCAAGCCCGAGAACGTGATGATCACCGACACCGGCGCGGTCAAGGTCCTCGACTTCGGTCTGGCCAAGCTGATCGCGCCGCCCGCGGGCGCGCGCGGCGAGCTGTCGACGTCGAGCGTGACCGCGACGCTCGACGGCTACATCATGGGAACGCCGGCCTACATGTCCCCCGAGCAGTCCAAGGGCCACGCGGTGGATGCGCGCAGCGACGTGTTCGCGCTCGGCGCCATGCTCCACGAGCTGGTCACCGGGAGCCGGGCGTTCCGCGGCGACACCGCCGTGGAGCTGTTCATCGCGATCGACCGCGACCAGCCGCCGCGACCGTCCGCGCTCAATCCCTATGTTCCGCCCGCGCTGGAGGCGATCGTGCTCCGCTGCCTGCGCAAGGCGCCGGGCGAGCGGTTCCCGGGCTGTGGTGCGGTGGCCGAGGCGCTCGGCCGGATGCTGACCGGGGACGATCGGGCCGTGCTCGCCGTCGCGGCGGGAGCCGAGCTGCGGCTGGCGAGCATCGTGCGCGTGGCGCGTCCGTCCGTGGATCCGTCGACCACCGCCGCGCTGCAGGAGCGCGCGGCGCTGATCGATCTGGTGACCGGGCACGACGCGCACGCGGCGGTGCTCGCGGATGGCTCGGTCGTGGCGGCGTTCGTCCTGCAACCCACCGGGGCGCGCGCGGCGACCGATCTGGCGGTCCAGGCCGTGCGCTGCGCGTTTGCCGTGCGGGACGCGGCGCCGGACGCCGCGATCGTGATCGCGACCGGGCGCACGCAGCTGACCGGATCGATGCCGGCCGGCGAGGCGATGGAGCGCGCCGCCGCGCTGGCCGCGCGGGCGACCGGCGCGGCGGTGGTGCTCGACGAGCTGTCGGCGGGGCTGCTCGACGGACGCTGCCGCGTGCGCGAGCTCGGCGGCGGCGTGTTCGCGCTCGATCGCGCGGCGCTGGCCGCCGACGCGACCCGGCCGCTGCTCGGGCGACCGACGCCGTGTGTCGGCCGCGACGCCGAGCTCGCGACGCTCGACATCGCGCTCGGCGCGTGCCGCGAGGACGGTGCGCCGCGCGCGGTGCTGATCGTGGCGCCGGCCGGCCAGGGCAAGACCCGGCTGTGCCACGAGTGGCTGCGCCGCACCGAGGCCGGGACCGAGCCGCCGCTGGTGCTGGTCGGCCGCGCCGATCCGATCCGCGGCGCCGCGGGTGGGTTGCTGGCCCAGGCGCTGCGGCCGGCGCTCGACGTGGCCGACGCCGCCGCGCCGGACGATGCGCGCGCGGCGCTGCTCGCCGCGGTGCGGCGCCAGGTCCCCGGCGAGGACGCGCTGCGCGTGGCGGAGCTGCTCGGCGAGCTGTGCGGGATCGCGTTCCCCGACGGCGATCGCGCGATCCTGCGGTCCGCGCGCAGCGATCCGTCCACCCTGGCCGAGCAGGTCGAGCGCGCCTGGCTGGCGTGGCTGCGCGCGATGTGCGCGGCCCGGGCGGTCGTGATCGTGCTCGAGGACCTGCAGTGGAGCGACGCGCGCACGATCTCGCTGGTCGAGGCCGCGCTGCGCGATCTGACCGACCGGCCGCTGCTGGTGCTCGCGCTCGCCCGGCCGGAGGTCGATGAGCGGTTCCGCGAGCTGTGGGTCGGGCGCGCGCAGCGGCTCGTGCTCGGTCCGCTCGCGAGGAAGGCCCGGGCGCGGCTGGTGCGCGAGGCGCTCGGGGCCGCGGCGGAGCTCGCGGTGATCGAGCGCATCGTCGAGCTGTCCGAGGGCAACGCGCTGTTCCTCGAGGAGCTGGTGCGCGCGGCCGCCCGGGAACCCGAGCGCGACGAGCGCGCTGGTCCGGCCGCGCTGGACCACCACGGACCCGACGCGCCGGCCGCGCTGATGGCGATGCTGCAGGCGCGGATCGAGCGGCTCGCGCCCGAGGAGCGGCGCGTGCTGCGGGTGGCGAGCATCCTCGGGGAGCGGTTCCGCGACCGCGACGTCGGCGCGCTGCTGGGCGTCGTCGGGCGCGAGCTCGATGGCTGGCTGCGCGGCCTCGCGCAGCGCGAGGTGCTGGCGGCGGACCGCGACGCCGGGCGGGCGGAGCATCGGTTCCGCCACGCGCTGGTCCGCGAGGCGGCCTACGGCACGCTGCCCGAGCCCGAGCGACGCGCGCTGCACCTCGCCGCCGCCGAGCACCTGGCGCGGGTGAGCACCGCGCCGGCCGTCGTCGCCGAGCACTTCGAGCGCGCCGGCTGGCCTGCGCGCGCGGTGCCGTTCTACCGGGACGCCGCGCAGCGCGCGCTGGAGCTGTTCGAGAACCAGGACTGCCTGCGCTGGGCGCGTCGCGGTCTGGCGTGCGGCGCCGAGGGCGAGATCCGCGGCGTGCTGCTCGCGCTCGATGCGAGCGCGCACTTCGTCGCCAACCTGTTCGACGACGTGCTCGCGAACGCGCGCCAGGCGATGGCGCTGGTCGAGCCCGGGACCTGGGCGTACTGCGCGAGCGCCGGGATCGCGGTGCTCGCCGCGCTGGGGGCTGCCTCGGCGGACGCGCGGGATGCGGTGCCGGAGCTGATCGCGGCGATGATCCGGACCGAGCCGCACCCCGAGGCGCTGCACACCTACGCGCGGATGCTCGCCCTGGTGGTGACGCTGCTGTGCACGACGGTGCCGCGCCACCAGCTCGAGCCGGTGTTCGCGCGGCTGCATGCGATCTGCGACCGGCTCGGACCGGATCCCGCCGCGCGGCGGTGGTCGTGGTGGGCGTCGAGCCGCGCCGTGATGTTCTTCGAGCCCGCGCCGTGGCGCGCCGTGCAAGCCGCGGAGGCGTGCCTGCGCGATGCCCGCCGCTCGGGCGACCGCTTCGTCGAGCACTGGTTGCAGATCTGGTGCCACGAGCTGCAGTGGTGGTGGCTGGGCGATACCGCGGCGGAGCACCGGGTCCACCTGCTGCTCGAGGACGCGAACCGGCGCAACTCGCGGGCGCTGCAGGCCGCGAGCGCGATCCAGCTCGCGCGCATCGCGTGCGACCGGCGCGACCCGGCGGGTCTCGCCGAAGGGGCGCGGCGGATGCGCCTGATCGCGGAGGATCCGCACGGCGGTGCCCGGCTCACCGGCTTCGCCTACGAGCAGTGGGCGCGGATCGCGCTCGTCGAGGGCCGGCCCGCCGCGGAGCTGGCCGCGCGCGGCCGCGCCCTGCTGGCGTTCGCGCCGCTGGTCGCGCTGAGCACCACGGCGACCCTGGCGCGCGCGCTGGTCGCCGAGCGGCGCATGGCGGACGCCGTCCGCGTCGCGCACGAGGGGCTCGCCGTGATCACGGAGTTCGGCGGCGCCGGGTGCTTCGAGGTCGACATGCGGCTGGCGGCGTGCGAGGCGTTCGACGCGGCCGGCGATCGCGAACGCGCGCGCGCCGAGCTGCGCGAGACCCTCGATCAGATCTGGATCCGCGCCGAGGACATCACGGACGCCGGCTGGCGCCGGGCCTACCTCACCCGCAACGTCGAGAACCTCCGGGCCCGGGCGCTGGCCGAGGCGTGGAGCGTCGCGGATCCGACCGCGGCGCTGCTGTCCGGACCGTGATCCGGCTACAGCGCGAGGTCGTCGCGGTGGCGGAGGGCCTCCTCCTCGAGGTCGAGCTCGCGCTCGAGCCGCCGGCGCGACTCGTCGCTGAGCTCGCCGTCGCGCAGCAGCCGGTGCAGCACGCGGCGCTGCTCGTCGATCAGTGCGGCTCGGAGCTCGGCGGTCGAGCTGGCGACTGCGCGGCGGCCGGGGGTGGGGTACGGGATAGGGTCGGGGACATGGCGGCGCTGATCGGCGAGGTGGCCCTGGACCTCGCGCACGGCGTCGTCCGGCATCGCGCGATCGGCGGCGATCAGCTCGAGCGCCTGCGCCGCGCTGTCGAGCACCCGGTGGCGCGCCGCGCGCTGCTGCTCGAGCTCGAGCTGGCTCTCCTGCTCTCCGCCGCGCGCGAGGTCGAGCCGGCGAATCAGGCCCGGGAGCGACAGGCCCTGGCCGATCAGGGTGATCACGATCAAGCTGAACGCGACGAACAGGAACATGTCGCGATGCGGAAACGGCTGGCCATCGCGGGTGGCGATCGGGACCGCGAGCGCGGCGGCGAGCGAGACCACGCCGCGGATGCCGGTGAACGCGACCATGAACGCGGTCTGCCACGGCGGCGAAGGATCGCGCGCCGCGAGCCGCTTGCTGATCCAGCGCGGCACGTAGACCGCCGGGAACGTCCACAGGAACCGGGCGGCGATCGCGATCACCGCGGTCAGCGCGGTGACGAGCAACAGCCAGTGCAGCTCGCCGAGGTGGATGCGCTCGACCAGCATCCGCAGCTGGAGGCCGGTGTAGAGGAACACCAGGCCGTCGATCAGGTAGATCACCAGATCCCAGAAGAAGATGCCTTGCAGCCGGGTCGCCGCGGAGATCTGCAGCGGCCCGGTCCAGCTGACGTAGAGGCCGGCGACCGCGGTCGCCAGCACGCCGGAGCCGCCGAGGTGCGCCGGCAGCCAGAACGCGGCGTACGGGGTCATCAGCGACAGCACGATCTCGACGCGCGTGTTGTGGGCCCAGCGCCGCAGCCGCAGGCTGAGCCAGCCGATCGCGATGCCGTAGACGATCTCGCCGGCGAGGATCGCCCAGAACAGGCCGACCGCGTGGACCAGCGAGAACGCGCCGGTGACGACCGCCGCGACCGCGAGGCGGTAGATCACCAGGGCGGTCGCGTCGTTGACCAGGCCCTCGCCCTCGAGCACCACCAGGATCCGCCGCGGGACGCCGAGGCCTCGCGCGATCGCGATCGGTGCGACGGCGTCGGGCGGTGCGACGATCGCGCCGAGCAGGAAGCCGAGCTCCCATTCGAGCCCGAGCGCGTAATGCAGCACGGAGGCGAGCGCGCAGGTCGTGAACACGACGCCGCCGATCGCGAACAGCCCGATCGGCCGCAGGTTGAACCGGAACTCGCGCCAGCTCATCGCCACGCCGGCCGCGTAGATCACCGGCGGGAGCACGAACAGCAGCACGAACTCGGGCGACAGCTCGAACCGGGGTAGCCCGGGCACCAGCGCCATCGCGATCCCGGCGATCACCATCAGGACCGGCGGCGTGACCCGCCAGCGCTGGGCGGCCAGCGAGACCACCACGAGCACGGCGACGAGCAGCAGCAGCGTCTGGAGGCTTGCGATCGTCGAGACCACCGCCAAGTCTGACCCGGGATCCGGCGATCGAGGTGATCTCTCGAGGGGAGGGCGCTCGTGCGCGGGCGCCCGGGCTGCCCGCGCCACCGGCCGGGCGCCGGCGCGGTGATCCGGCAGGCATCCGGCGGCGGGTCGCTGCCGAGGAATTCCCGACGGCGGGCGACCTGCGCGGGCCCCGCGCGTCGTTTCGCCGTGCGGCCCCGGGGCCGCGTAGCGTATCAAGATGTCATGAGCTTGCGAAGATCGTTTCTGGTCTTTGCGGCCGCCCTGGCGGTCATCGGTACCGGGATCGCGATCGCGCTGATCCTGCTCACCACGAACGTGCACCGCGCCGCGCAGGAGATCGGCATCGAGGTCGAGAGCCTGCGGGTCGGCGAGCAGCTCGAGCGCGGGCTGATCTCGCTGCGCGACGAGCCCGACCCGGTCGCGCGCGCGGCGACGGAGGCCGAGGTCCGGAGCCAGCTGACGGAGGCGGCGCGCTACATGGGGAGCGAGCAGGAGCAGGCGATCCTCGCCGACCTGGAGCGCGAGGTCGACCAGTACATCGCCGCGCTCGATCGGGCGGCCGATCGCGGAGCCGCGCCGGGGCGGGCGCGGGACCCCATGGGCGCGGCGTTCGAGCCGGCGTTCGCGTCGGCGCGGCGCTGGATGCAGCTCAACGCGGAGCAGGGCCGCGCCGCGGAGCGCACCGCGGCGCACTGGTCCCGGATCGCGGACATCGTCGGGGTGACCGCGATCCTGCTGCTCGTGGTGGGGCTCGGCGGCGTCGCGTGGTGGCTGCAGCGCCGGACGTTCCGGCCCGCGCTCCAGCTCGCGGGCGCGATCGAGCGCTACACGCGCGGCGACCGGGGGGTGCGCGCGAGCGAGCAGGACCCCGAGGAGTTCCGCACGATCGCGCGCTGCTTCAACGACATGGCGCAGACCCTCGATCGCCAGCGCGCGGATCAGCTCGCGTTCCTGGCCGGCGTGGCCCACGACATCCGCAATCCGCTGGGCGCGCTGAAGATGGCGACCGATCTGCTCCCGCCCGACCAGCCGCTGCCGCCCGAGCCGCGGATGCGGCAGCTGGTCGCGCGGATCGGCCGGCAGATCGGCCGCCTGGAGCGGATGGTCCACGACTTCCTCGACGCGTCTCGCATCGAGTCGGGGCACCTCGAGCTCAGGACCGAGGACTGCGACGCGCGCGAGCTGGTGCGCGCCACGCTCGACCTGTTCGAGCCGGCGGCCGCGAGCCACCGGCTGGTGATGAGCGTGCCCGACGAGCCGGTCCGCATGCCGTGCGATCCGATGCGGATCGAGCAGGTGCTCACCAACCTGGTCAACAACGCGATCAAGTACTCACCTCCCGGAGGGTCGGTCCGGGTCGCGATCGCACGGCGGCCGGACGCGGTCGTGATCACCGTGGCCGATGACGGCGTCGGGATGTCCGCGGATGAGGTCGATCACGTATTCGATCCGTTCCGGCGCGGTGCCGGGGCCGGGGCCGGGGCCGGTGTCCCGGGGGCCGGGCTCGGGCTGTTCGTGGCGCGCCGGATCGTGGAGGCGCACGGCGGCGAGATCACGGTCGCCAGCACGCAGGGGACGGGGTCGACGTTCACGGTGCGGCTTCCGGGCCGCGCCGGCGGCGGCACCGTCACGGGAAGCTGACGATGTTCGTGACCTGGTTGGAGGAGTTCACCGGGGCGCCGACGTCGTCGATGACGTGATCGATCCCGCCGTGGGCGTTGAGGAACACGCTGAGCAGGTCGTGCAGCTTCACCCCCGGCGTGCGCGGCGCCTCGAACGCGCGGGCGGCGTGGATCTCCGGGCCGGCGATGAAGTTGGAGTAGCTGCCCAGGCCCCACGCCTCGTGGCTGTGCACCGCATCGCTGACCTTGTAGGCGGCGAAGCCGACCACGCCGTCGTGCGACCACGCCGCCTCCGACGGCGGATCGTAGGGCAGCTCGTTCTGGAACATGATCGTCCTGCCGTCCTCGCCGTTCCACACCACGTTGAACTTCTGGTAGTGCTCGACGAACAGCCCGAACGCGGTGACGCCGTCGCCGTTGACCACCACGCCGGTGTCGGCCTGGTTGACGGTCCAGCCGACGCCGGTGCCGTGGTCGGCGCGCCACGCCCAGATGTTGTCGAGCAGGACGTCGTCGCGGTTGACCACCAGGCTGCGCCGGGCCTGGCCGGGCGTGGCACCGCCGATCCGGAAGAACACGTCGTGCAGCGCGGTCGGATCGTCGGCATCCCGGTGACGGCCATGGTCGTCGCGATCGCGGTCGCGGTCGCGGTCGTCGCGGTCGTGGTCGTAGTCGTCGCGGTCGCGGTCGCGGCGGTCGCGGTCGCCGATCCGGACCAGCACCGGCGACGACTCGGGGCCGGCGTCGATCAGCAGCCCGGCGAGCGCCACGCCCGGGACGTCCGCGACGGTCATGACCGGGATCCCGCGGTCGGGCACCAGGGTGGCAAAGCCCAGGCCCAGCACGAGCGTGTCGCGATGCTCGACCCGCAGCGTGTGGTCGAGGTGATAGATGCCCGGCGTGAAGATCAGGTGCTTGCCCTCGGCGAGCGCCGCGTTGATCACCTGCGCGCGATCGGTCGGCCGGGCGACGAAGAACGCGTGCAGCGGGACCGACGTGCCGGGGGCGGCCCCGCTGGCCCAGGTCGTCCCGACGGCGTCGCGGCGCAGCGCGGGGACGAACACCTGGAACCGGCCGGCGGCGTCGACGTACAGGAACGGGCGCTCGCGGCTGACCGGGCTGGTCGCCAGCGTCGTGTACGGCGGCGGATTGAACGGGGTCGAGCCGAATGACTGCGGCGGCGCGCCGATCACGCCGGAGAACACCTGGTTCCACACGCCGTTCGACCAGCCGCCGATGCTGCTGTCGCGCACCAGGAACTGCTGCTGCGAGCCGTTGATCACGAACCCGGTCCGCGAATCGGCGATGAACCCGCCGCTCGAGAACTGCGGTCCCGCGGTGCAGAAGTCGAACAGCGTCAGGCTGCCGCCCGTGAAGTCGACCCGCCGCATCGGCGCGGCCTGCGATACCGCCCAGAACCCGGCGGCGGCGCGACAGCCGCTGAGCCCGGTGAGGTTGACCGTCAGGTTCGACAGCGATCGCCAGAAGTTGACGAGCGCGATGCAGTTGTCGGGAGTCAGGCAGCGGTTGTAGACATCGACGTGACCGTTGATCACGACGTCGCCGGGCGACGCGCCCAGGCCGGCGACCTCGGTGTAGTAGCCGACCTGGAAGGTCAGCGGCGCGGCGGCGGAGCCGTAGACCCCCGGCTTGAACAGCAGCGTGAACCGCCCGGTGCCCATCTCGCTGTCGACCTGCTGCGCGGCGACGGCGTCGACCGCGGCCTGGATCTGATCGAGCGGCATGCCCGGATCGAACACCAGCACGTTCGGGCCGAGGTCGGGCGGGCGCGCGGCGAGCGGCTGCGCCGACGCCGGGGCGAGGATCGACAACGTTGTCAGAAGGACCACGGAGAGCGACAGCGACAGCGAGATCAGGACTGGGCGGAACATGGCAATGCTCCTTTGCGCTAGGCCCGCACTATGCCCGAGTCGCCGCGCACTCCCGCCCGCGATGTGGAGTCGTGATTTTTGCTGTGTGCGGGCTTACGGCCTCGGGCCGGCGCGTGAGGGGCCCCAGATCGCCGGGCATCACGGCGCGCGCGACCGCTCGCTCAGTTGGGGCACAGGATCGGCCGGGGTGCGGGAAACACGTACCCGACGATGACGCACAGCTCTGCGTCCGGCAGGGCCCCCAGCGCCACCGGCCGCGGGGTCGGATTGCGATATTCGCACCCGTACTGGAGACTCCCGCTCTTCAGCAGGTACCCAGTCCACCACGCCTGGGTCTCGGGGTGATCCCAGCCGGTGCTGTCGAACAGCCTGGCACTGCCATCCCACACGAAGGTGTGCACGCCGAGCTGATGGGTATAGCTCGACACGCCGAACAGCTTGACGCTGGCCGGCACCGCGCAGCTCCCGGCGATCGTCAGGGTTCCCGGCGACGCGGCGGTCCCGGGTGGGATGCGGAGCTGGCGCTGGAACGCGATCACCGAGGACATCGGGGTCACCTCGAGCCTCCGGTCGGCGGCTTCGATGTGGAGATCGAGCCGGGCCGGCAGCTCGCGCTCGGTCGGATTCATGATCTGCATCTCGACGACCAGCAGCGCCCCGGGCTCGGCGAGCTGACCGACCGGGTGTCCGGCGCCATCGTTGGGCGGGAGCTCGAGGTCGTCGGTCGGGGCATGCGAGATGTAGGCGATCGCCTCGGACGGCCGCGGCTCGACCAGCCGGTCGCACGGCGCGCGCCGGACCTCGGGCGCCTGGGCCTGCGCCGACGGCCCGAGGAACACGACGATGTCCCGGATCCCGCCCGACATGCTCGACCGCCAGCGCCGGATCGCCAGCGGCTCCGGGTTCGGCAGGTGGGTGGTGAAGCAGTACGCATCGCGCGTGCCCGGCGCGACCGTGAACGCCGGAGCGACGACGTCCAGCCATCGCCCCGGGGCCGGGGCCGGCCGGTGCCGCCGGACCTGCTCGCGGACGCGCTCGAGCTCGGCGTCGTCATCCCGGTCGCCGTCGCGGTCGCGGTCGTGGTCCCGGTCCTCGTCGCGATCCTCGTCGCGGTCCTCGCGCGCAGCCGTGCCCGACCGCGACGCGCAACCGCGCCAGGCGAGCGCCAGGATGGCCGCCAGGGCGATCGCGCCCGCGATCAGCTTGCGGGCGAGGGTGTCGAGGACGCGCAGCAGCACGGCGAGCCTAGCCGCTCGCGGGCCGGCCACGCAACACCGCCCTGCCGCAGCGCGCGACGGCGGTCCGCGTCGAGGTGGTTCGGTGCTACCGTACGGCAGCGGAAGCGAGGACCAGCATGTTCGTCACGACGACCGCACGGCTGACCCACGCCGGCGCGAAGCACATGATGGCCACGGCCCTGGCGCAGGCCCAGGCGGCAGGCGTCGCGGTGTCCGTGGCGATCTGTGACGCCGGAGGGCATCTGATCCTGCTCGAGCGGATGGACGGCGGCCGGTTTCACACCGTGCACTCGGCGACCACCAAGGCGGTGTGCGACTGGCAGACCGACGCGCGGATCGCCGCCCTGGCGGTCGAGTCGATCGGTGCCGCGACGTGAGCGAGGACGCGCGCGGCGCGCCCGCAACCCACGACCCGGTCCGCGTGGCCTGCGTCGGCCTGGGCTGGTGGTCGGACGTGCTCGCCGCCGCGATCGCACGGTCCGGGCGGCTGCGCGTGGTCGCGTGCTACTCGCGCTCGGCGGCCAAGCGCGACGCGTTTGCGGCCCGCTACCACTGCCGGGCGGCGGCCCGCTACGACGACGTGCTGCGCGACCCCGAGGTCGAGGCGATCATCAACACCACGCCCAACGCCGCGCACCTGGCGACCACCGCCGCCGCCGCGGTCGCCGGCAAGCACGTGTTCCTCGGCAAGCCGATCGCCAACACGCTGGACGACGCACAGGCGATCACCCAGTGCTGTGCGGCGGCCGGCGTGGTCCTGGCGGTGGGCTACCAGCGCCGCCGCGAGGGCCCGTTCCGCTGGATGCGCCGCCAGATCGATGCCGGCGCGATGGGCCGGCCGGTCAACGCCGAGGCCAACATCAGCCGCGACCGCCTGGGCCAGATCGATCCGAGCTCGTGGCGGTACACCGCGGAGGGCATGCCGGGTGGGGTGATGCTGCAGATCGGCATTCACTACACCGACGTACTCGCCTACCTGCTCGGACCGATCCGGGCGGTCTCCGCGTCGCTGGCACAGCTGGCGTTGCCCGGCGACAACCCCGACGTCGCCAGCCTGATCCTCGAGCACGACAGCGGTGCGCTGGCCACGCTCAATGCCAGCTATGCGTCGGCCGCCGAGCACTACGTCATGAACGTCTATGGCAAGGAAGCGACGGCCTATTACGACCTGCAGCAGGGACTGCGCTGGCAGCGGCGCGGCCAGCCGCGCTGCGAGCCGGTCCCCCACGATCGCGTGGATGCCGTGGTCGACGAGCTCGACGAGTTCGCCGGGGCGGTGCGCGGCCTGTGCGCTCCCGAGGTCGGGGGTGCCGAGGCCACCGCGTCGCTGGCGGTCATCCGCGCCGGGCTGATCTCGGCCCGCGACCACCGGCGGGTCGAGATCGCCGAGCTCGGCGCCTGGACCGGCGATCCGCGGTGGCACTGACGCCCCGCCCCGGCTCCGGATAGGTCAAGATCGCACCGCAACGGCGCCATCGAACCAGAGGACCCATGGAATACGTCATCCCAGCTCCCCCGATCCCGAGCCTTCCGGTCGAAGGCAGCTCCGCCCGGTTCCCGGTGCACCGCATCTACTGCGTCGGCCGCAACTACGTCGACCACGCGCGCGAGATGGGCGGCGACCCCGACCGCGAGCCGCCGTTCTTCTTCTGCAAGCCCGCGGATGCGATCGTCGACGACGGTCGCGAATTCCCCTACCCGGGCCAGACCGACGACGTTCACCACGAGATGGAGCTCGTGGTCGCGCTCGGCAAGGGCGGGGCGGACATCGCGGTCGACCGCGCGCTCGACCACGTGTACGGCTACGCCGCCGGGCTCGACATGACGCGCCGCGACCTGCAGGCCGCCGCGAAGAAGCTGGGACGGCCGTGGGACACCGGCAAGGGCTTCGATCACGCGGCGCCGTGCGGGCGGATCATGCCGGCGGCGCGGATCGGCCACCCGGCGAGCGGGGCGATCTGGCTCAAGGTCAACGGCGAGGTCCGCCAGCGCGGCGATCTGGCGCAGCTGATCTGGAAGGTCCCCGAGGTCATCGCCTACCTGTCGACGCTGTTCACGCTCGCCCCGGGCGATCTGATCTACACCGGCACGCCGGCCGGGGTGGGGCCGGTGCGGCGCGGCGACGCGCTGGAGGGCGGCGTCGACGGCGTGGGGACCCTGGCGCACAAGGTCGTCTGAGTCATCGGGCCACCGTCGGAAGACGTCATGCCGCTCAGCCATCTCGAGCACTTCCTGGTGCAGACCGCGGACATCGCTGGTACCTGCGACTGGTACGAGCGCGTGCTCGGGCTCCCGCGCGGCGCGACCCCGACTTCAAGTTCCCGGTGCAGTGGCTCTACCTCGGGGACAAGGACGTCATCCACGTCACCGAGGGCGGCGCGCAGACCTCGGTGAACCGCAAGCGCTACCTCGGCCAGCCGTCGGAGGCGCTGTCCGGCACGGGCGTCATCGATCACCTCGCGTTTCGCTGCACCGGCCTCGCCGAGACGATCGCTCACCTGCGCGCGCTGGCCGTCCCGTTCTACCAGCGCATGGTCAGCGATCAGGGGCTGTACCAGCTGTTCGTGCACGATCCGAATGGCGTCAAGATCGAGCTGAACTTCGCCAGCGCCGAGGCGATCGCGAGCGGGATCCGGCCCGACCTCGTCGCGTCCGACCTCCCCGGCTGAGCGGAGCGCCCGGCTGCGGCGCCGGACACGCGAGCTGCGACGCAGTCCATGGCCGGGACCGCACACGCCATGCCGGCCGGGTCCCGCCAGTGCGGCGGGGGCGCGTCGCACGCCGGTGTCGACGGCCTGGGAAGGTTCGAGCTGCGGGTCGCGTAGAACGCACATCCGATGTTCCGGGCACGACCCGGCGCGATCGAAGCATGCGACGGGGCCGACCGCCCTCGACGCCGCCGTGTCGTCGAACACGTTGTGGCCGACGAGCCGATCACCGCTCGGGTCGGGCGGTCGCGTCCACGCCGTGCAGCCCAGCCGCGAGCATTCGCATGTGTGTCCGTCGCGGGAACCGGCCACGCCAGGCGAGGCGGCGCAAATTGCCGTCGGCGAAATGTTGCTTGCTCGCCCCTTGCTGCGCGCGCGAGCCATACGCATGATGATCGGCCAGCAAAATATGCCCAGAACCTTCATGATCGTGATCTGGTTGGCGCTCGTGGTCCCATCTGTGGCGCATGCGCAAATTGGTAACTGGCTGCAGAAGGGCGTGAGCGGTTTTGGCGCAGAGGCCGGCGTCACCCACCAAGACGGTGACACTGCGTTTCTGCTCACAGGCGAATACTCGCATCAAGGCTTTCTCGACGTCTTCCTCAACCTTGGCTGGCATGACACCGCGATACCTATCCCGGATCTCAGCGTGTATTCCCTCGGTGCGGAGCTCGACTATCACCCGCTGAAACAAACGAAGGAGGTTCCGCTCTCCCTCAAGGTCGGGATTGCCTACACCCAGCTCCTCTTTTCCAGCGAGATGCTGAGGGAGAATGATGAAACGCGATCGTACTGGCAGACGGTGCTCGGGGGAGGTATCTACCGGTTCTTCCGGCTGGAGGAGCGCATCGGCGTGACCCCCGAGCTCGATCTCGGATGGAACCATTCGTCGGCGACCAGGACGATCCTGGACCAGTCACAGACCGTCACAGGTGATGCATTCGTCATCGGCCTGACAGCCGCGTTTGCCTACCTCGACTCGGCCGGCCACATCTGGGGTGTAGCCCCGTTGTTGGGTTTTGGTCCGGGCAACACCCCCACGACGTTCGGCATCTCCGCGACGTTCATCAGCACGATACCGGGCGCGCGCTGATCATCACGCGACCGCCTCGGTCGCCGAGATCGTGATGACGGGCGATCGTCGAGCGCGGCGGCGATGCTCCTGGAGCGCCGGAGTCACGGGCGATCATGGATTGTCAAAGATCGTTCCGGTCTTCGGAGGGGGCTTGGCAGGCGTCGTCGCAGGGGGCGGAGTCGCGGGCGCTGGCGCCTGCGGAGACGGCCGGGCGCCGGGCTGCGGGGGCGCTGCGGGCGCGACGTCTGGACCTTTCGGTGCACCTGCGTCCGGCGGGGCCGACGCCCCGCGCTCCGGCGAGCTCGCCACACCGGCGTCCGGCGGGACCTGTCCGGTCACGGACGGGGACGGCACGTAGTGAGTGCGCGACGCGGGCGGCGCGGTGCCGGACGGTGGTTCGCGCGCCGGCGAAGCGGGCTCCGGGCTGGGGGCCGACGACCCCGCACCGGCGGAGGTCGACGCTCTGGGCGGCCGCGGGTGGGGCTCGGTGCGCGTGGTGCTCGCCCGCGCCGGCGCACGCCGAGGCGGTGCGCTGCTCGCCGCCACGGCCGGCGACGGTCGCAAGCTCACCTTGACGACCTGGTCCCGGTCGGGAATGAATTCGGCCCGGAATGGCATGTACCCGGCCGCCGCGGCGGTGACCACCAGCGGCGTCCGCGCGCCCGACCGCCGCATGTGGCGGTCGGTGACCAGGACCCCGTCGACCCGGAGCGCGACCTCGGCCCCCGCAGGCTCGACCTCGAAGAAGATCGCCACCTCATCGGAGGGCTGCGAGGCAGGAGCCGGCGGCGGCTGGGGCGGTGGCGCCACGGCGGTCACCTGGCCGGCGCTGGCGCCGGTGTCGTTCGACGAACGACCGAGGACGCCGAGCACGGCTCCGGTCACCGCCCCCACCGCGGTGACGCAGACGGCGGCGAGCGCGATGATCGCCCGGCGGCGCGATCGCCGTGCCGGGACGTGGACCGAGCCGGTCGCCATCGGGGTCGCGACTGCTGGATCGAGATGTGCGGTTCCGTACGTGGCCGGCCAGCTGGGCATCCACGCGGGCAGCGCCGCGCTGGCAGCCTGGGCCGGGAACACCATGTTCGCCGCGGCGGACAACGCGCCCGCGCCGTGGCTCGGCGATCCGGACGCCGGGCGCGCGCCGGCGCCGCCCTCCAGCGAGGTGGGCAGCGCGAGGCGCGGGGCAGGCGCGGCGGGCGATGACGCGACCGTGTCCGGTGCCGCATGGCCCAGCACCTCGGCGAGCGTGGTCATGCCCCCCGGAGCTGGCGGCGGCACGCTGTCCGGCGCCACGCCCTGGAGCGCGGCGGCGAACTCGCGACCCAGCGTCACGACATCCGGCGTACGTCCGGCGAGGTCCTTGGCGAGCGCACGCCGGAGGACCATCGACACCGCCGGCGGGAGATCGGGTCGCACCATGTGGACATCCGGCGGGTCGACCTGGCAGACCTTGTAGAGCGCCGCCGAGAGCGTCGGGGCACCGAACGCCACCCGGCCGGTGAGCAGCTCCCACAGGATGGCTCCCAGGGCGAACACGTCGGCGCGGCCATCGATGTCCTGGGATTTCCCGAGGGCCTGCTCGGGGGCCATGTAATAGGGCGTTCCCAGCAGCGCATTCTCTCCGGTCAACATCGTGGACGAATCGAGCAGCTTGGAGATTCCGAAATCGAGGACCTTGACGTAGTCGTCGCGACCGTCGCGCGCGCACAGGAAGATGTTCTGCGGCTTGAGGTCGCGATGAACGATGCGCGCGCGATGTGCCGCGTCGAGCGCCGTCACCACCTGCGCCAGGATGCGCGTGGTCGCGTCGGTCGAGAACGGCTTCGCGCGCTTGAGCCGCGCGGCCAGGTCTTCGCCCACGAGCAGCTCCATGACCAGGTACGCCAGCTCGCCGTCGACGTTGAAGTCATGGACCTCGACGATGTGCTCGTTGCAGAGCCCGGCGGTGACCCGCGCTTCGCGACGGAACCGCGCCACCGAATCCGGGTCCGAAGCGTGCCGGGAGGTCAAGACCTTGATCGCGTAGCGCTTCCCGCCGAGCCGGAGGTGGACCGCCTCGTAGATCGCACCCATTCCGCCATGGGCGAGCTGGCGAACGATGCCGTACGTGTCCGACAGCCGTTGCCCGACGAGCAAATCGTGGCCCCCCACGCACCAGGAGTCTACCAGAGGTCGACAAGCGGTCGCACCGGGAGCTGACGGCGTGCGAGATGTCACGCGGACTCGTGCTTTCAACGACTTATGCGGAGGGCGGGGACCGGGCTGCACCGGGGACATCCGGTTGCGAGCCAGGAAGCGGAGGACGAATGGCTGATCGGCGATAGTCGGGCGGTGCGCGTCTCCCTCCCTGTCCTCCTCGTCCTCGCGATCAGCAGCGCGGTGGCCGCGGCGCCGGAACCCGCGGTATCGCCGAAGCTGTTCTCCAGCCTGCACTGGCGATCGATCGGGCCGTACCGCGGCGGCCGCGTGATCGCCGTCGCGGGCGTCGCCGGCGATCCGTTCACCTACTACTTCGGCGGCGTCGCCGGCGGGGTGTGGAAGACGACCAACGGCGGGCTGGCGTGGGCGCCGGTGTTCGACCAGCAGGACATCGCGTCGGTCGGGGCGATCGCGGTCGCGCCGTCGGATCCCAACGTCGTGTACGTCGGCAGCGGCGAGGCGTGCCTCCGCGGCAACATCTCGTACGGCAGCGGCGTGTACCGGTCGCTGGACGCCGGCCGGACGTGGACCTCGCTCGGGCTGCGCGACACCCGCCACATCGGCCGGGTGATCGTCGACCCCAGGGATTCGAACCGGGTGTTCGTCGCCGCGCTCGGCCACGCGTTCGGGCCCAACCCCGAGCGCGGCGTGTTCCGCACCACCGACGGCGGAGCGCACTGGCAGAAGGTGCTGTTCAAGGACGCCGACACGGGGGCGATCGACGTCCAGTTCGATCCGTCCAACGCCAGTGTCGTGTACGCGGCGCTGTGGCAGGTCCGGCGGCTGCCGTGGAACCTGTCGTCGGGCGGCCCCGGCTCGGGGCTCTACAAGTCGTCCGACGGCGGCACGACCTGGAAGCGGCTGACCGGCGGCGGGCTGCCGGCCGGGATCTACGGCCGGATCGGCATCGCGGTGTCGCCGGTCGACCCGTCGCGGGTCTACGCCTCGATCGAGGCCGCCGACGGCGGGCTGTACCGCAGCGACGACGCGGGCGCGAGCTGGACCCGGGTCAACTCCGACGAGCGGTTTCGCCAGCGCGCCTGGTACTTCAGCCACATCTTCGCCGACCCCAAGCAGGTCGACACGCTGTACGCGCTCAACACCGGGATGTTCCGCTCGGTCGACGGCGGCAAGACGTTCGACCTCTTGCCGGCGCCGCACGGCGATCACCACGGGCTGTGGATCGATCCCGGCGATCCGCGCCGCATGATCAACGGCAACGACGGCGGTGCGACGCTGACCGTCGACGGCGGCCGGACCTGGACGCACCAGGACAACCAGCCGACCGCGCAGTTCTATCACGTGATCACCGACGACAGCTTCCCGTACCGGGTGTACGGCACGCAGCAGGACAACTCGTCGGTCGCCATCAGGTCGTATGGCGACGACGGCGTGATCACCGAGCGCGACTGGTACGAGTTCGGCGGCGAGACCGGCTGGATCGCGCCCGACCCCCGCAACCCCGAGGTGGTGTTCGCCGACAACGAGGGGACGATCGTGCGCTACGACCACACCGGCAACCAGTACCAGGACATCTCGGTCCAGCCGCTCGACGTCTCGGGCCGCGGCGCCGCCGAGCTCCCGCACCGCTTCCAGTGGACCTCGCCGCTGATCGCGCCCAGGACCGAGCCCGGCGTGCTCTACGTCGGCGGCGAGGCGGTGTGGCGGTCGGCCGACGAGGGCAAGACGTGGACCGCGATCTCGGGCGACCTGACGCGCAACGACAAGACCAAGCAGCAGCCGTCGGGCGGCCCGATCCAGCTCGACATCACCAGCGTCGAGTACTTCGACACCGTGTTCGTGCTCGCCGCGTCGCCGGCCGCCCGCGGCACCCTGTGGGCCGGCACCGACGACGGCCTGGTGTGGATCACCCGCGACACCGGCAAGGCGTGGCGCAAGGTCACGCCGCCGGGCATGCCGGAGTGGGGCACGGTGAGCTCGATCGACCCGTCGCCGCACGCCGCCGCCGCGGCCTACCTCGCGGTCGACCGCCACCGGCTCGACGACCTGCGGCCGTACGCCTGGAAGACCCGCGACGGCGGCGCGAGCTGGACATCGATCGCGGCCGGCTTGCCGGCGGCGCCGGTCCACGTCGTGCGCGAGGATCCGCGCCGCGCGGGCCTGCTGTTCGCCGGCACCGAGCTCGGCGTCTACGTGTCGTTCGACGACGGCGCGCGCTGGCAGCCGCTGATGACCGGCATGCCGGTCAACCCGGTGACCGACGCGACCGTGCACGGCGACGACCTCGTGGTGTCGACCAACGGCCGCGGGTTCTGGATCCTCGACGATATCGGGCCGCTGCGCGAGCTCGCCGCCGGCGCGCCCGCGATCGCCCGCCGGCCCGCGCACCTGTTCGCCCCGGCGCGCGCGCTGCGCACCGCGTACAACGTGTTCCCCGACAAGCGCCGGCCGGTCGGCGACAACCCGCCGCAGGGCGCGGTGTTCGACTACTGGCTCGCGGCCGAGCCCAGGGGCGACGTGACGATCGAGATCACCGACGCCAGGGGCAGCCTCGTGCGCCGGCTGTCGTCGGCCGCGCCCGAGCGCGGGCCGGACCAGCCGCCGGAGTGGGTCGATCTCGTGCGCACTCCCGACCAGCTCACCAGGCAGGCCGGCATGAACCGCTTCGTGTGGGACCTGCGGTGGAGCGAGCCGACCCAGATCCCGGGGGCGTTCTACCAGGGCCTGCCGCCGTGGGGGCCGCTCGCGCTGCCCGGCAGCTACACCGTCAAGCTCACCGTCGACGGCAAGTCGCAGACCGCGCCGCTCGCGATCTACAACGACCCGCGCAGCAAGGCGTCCGACGAGGACCTGCGCGCCAGCTTCGAGCTCCAGGTCAAGACCCGCGCGCTGATCGACGCGCTGCACGTCGCGGTCAACCAGATCCGCTCGACCCGCGCCCAGGCCAGCCTGCTGCGCGGGCGGCTCGCCGCGGACCCGCACGGCAAGGAGCTGGTCGCCTCGATCGACGGCATCGCGAAGCGGATCGACGCGATCGAGGGCCAGCTGGTCCAGGTCAAGCTCGCCAGCTCCGAGGGCATGCTGCGGTTCCCGACCATGCTCAACGAGCAGCTCGACAGCTTCCGCGGCACGATCGCGTCGGACCGCGCGCCGACCCAGTCCCAGCTCCAGCTGTACGCCGAGTTCGCGAAGCGGCTCGACGCCCAGCTCACCGCGTGGAAGGCCGTGATGGCCACGGACCTGCCGGCGCTCAACAAGAAGATCGTCGCGTCCGGCGTGACGCTGATCGACCCGAGCGCCCCCGGCCCGGCGCCGTCGGTCCCGGCGGGCGGCCGCGCGTCCCGCGAGATCGACCGCGATCGCGACCGGGACTAGCGCGCAGCGCGACCGGCCGTGCTCGCGCTGCGGTCGTCGCGGCTCACCGGGCCGCGATGACCGAGGTCGAGCAGCGCAAGCACCTCTCTGCGAGACGAGGCACCGAGCTTCTTGTAGATACTCGTGATCTGATGCGAGACCGTGCGTAGCGACGTACCGCGCTCGCGCGCGATCGCGACGACGCGCTTGCCATCGATGAGGCCGGTGAGCACGGCGCGCTCGGCGCCGCTCAGGCTCTCGGGGAGCAGACCGACCGCCGGCAGCCGTGCGATCGCGAGGCCCACTCCCGCGCTCACGACCCGGAGCGGCTCGAAGCCCGCAGACCGGATACCGCGCAGATCGGAGGCCTCGGCCATGCCGACCTTGGCCAGCGCGCTGCGCAGCGCACGCGTCACGGACGACTCCGAGGTCTCGAGCTCGCACGCGATCCACTTCCCGGACCGACCGGCCAGCGCGAGATCCAGGATGGCGCGCTCCGGCGACGACAGCGCGCGGAGCGTCGCATCGCCGGGATTCTCGCACGCGACGGCGTATCGCGTTCCGGCGGTCGTGAATGCGTCGAGCAGGCTCCACGAGCCATCGAGCACTGCCTGCCAGAGGGTTCCGCTGCCGGAGGATCGATGGACATCCCGGTCCCGGTCCCGGTCGTGGTGGCGCGCGATGCTGCGCAGGACATCGCGCGCGGTCGGCGCGGAGACATCGTGGACCGCGAGGGCCGTGCGGATCCGCCAGGCGGCAGCGAGCTGGGTCGCAAGGTCGTGCAGGTGCTGCAGCGCGGCTGCATGCCGGGCGTCCGACCTGCCGGCGAAGATGTAGATTCCCCCGCCGTCTCCGGTGTTTGCCGCGATGCAGAGTCGCGGCAGCTCGTGTGCGAGACCGTGACATCGCGGTGATCGACACAGTACCTGATCGAGGTCGACGACGACTCCCGGGGCGAGCGCACCGATCCGATCGTGTACCGCGTCGAGGATCAGCGATCGCAGGTCGTGAAAGCTCGAGACCTGATCCTGATCGGCAGGTTCAAAACAGATCGATCCCGCATCGAGCTGGGCGTTCCGGTCGAGTGCTGCGACCACGACCGGACCTGGAATGGCACGAACCGCCGCCCTGGCGATATTCTGCAGCGCCAGGGCTGTGCTCTGCGACAGGTCATATGCCGCGGTGAGGATCGAAATAGCCTCTGTTTTTTGCATGAATGACGACCCGCCCTGGTGACGAGCGATGAAGCGCCCGGCGCCCATCACGCGATGGCTGTCTGGCCGAAATGCCAGTGAGCCTTCGCGTGGATCGACGCAGTCCTGGCGTCAGGTTCTTACGATCGAGTGACCGTGATGCAGCGTGGCTGCCTGCGAACCATTAGTGGCGAGAACCGGCGCCGGGTCGTCAAAGATTGTCGACTGGCGTCGTGCGGGTCGCCGTCGCTCCCGGTGGCGTTCAGAACCTGCCCAGGACGGCGAGGCCGGCGCCGTGAGCGTGCGCCACCGGCAAGACCTCGGCCGTCGGGCGCTCGTGGTTGCGCGGTGCCGCGAGCAGGATCACGGTGCCGGCGGCGACCGCCGAGACCCCGGCGATCAGCAGCCCGGTGGCTCTCGAGGCACTGACGTTCGCATCGTGGATCAGCTGCTTTCCGCGATCGTAGTCGTCCAGTGCGCAGATCAGCTGTTCGCCACACAGCGACCTGGCATCGCTCACCGTGGAGCTCGCGTGCGCCCGGAAGGCGAGGCCCGCGGCGATCGTCGCGACCCCGACGGCGCCGACGGTGATCCCGGTCGGCCAGAGCGCGCGCCAGCGCTGCGCTGGAGGCTTGATCGCGGCGAGTGGCGGAATCACGACGCGGGTCCGCTCGCCCTCGCGCAGCGTCACCTCCTGCCGGTACGGCTGGAACCCGGGCGCCGAGGCGACGATCTCGTGGACGCCCGGGTCGACGGGCAGGTCGATCCCGGTGACGAGATCGATCGACGTGTCATCGCGGGTCGCGTGGAGCCCGGGCGGCGGCATGTCCGGCGCGAGCACCGCCAGGCGCGGCAGCCGATCGGCGAGCGCGGCCGCACGCTCCCATGCGTAGTTGCGTCGCGTGTCTGCGGTGGTCGCCGCGAGCGCGACCGCGTCCAGGTACATCTGCCAGGCAGCGACGAGCTTGCCGAGGTGCTCGTAGCACAGGGCGAGGTTGAGCTGGGTCCCCACCTTGGCCGCCAGGCGCAGGCTGTCCTCGAACTTGCGGGCTGCCTCGCCCCAGTGATTCGCCTTGCGGAGCGCGACCCCCTGGTCGAACAGCTGGATGGCCGTCTCGCCGGCAGCGCCGGGCTGGGCGTACGCGCGCCCCGCGGCGATCGACACCACCAGCATCAGCGCAAGTCCAGCTCGCATCGTGTCCTCCGGATCAGGGTCTCTCGAGCGGATCCTCGTCGGCCGGCGGCGGCGGCGGCACCGCCGGGCGAGCCGGCGCGGGATGGCCAGGTTCGAGCGCCGGCTGTGGCGCCGGTTCGGGTGCCTGGGCAGGCGTCTGCGGCGGAGCCGCCGGGGGCACCGGCGCGGGTTCGATCGCGTCCCTGGCCGGTCGCGGCGGTTGCGCAGGCGATCGGCCCGTGGTCCGGCGCAGCGCGGGAGGCTTGTGACTCGCCGGTGGGGTTGCCACCGGGGGCACCGCGGCCGGGATGGCGCCCGCCGGTGGCGCCGGCGCCGTGGTGGGTACCGGCGCCCGCGGGGCGGCGTCCGGGGGCAGCTCCAACGGCGCCGACTGGACGGGCGGCACCGCGGGCACCGCCGGGGGCGACGCGACCGGCGGCCGGGACGGCTGCACGCGCCGGGGGGCCGTGACGGCGATGGTCGTCACGATGGCCGCCGCGGCTGTAACCGCCGCGGCGCTCGCGAACCACAGCGTGCGCTTCGATCGGCGCGGCGCCGAGGTGACCGCGCCGGTCCGGCGGACCACTCCCGCCGCTTCGCTGAGCGTGGTCGACGCGTCCCGCTCGGTCCGCTCGGCGACCTCCGGGGCTGGCGCACCTGGCGGCGACGGCCCGGGGCCCGCCGGCGGGCTCGCCGAGGTCCGGCAGCGCTCGAGACGGGCGGCGACCTCCGCGGCGGTCGAGGGCCGGCCGGCGGGGTCCTTGCAGAGCAGCTGGTCGATCAGCTGGTCGAGCGCCTCGGGGACCGCCGGCGCATGCTGGCGGACCGGCTCGGGCGTGAAGTACAGATGATGCGCGACGACGTCGTTGTCGCTGTCCCTGGGAAACACCGTCCGGCCGGCCAGCAGCTCGTAGAGGATGCAGCCCAGCGCGTAGAGATCGGACCGGCCGTCGAGCGTGTCCGCACCGCGACATTGCTCGGGCGACATGTACAGCGGCGTGCCCAGGACCGTGCCGGTGCGCGTGTGGGGGCCCCCCGGGTTGTCGCCGGCGAGCTTCGCGATCCCGAAGTCGAGCAACTTGACCCGTTCGGCGATCTCGGGATCCGCGACGAGGAACACGTTGTCGGGCTTCAGATCGCGATGGGTGATTCCCTTGTCGTGCGCCGCTTGCAACGCGCTCGCGATCTGCCGCCCGATCTCGATCGCCGAGTCCACCGGGAGCCGGCCCTGGCGGCGCAGCCTCGACCGCAGGGTCTCGCCCTCGAGCAGCTCCATCGCGATGTAGCCCGA
>DATAPF010000520.1:0-30530 GCA_036265355.1 Kofleriaceae bacterium | reverse complement strand
CGGGCGCGTGGGTCGGCGGATCAGCGGTCACGGCGGCCTCCAGCGTAGCGTGATCGACGTGGCGTTGGCACGGTCATGGCTCCCCCACATGGCGCTGCATCTTCTTGCGCAGCACCAGCCGAGCGCGATGCAGCCGCGACTTCACCGTGCCGTCGGGCAGCCCGGTGATCTCGCAGATCTCCTCGATCGAGAGGTCCTCGACGTCGCGCAGCACGACGACGACGCGCTGATCGTCGTCGAGGTGGGCGATCGCTTCCTGGAGCAGGACCTCGAGTTGCGCGCCCTCGAGCGCGCGATCGGGTTGCACGTGGCGCGGCACCCCGGCGGCGCCGTTGGTCTCGTGCGCGGTCTCGTCCAGCTCGTCGCGGTCGCGGTCGTGGCGGCGCGCGAGGTACTTGATGCGATTCTTGCAGTGGTTGACGGTGACCCGGTAGAGCCAGGTCGAGAACTTGGCCTCCTCGCGGAACGTGTCGATCGTCTTGAACACGGAGATGAACACTTCCTGCGCTACGTCCTCGGCCTCGGCGCGGTCGCCGAGCATCCGGTACGTGATGTTGAATACGCGGTCGCGATGCGTTTCGACCAGCTCACGGAACGCGCGCTCATCGCGGTCCCGCAGGCGCCGCAGCAGCGTTCGCTCCGGCTCAGACATGTCCGCCGAGCATACTCGTCCGATCCTCCGACACCGCCGTCCTGCGTGAGTTTCTTACATTTATCCCGTGTAGTTCCAGGTGGTTGAGCTCAGGTCGACGTTCCTGGTGGCAATCACCCACCGCGAGGAGTAGCTTCGGCTAGCCACGGTTCGTCGGTTTTTGTCCCGGTGCTCAGTGGGAGTTTGAAGCAGCGTCCTTTCGTTTTGGAAACCCCCGCTTTGGAGCACCCGGGCCCCCTCTGGGCGGGATTGTTGTCACTTGGGCCAGATCGAGCAAGCGATGAACACTCGTCTGTATGTCGGAAACCTATCGTTCAATACCAACGCAGAGGGCGTACGTGCGGCGTTCCAGGAATTCGGAACGGTCAGCGATGTCCACCTGGTCTCGGACCGTGAGACCGGCCGCTCCCGCGGCTTTGCCTTCGTGACCATGGGGAGTCCCGAGGAAGCCGCCAAGGCGATCGAGGGCATGGACGGCCGCACACTGGACGGCCGCCCGCTTCGTGTGAACGAGGCGGAGCAGCGTCAAGCGCGCGGTGGTGGCGGTGGTGGTGGCTTCCGTAGCGGCGGCGGCGGTTATGGCGGCGGCGGTGGTGGCTACGGCGGCGGTGGTGGCGGTGGCTACGGTGGTGGCGGCGACCGCGGCGGTGGCGGTGGCCGCGGCGGCTATGGTGGCGGCGGTGGGGACTACGGCGGTGGTGGCGGCGGTGACTACGGTGAAGGCGGAGGCCGGCGCGGCGGTCGCGGTGGTCGCGGCGGTCGCGGCGGCGATCGCTAGTAACCCAGCGTCGCTATCCCAAGGACGAGGTCTGGAAGACGCGCGGCCGGTGAAGGCCGCGCTGTTGTTTTCGGCGGCCGCTGCCTGTGATCGAGTCGACCTCTCGATTCGTACGGGCGCGGACGCAGGCGTGCCAGATCGGCACGCTCGCGGGTTTCTTGCGCCCGGCCGCGGATCACGCCAACACTCTTTCATGCGCTCGCTCGTGCCCGGTGTGTCGTGCCTCGCCGCGCTCGCCGCCGGCGGCGTCGCCGGCGCGGACTCGCTGAACGACCAGCTCGGCCCGCGCGAGATCGCCGTCGGCGAGGCCCTGCGCGGTGGCGCGACCGGCGCGGCCGGCGTCGACCTCAACCCGAGCGGCCTGCCCCTCAATCGCGAGCTCGTGTTCGAGGGCGGCTATGGCTACCGCGCGGCGGACTCGGCGTCGCTGATCGGCGTCTCGGCGTGCGACTCGACCAGCGCCTTGCCGGGCTGCTTCTTCTACGACTACGCCGGGTCCAACCCCGAGCTCGACGGCATGACGATGCACCGCACGACCCACGTCGGCGGCATGACCCTGTCGTACCGGCTGCTGCCGCGCGTGCTGCTCGGCGCGACCGGCAAGTACTACCACTTCACGTCCGACATGACCGGCGAGCCCAACGCCAGCGGCACCGCGGTCGACCTCGGCGCGACGCTCCGGCTCACCGACGTCATCAACCTCGGCGTGTCGGCCCAGAACCTGTGGGAGTCGAGCCCGACGCCCGAGTTCCCGCGCGCGGTCGGCGGCGGGCTCTACGCCCACCTCGCGTCGGTGCTCGCGCTCAGCTTCGACACCCGCTGGAAGCTCGACGGCAACGACCACAGCGCGCGGTTCGGCGGCGGCGGCGAGCTGTTCCTCACCGGCAACCACGGCCAGAGCGGCTACCCGATCCGCCTCGGCGCGCTGCACGACAACGCGCTCGGCGCGACCTACCTCTCGGCGGGCGCGGGCTACGCCGCGCTCAACTGGGGCATCGACATCGCCGGCCGCCGCGAGGTCAAGGGCGGCAACGAGACCCTGATCATCGCCAGCATGCGGTTCTTCGGCCCGCGCCTCCCGGCGCCGGCCATCGAGTGACCGTGTCAGCGGGGCGCGCTGCGGCGGCGCCGGTTCGGCCTCAGCTTCCGACCGAGCCCGGCGAGCAAGCGCTGGACGAGCATCCACATGCCTCGATCCTGGTGCAAGCGGCTCGCCGCGCGCCCGGTGGTCGTGCGCGCCATCCGGAAGCTTCTCGTGTGCGGACGCGCCATCGCCGTGCGTGCTCGCCGCGGCCGATCGCGTGTAGATTGAGCCGTCATGGTCAAGAACGACTCCGAGCTCGCCGACGCGGCCGCCGGCTTCGATCACGAGCTCGCCGCCTACACCCGGCTGGGCGAGCTGTTCGTCCATGCCCCGGTGGGCAGCGTCAAGCAGCTCGAGCGGGCCAACACCACGCTGTCCGAGATCGCCGCCTGCGAGGAACGCCTGCAGGCCGCTGCGCAGCGCCTGGTCCAGGCCCTCGGCGCGGCGCGCGCGCGCCAGGAGCAGCTCGCCAGGGACGTCGTCGCTCGCGTCCCGGTGGTGCGCGACCGCAACCAGCGGCTCCAGGAGCTGATGGCCGATCTCGCCGGCGTCGCCACCCAGGTCGGCGCGCTCAACACCGCGCTCGCCGGCCACCGCGACAACGGCGACCCGACCCAGCCGCCGACCGCCGAGGCCGCGCGCGACATCTCCACGACCCTGCTCGCCCTGTCCGAGCGCGCGTCCCAGCTCGCCACGGCTGCGCGCGATGCCGAGTTCGAAGAGCTCGCGACCCAGGCCCACGCGCTGTATCAGCGCCTGCAGGCGATCGGCAAGAAGCTGTCCAAGGCCGTGGAGGGCTAACGGGTCATGGCAGCGGTGCGCGGCGGGCCTGCACGAAGTGCACGATCGCCACGATGATCGCGATCACGATCAGGACGTGGATCGCGCCGGACGCGACGTGGAACACGGTGAAACCGAGCAGCCAGGCAATGGCGATGATGGCAGCGAGTGCGAGCAGCATGGGGGTCCTCCTGCGGCGACACGGTGCACGTCACAGGCCACCGGCGTGCGAGTTTCGCGGCCGTGGCCGCTCGAATCTCGTAGCCGCGCGCGTCACGCGGGTGTCGAGGCGTAGCCCAGGTCAGCGGGCGCCGAGCCGGTGGGCGGCGGCGGCGGCGGCGGCGTGGAGCTGCGGCATCACGCCGGCGGCGACGTGGGCCGGCATGCCGTGGTCCGCGCCGACGGCGATGAGCGGCGCGGCGATCGCCGCGACGTCGACCGGGCCGACCGCGGCGGCGTAGCGCGCGAGCCGCGGGCCGGCGAAGCCGCGGGCGCGCGCCAGGGTCAGCGCCAGGCGGGCCTCGGGGGCGCTGCCGACGCACTCGAACGGGGTGTGATCGGCCAGGCCGAGCATCTCGCGGAACCAGCGCTCGTTGTCGGGCTGCTCGCCGAGGTCGGCGCCGAACGTGCGGTGGACGACGTCGGCGGGCAGGTGGGCGGCGAACTGCAGCCAGACGTAGGCGCACTTGGCGCACGCGCCGCACCAGGGCTTGCGCAGGTTGCACGAGTGGGTGAGCGTGGCGAGCTCGGGGTCGCGGGTGAGCAGCTCGAAGATGATCTCGTCGTGGACCGGCTGCAGCACGCTGAAGTAGCGCAGGTTGGCGACCAGCGCGCGCCGGACGTAGCCGTCGAGCAGCTGCTCGGCGGCCCAGCCCTTGCCCCACTGGTGGTTGACCGGCTCGCCGTTCCACTCGAGGTTGCTGGCGTTGGCGCTGGCCTCGTGGGCGACGACCAGGCCGCGGTAGCCGCGCGCGAGGGCGAGCGGCAGGGTGGCGAACACCGAGGCGGGAGTCTCGGCGGCGAGGATGTACTTGACGCCGAGGCCGGGGCGCAGCCGCGCGACCGGCGCGTCGAGCAGGTCGTCGATCACCCACTGGCGCTCGGCGCGGGTGCGCGCGGTCGCGCCGGCGACGCGGTCGAGCAGCGCGTGCTGCGGTTCGGCGGCACCGTAGATCGAGTGGGCGTAGCCGAGGGTGGCGAACGGCAGGCCGGCGCGCTCGAGCAGCTTGAGCGCGACCAGGCTGTCCTTGCCGCCGCCGCAGAACGCGAGCAGCTCGACCGGGCCGTCGGGGGCGTGGAGCGGCGCGGGCGGCGGCGTGACCGGATCCACGAACCGCGGGCCGTCGTAGTGCGGCAGATCATGCTCGTATCGCCACTGCGCCCACACGTGGCGGAACACCGTGCGCCACAGCCGGACCAGATCGTCGGTCAGGTACTTCGCGTAACGCCCGAGCTCGATCACGTCGGGCCGCAGGCTGCACGCGGCGTTGAGCTGGAACAGCGCGATGTGGACCGCGATCCGCTCGATCGCCTCGTCGCCGAACCGCCGCGCCAGGGCGGCGAGATCGACGTCCTCGTACCACACCGTCACGTGAAACCGCAGATCGTCGAGCGCGCAGCTGGCGACGATCTGGTCGGCGCCGCGGTGGACGTCGACGAGACGCAAACTTTGCATCGCGAGAGCCTAGCGCCTCGGCGAGGCACCGAGTTGTTCGTACGGGCTCCGGCTGGAATTGTGCGCGATCGCAAGATCGTGCCGTCGAGGCACGCGGGGCAATCTGCCCCACACCCATGGTGGCCCGACGAGCCGCGCTTTATCGTGGTGAATGCGGCCAGGGGCACGCCGTCCACTCCCTTGCACCGTCGAAAGGCTCCATGTCGATGCGAATGACAGCGTGGTTGAGTGCGCTCGTGGTCACCGGCTGCATCGTGCAACCGGCTCCCGGGCCGCAGTATTCGCAGCAGCCGCCGCCCCAGGCCGCGCAGCAGGATCCCCAGGCGCCGCCGCCGGGCGAGCCGCCGCCGGGCCAGCCACCGACGGAGTCGTACCAGCCGCCGCCACCGCCCGCGCCGCCGGCCGAACCGCCGCCGGCGAGCTACAGCGATCCGGTCTACACCGACGTCAACGTCGAGGTCGCCGGCAACGACGTGCCGTCGGTCGACGTGTTCTACGACCAGCTGTCGCCGTACGGGACCTGGTACGACGATCCCACGTTCGGCTGGGTGTTCGCTCCCGGCGACGCGTCGTACCAGCCGTACACCAACGGTCGCTGGACGGACACCGAGTATGGCCTGACCTGGGTGTCGAACGATCCGTTCGGCTGGGCGACCGATCATTACGGCCGCTGGGTGTGGGCCAACCGCTGGGTGTGGCGGCCGGACACGACGTGGGGCCCTGCGTGGGTCCAGTGGCGGCAGGGCGACGGCTACGTCGGCTGGGCGCCCGCGGGCTACACCGATGACGCGTACTTCCCCGAGGCGTACTGGCGGATCGTGCCGGCGGCCTATCTGTTCGCGCCCGAGCCGCGGCGCTACGTGATCCGCGACGTCCATCCGTACCTCACGACCACGTTCGTCGTGCGGCGCTACGGCCACGACCGGCACGACCACACCTGGGTGCTCGGGCCCGACCGCGAGTGGATGCAGCGCAACCGGGTCGAGGTTCGCCGCGAGCGCGTCGACCTGGTCGCGCTCGGCCGGTTCGACGAGCAGCGCCGCCGCGACGCCGAGGCCCGCGCGCGCGAGCGCCAGCACGAGTGGGACGAGCGGCGGCGGCGCGACGAGCAGGTCCGCCGCGAGATCGACGCCCGGCAGCGCCGCCAGGAGGAGGAGCGCCGCCGGCTGGCCGAGGACCACCGCCGGCTCGACGACCAGCGCCGCCAGCAGGACGAGCAGCGCCGCCGGCTGGACGCCGAGCGCCACCGGCTCGACGAGCAGCGCCAGCGCGCGGCCAGCGACGCCGAGCGCCGCCGGCTGGACGCCGAGCGCCGCCGGCTGGACGAGCAGCAGCGCAAGCTCGCCGACGAGCAGCGCCGCCGCGACGACGAGCAGCGCCGGCGCCAGGCCGACGAGCAGCGCCGGATCGAGGGCGAGCACCGGCGCCAGGCCGACGAGCTGGAGCGCAAGCGCGCCGACGAGCAGCGCCGGCTGGCCGACGAGCAGCGCCGCCAGCAGCAGGACGAGCAGCACCGGCGCGCCGACGACGACGCGCGGCGCAAGGCCGCCGACGAGCAGCGGCGGCGCGACGAGGACCAGCGCCGCCAGGGCGACATGGAGACGCGGCGGCGCGACGAGGATGCGCGGAAGCACGCCGAGGACGACGCGCGGCGGCGCGACGAGGACGCGCGGCGCAAGGCGACCGACGACGCACAGCGCAAGGCAGCCGAGGATCAGCGCCGCCATCAGGACGAGCAGCGCAAGGGCGACGCGAACAAGCCCAAGCCCGACGCCAAGAAGGACGCCAAGAAGGACGCCAAGAAGGACGACAAGAAGGACGACAAGAAGGACGACGACAAGAAGCACCACCACTGAATGAAGGTGTGGCCCTCGAGGGTCGAGGTCGAGGTCCACCGGCGACGCGCCTGAGGTCGGCCCCTTCCTCGATATCACCCGGCGCGCCGCGCACGCTGGCGCAGCGCGGCGAGCTGGCGCTGCGCGGTTACCCGCAGCGGCGCTGGCAGCCCGTGTTATGACCGCGGCGTGAGCCACGAACAGCCGGATCTGGAGGCAGTCCCCGCGGCGAAGGCGCTCAAGGACGAGCTCGGGCCCAGCGGCGACGGACCGCCCCCCGCCGGTGCGACCGAAGTCCCGCTGCTCGAGCGGTTCTCGGATCTCAAGGGCCGGCTGACCGCGAAGTCGATGGCCGCCGGCTTCGTCGTCGCCGTGATCATGGGCGCGACCTACCCGTACATGGTGCTCAAGCTCGGCTTCGGGCCCAACGTGTCGGTGGTCGCGGCGTTCCTCGGCTTCCTGTTCCTGCGGGTCGCCGACCTCGGAGGTGGCACGCACTACGACCGCTGGCAGAACAACCTGGTCGAGGCCGCCGGGACCAGCGCGGCGCAGACACGTTCATGTGCGTGCTGCTCGGCGCGTTCGACCTCTTGCACCACAACACCGGCGGCGCGCTCGGCATCCGGCTGACGCCGGGGATGTCGTTCCTGTGGCTGGCGACCGCGTGCACGCTCGGCGTGCTGCTCGCGGTGCCGCTGCGCCGGCACTTCGTGGTCGACGAGAAGCTGGCGTACCCCGACGGCACCGCGGCGGCCGAGACCATCCTCGTGATGGACCCGCCGCGCGAGGCCAGCGCGACGGTCAAGCGCAACGCGCTGCGCGCGTTCAAGGCCGTGATGTGGGGCGCGGCGGTGTCGGCGCTGCTGATGATCTTCCGCGACGACACCCGGCTGGTCCCGCACATCCGGCACGCGCTGGGCGCGGTGTCGGGGGCGCTGCCCGGCTGGGTGCCGCTGATCCCGGAGAGCTTCGACGCGCCGTGGACGCTGCTCGGCCCCGACAGCGCGATCGCCCAGGTCGCGCACGGTGTGGTGCTCGCCCGGATGGGCGTCGGCGTGTCGTACAGCGTGCTCAACATCGGCGCGGGCCTGATCATCGGGTTCCGCATCACGTTCAGCATGCTGATCGGCGGTGTGCTCGCGTGGGTCGTCGCGCCGTACTTCCTGGTCAAGTACGGCGTCGCGCTGCACCACGTGATCGATGCGCAGGGCAGCTCGGTGGTCGCGACCGACACGCCGACCCGCAACGAGGTGCTGTTCTGGGTCATGTGGCCGGCCACCGGCATGCTGGTCGCCGGTGGGCTGACCGCGCTCGCGCTGCGCTGGGCGTGGTGCAGGCCGTGCTGCTCGGCATGCCGGTGTGGATGACGGTCGCCGCGATCGTGCTGTCGCTGCCGCTCATGCTCGTCGGGCTGCGCGTGCTGGGCGAGACCAACTGGGGACCGATCAGCGCGGTGTCGAACATGATGCAGGGCGTGTTCGCGGTGATCGCGCCCGGCAACATCGCCGCCAACATGGTCGCGAGCGGGACCACCGGCACGATCGCCGAGTCGTCGCAGCGATCATGCAGGACTACAAGTGCGGCCACATCATCGGCTCCAAGCCGCGCAACATCACGATCATGCAGCTCCTGGCGGTGCCGATCGGCGCCGCGGCGGTGTCGTGGATGTACCCCAGGCTGGTCCGCGCCTACGGGATCTACGACGTGACCGATCCGGTGACCGGCGAGGTCAAGAAGGCGCTGTTGACCTCGCCGATCTCCAACAAGTGGGCCGGGTTTGCCCAGATCCTGAAGGAGGGCTTCAGCGCGCTACCGACCTCGGCGCTGTGGGCGCTGCTGGTGTTCTCGGTGCTCGGCGCAGCGCTCACCGTGCTCGAGAGCCGGCCCGGCTTGCGGCGCTACCTGCCGTCGCCGACCGGGGTCGGCATGGGCATCCTGGTGCCGTTCAACGTGGTGGTCGGGATGTGCGTCGGCGGGACCACCGGGCTGGTCTGGGAGCGGCGCTGGAAGTCGTCGGCGGACGTCTACCTGCTGCCGCTCGCGTCGGGGCTGATCGCGGGCGAGGCGCTGGTCGCGGTGATCGCGGCGGTCTTCCTGGCGGCGGTCGGCGGGTAGCGCCCGGCGGCGCGCAGATCGCTTATCTTCGCGCGATGCATCGACTCGTGTTCGCAGCGGTCCTGGGCGCCGCCGCCGTCGCGCAGGCCCAGCCATCGTCCCCGCCTGCCGGCAAGCCGGGCAAGCCGGCCGCGTCGCCGCCGGCCCGGCTGCCCGCGGTCGACGACGCGCTCGGGCTCGACGGCGTCCCGGGGACGCCCAAGCTCGACTGGCTGTACGACGTACCGTCGCCTGGCGATGCCGCCGGCAAGGTGGTGATCCACTGGTTCTGCGCTCCGCGGATCGCGGCGTGCACCGACGATCTCGCTCGCGTCATTGCGCTGCGCGATGCCGGCCGGGTCTACCTCGTCGCGTACATCAACGGCAGCAAGGCCGAGGCCAGGAAGCTCGATCCGATCCGCGAGAGCGAGGGTGTCGGCCGCGGCACCGTGGCGTTCGGCCGCGGCGCGACGAAGCTGATGAAGGATCTCGGCGTCACCGGCCCGGCGTCGATCATCGTCGGTGTCGACGGCAAGGTCGTGCGGGTCACCACGTCGGGCGCGCCGGGCGACCTCGATGCGCGCGATGCCGCGGTCAAGGATGCGGTGTCCTGGATCCACGAGTACGTGACGATCACCGACGGACCGGGGGAGGTCCAGCTGGGCGAGAAGTTCGAGCTGGCGATCACGATCAGACTCGCGAGCTGGCTCAGGTACAGCACCCGGACGCCGATGGAGTTCGACCTCACGGCGCCGTCCGACCTCAAGTGCAACGCGACCCGGCTGCGCGGCGAGCAGATCAAGGTCGATGGACGGCGATTGTCCGCGACGGTGACCTGCAGCGGGCCCAGGGGCAGCTACGAGGCGCGCGGCGAGCTGCGGTTCGGCTACGACGCGCCCGGCGGCGGCACCGGCATGGGCGCCCAGAGCTACAGCTGGAAGTTCGAGATCAAGCCCTGATCCGGGCCCACGTCAACGGTGGGTCCCGACGTCGAGCGCGACGGCTGCGGAACCAAGGTTCTGCGCGGATCAGTGGTGCTCTTCCTTGCGCTCGTCCTTGTGCTCTTCCTTGTGCTCTTCCTTGTGCTCGGCGCGCGGCGGCTGGGCGTGCTCGGCGGGCCGCGCCGCGGGAGGCTGCTGCGGCTGCGCGTGCGGGGCCTGCTCCGACGGCGCGTTGTGCTCGCGGGTCGGCGGCTCGCGGTTCGGCCGCGGCGGGGCCTGTTCGTGCGGCGGCTGGGCATGCGGTGGCTGGGCCTCGTGCGGCGGCTGAGCATGCGGCGGCGGCTGGACGTGCGGCGGCTGGGCGGGGGGCGGCGCGTGCTCGGGCGGCTTGGTCTCGTGCGGCGTGATCGCGTGCTCGCCGGGGCGGCCGTGCTCCTCGGCGGGACGGTGGGCGATCTCGACGCGGGCGTTGACCTCCGCCTTGATCTGCGGGTGGGTCTCGATCACCTTGACGTGCGCCGCGTGGATCCGCACGTTGCTGTCGATGCGGTGCTGGTTCTGGGCCTCGAACGCCGCGCGGTGGTCGTGGGCGTGCTCGACCTGGGCGTGGGCCTCGGCGGGAGTCCACCGGCCGACCGTGCGCGCCTCGCAGCGCACCGGGTGGACCGCGATGCGGTGCTCGCGCAGCGACGCGGCCGGCGGGCCGACGATGACCCGCGCGCGGCTGACCGTCGCGTAGTGCTCCATCGGCCGCGCCTCGCGATGGATCACGACGACGCGCTCGCGTGGCTCGTAGAACCGGACGACGTTGGGATCGAGCACGTGCTCGGCGCCGCAGTAGTGCCAGGACTCGACCGGCGGTTGCCAGCCGGCGCGGAGGACGACCTCCGGCGCGAGCGGTGCCCAGCCGTAGTGCGTGCCGGTCTGCCGCCACTCGACCCACGCCGGTCCCCACGTGGTGTCGGGCAGCCAGTACCAGCGGTTGTAGTGGCTGGAGAACGCCCAGCGGCCGTAGTGCGACGTCGCCCAGGCGTGCGGCTCGGTCGAGATCCAGACGAAGCCGAGGTTGGTGTACTGCCAGTGGCCGGTCCGGTACGGGACGTAGTCCGGCGTATCGGGGATGTACACGCGGCCGACGTCGGGCTCGTCGACCCACGTGCCGTACGGCTCGAGCTGGTCGTAGAACACGTCGACCGACTCGACCGGGGCGCCGGGCGCCTCGGAATCGTAGCTGTCGGCGCCGACGTTCACACCCACATCGACGCTGACCGATTGCGCGGCTGCCACCGCGGGGATCGCGCCGAGACACGCTGCCAGGCAGAGCTTGCCAAGAGTCATGGGCGCTCATTCAGCAAGCGCCGGGCCACGGCAACTGTGCGATGACGCTCGCGCAGGGTGGGGCGCTGGCGCCACGGCGGGGCGATCTGTCCCATCGCGGCGTGCCCATCGCCGGTGCTGGATGTGTTCTAGTCGTCGCTGCGCTCGAGCTTGCCCCAGCCGCCGTAGATCTCGCCGTAGGAGTCGCCGACCACCCAGTCGCGGAACGCACCGATCACGACGTACACCGCACCCACCTGCTTCTTGCGGTGGAAGGCGAACACGGTCTCGCCGTCCTGGATCGGTTGGCGCAGGGTCGCGAGCGGCAGGCGGTGATGGTCGAGCAGCTTGATCGTCGCCGGGCCGATCGCGTGGTCGGCCTTGACGGTGACATCGCCGGTCTCGCGGTCGTAGCGCAGCGCCAGGGCGGGCGCGGTTCCGGAGTCGGCGATCGTGTAACTCGCCGCCCACGGCTCGTCGACCTTCGCCAGCTCGCCGGCGGTCTCGTCGGTCAGTCGCGCGGCGAGCGGCGTGTGGGCCTCGTAGGCGCGCGCGACCGGGCCGACGAACGCGCGCGGCGCGCCGCCGGTGTCGACCACGAAGATGCCGAGCCGCGGGGCGGTCGCGCCGGCGTACGAGATGCCGTCCTCGACCGACGTGAAGTAGTCGGCGATGAACCCGGCGCCGCGCATGCCGTCGCCCTCGGCCTCGAGGAACAGGTCGAAGTACCAGCCGGAGTAGACCGGCGGGTAGCCGGTGATGTCCTGGCTGGTGTCGACCGACAGCTCGGTCACCATCCCGAGCCAGTGCTTCTCGGCGGTGGTCAGCGGCCGGTTGGCCAGCTCGTCGCCGGCGATCGCGCGCAGCACGCGCAGCGTGCCGATCACGCGGGCGGCGTGTGCGGCGGCGCCGGCGTGATCGCCCGGATCGACTAGCGCCGCGACCTTGCCGAGCCGGGTCGCGTACTCGATCAGCGCGTCGTACGCCGCCGGCACCGGCTCGACGTAGCCGTCCGGGATCTCGCAGCCGAACTCGGAGTACGGCTGGCCGGCCATCAGCACGTAGTTGTGCTTGAGCTGGCCGTACGCCGCGGTCATCGTGTTGAACCGGAGGTCGGCGCCGGCGTCGCCGGTCAGGAACGACGGCAGCGCGCCGGCCGGGGTCACGGCGAGCGCGCGGATCGCGGCGTACCACGCGCTGTACAGATCGTCGCCGAGCTGCGTGCTCTGCGCGATCGTGCGGGCGATCGCGAGCTGGCCGTCGAGCGCGGGGAACGCGGCGAGGTCGGCGGCGAGGTAGCGCCGGGCGCGATCGAGCCCGAGGCTGTACACGACGTCGGCGGCGTGCACGGTGTTGCGGCCCGGCACCGCGGAGTTGACCACCGGCATCAGCGCGTGCGCGTCGGGCACCACCCGCGGGCCGATCAGGGTCGCGATCGCCGGCAGGACGGTGCTGCCCTCCGGCATCGGGTGCAGCCGCGTGGTCCGCTGGAAGCGGTCGCCGATCGCCGCCTTGAGCTGGCCGAACGCGGCGGGCGCCTGCAGCGACGCGATGCCGGCGGTGCGCCGCAGCTGGGCGAGCTGGCCGATCGAGACGTCCTCGCGCCGGCCGGCGAGCAGGTTCCACGCCCGGTCGACCAGGTCGATGCGCGCGGCGGCGCCGCTGGTCTCGGCGAGGTCGGCCAGCGCGAGCGCGTCGATCGCCTCGCGCGGGGTCTCGCTCGGATCCGGCTCGGGGCCGGGCGCCGAGCTGCGCGACGATCGCGACACCAGGTTGAACTCGATCCGCGACGTCCACATCGCGGCGAGGAAGTAGCTGGTCAGATCCTCCGAGCTGGCGTAGTGGCCGCGCGGGGTGTACGCGGTGAAGTCGACCAGGCGGTCGCGGCCGAACAGCGCGACCCGCTCGGCGCCGGCGGCCGCGCGGATCCGGGTGACCAGATCGCTCGCCGCGGCGTCGACCGCAGCGTCGCCGCGGATGCTGTGGACCTCGCCGTGGCCTGCCAGGGTGCGCGCCACCGTGAGGTAGAGGTCGAGATCGCGCACGGTGTCCGCCGGATAGTCGGTCGCCGCGGCGAGCGCGCAGTGCATGCGGTCGAGCGCCTCGCCGAGCGCAGGCGCGAGCGACGCGCGCTCCAGCTTCTCGACGATCGCGTCGTGCGACGCGAAGATCGCGTGGAACACCGAGTCGGCGGTGATGTAGACCGGCAGCTGGGACTGGAAGATCTCGTGGTAGGCGTAGGCGTAGCTCGGCTGGGTCAGCCGCGCCGGGACCACCACGCCGGTCCGGCCCAGCTGCGCGAGCTCGTCGGGCGCGAGCTCGAACCGGCGGCGGACCTGATCGAGCCGCTCGGGCCGGGTCCGGTGATCCCACGGCGTGCGCGGCGCCGGTTTGCCGGTGCGGCCGTGCGCCGCGAGGATCGCCTCGGCATCGCGCGCGAAGTTGACCCGGGCGACGCTGCACGCCGAGATCCGCTCGAGCTTCCTGCGCCGCCGGCCGCTGCTGTCGCCCTCGTCGCCGGCCGCCGCGTCGTCGGTTGCGCCGGGATCGGTCGCGCCGGGATCGCCGGCGGTCGCGTCGCCGCCGCCGGGGTCGGCATCGGCGAGCTTGCCGCACACCGGATCGGTCGCGGCAGAGGGCGACCCCGCGGGGCCGGCGGCCTCGTTGACCACCGCGGTCGCCGCCTCGGCTCCGCCCGGCGCGGATGCGGACACCGGCGGTGGTTTCGGCGCAGCGGCGCCGGAGCAAGACACCAGGACAGCGATCGCGAGGCTGCGCCAGATCGACATGGTTCCCTCCGTCGGCCAGCAACGCGGCTTGTTCCAGCGTTATTCGGCGCGCGCGCCGCACCGTCCGCAATTTTGTCGACGATCCGCGTGCGCGGATGTACGACATCGCGCGACCGGTGCCGCGCGCCACCGCGCCGCGATCAGCGGCGAGCAGCGTCGGCGGCCGGCTCGATGGGCGTGCGCTTGCGTGTGACCAGCGCGGCGACGAGGCCGATCGCCGCCGCGGTCGCGGGCAGCAGCGTCCAGATGACCAGCCATCGCGGATCGAGGTGATCGAGGGGGCCGGCGAGCCCGATCAAGGTGCCGGCGACCGGCGGCGCGATCGTCATCGCCAGCGAGCTCAGCGATCCCGAGATCCCGATCGCCACGCCCTGCTCGTGACGGCCCACTCGCTGGGTGATCTCGCTGGTGATCACCGGGCGCAGCACGCCGTTGCCGAACGCCGAGATCGCCGTGACCACGAGCAGCGGCGCCAGCGGCGGCACCGCGATGAAGCCGAGCGCGACATAGGACACCACCACCGAGATGAACCCCGCGAGCGCGAGCCGGATCTCGCCGAACCGCTTGACCAGCCGGCCGATCAGCCCACCCTGCAGGATGATGCCGAGAAACCCCGAGTACGCGAACAGGTAGCCGACCTCGTGCGAGGTCCAGTGACCGTCGCCGGTCGAGAACCGGCGCTCGGCGAACAGCGCGAACCCGCTCATGAACGACGAGAACGAGAACGTGAACAGGAAGAACTGCAGGTACACCGAGCCGAGCCCCGGGCGCCGGAAGAACTCCAGGTAGACCGACAGATCGAACACCGAGGGGCGCCTGCCTCCCGGCGCAGCCGCCGCATCGGGGGGCGCGGCTGCCCCGGTGACGCCGGGCTCGAGCAACGTGTAGCTGCAGATCATCGAGATCACCGACAGCCCCGCGGCGACCAGGAACGGCAGCTCGCCGCTCTGGCCCTCGGGCACCGCGCCGTGGATCCCGTAGTGGCCGAGCCAGCCGGCGAGCGCGGGCCCGGCGGAGAAGCCGACCCCGAACGCGATGCCGATCAGGCCGAACGCGCGGGCGCGGTTCTCCGGTCGGGTGCGGTCCGAGATGTAGGCCTGCGCGGTCGACAGGTTGCCGGCGGTCAGCCCGTCCAGGATGCGACCCAGGAACAGCATCGGCAGCCCGTTGGCGAACCCGATCACCAGGAACCCGGCGCAGGTGCCGGCCTGGCTGACCAGCAGCAGCCGCCGGCGGCCGAACTGGTCCGACAGCCGGCCGATCACCGGGGTCGAGAACAGCGAGCACAGCGCGTACACCGACACCAGCGTGGTCGCGATCAGCGGCGTGGCGTGAAAGTGCTCGGCGTAGAACGGCAGCAGCGGGTACACGATCGTGAACCCCAGCACATCGACCAGGACCACGAGGAAGATCGGCAGGAGCGGCGACCGCTTCACGCGTCCGAAGGATGGCGAAAACCGACGAAAACCGAAATCCCGCCGGGCGGGTTTCATGTACGCTTGCAGCGAATGGGGGCTTCACGCAGCGCGCTGGCGGTCGGGCCTCGCATCCGTGCGCCCAGGTTCGCTCGATCTCGGCCCGGGCCTCGGCCTCGGAGATCCATGGACCGGCTGCTGGCCATGACCGCGACGCTCGCCTCGCTCGGTGGTTCCCTGGGCTGCTTCGGCTACAACCCGTCCGCCAGGCGCTGGGCCTACGTCGGCGACGCGGTGCTGATCGCCGCCGGCGGCGCGACGATCGCGCTCGACGTCACCGGCAAGCCGGCGCCGTGCATGCCCGACGCGATGAACAACGGCTGCTCTTACCAGTCCTCGATCAGCGGCGCCATGGTCGCCGGCGCCGTGCTCGCCGCCGCCGGCGTGTTCGGCGTGCTGTTCAACGCGACCCGCGACAACGTCAAGACCTCGCGGTAGCGCGCGAGCGGCTACAGCGGCGGACTGCTGCCGCGGCACGCGTACCACACAGCGACAATGACGATGGTGCTCCGCGCACGCTCGTACGAGTAGTACAGATGCCATCCGGAGCGAAGTAGCAGATGGCGGGTCTCGCGGCGAGATCCGCCTCGGCGGAAACAGCCATGCGAGGAGGATAGCGCAGTGCCTACCACTCGACGCCGGCGAGCGCGGCCCGCGCGGTGGCGTCTGTGAAACGATCGCGGCGGTCATCGGCAAACGCTGCGTCGTAGGCCCGCGTCAGCTCGTCCTTGGCCTCGGCCTCGAGCAGCCGGATCAGCGCGGCCGTGAAGAGCTGGCTGCGAGACACCTTGCGCTGCTTGGCCAGGCGGTCGACACGGCGAAACACGTCGTCCGGGATCGCGACCACGGTCTTCACGGCCACGAGTATGGCACGGTCGCCAGGCCGGCCGCGGTCTGCGCCGTCAGCTGGCGCACTCGCCTTCGCCGTCGACGACCTCGAACGCGTGGGTCTCGCCGAGGTCGATGAAGTCGGCCTCGATGGCGTCGGCGTCGGACAGCTCGCCGAGGTCGCGGATCAGGGCGCGCAGCTGCTCGATCGGCACGGTGGTCCAGAACGCGTGGCTGGTGCCGCCGCCGGCGATGTAGAAGTCGAGCAGCCGCTCGAGGGTGGCGGCGGCGCGGCGGGCCGGGACCTTGCCGAGCAGGCGGCCGAAGTCGGCGCCGTCGGCGCGGATCCCGCCGCCGACGTAGACCAGGTACTGCGGGGCGGGGCGGCCGGCGACCTTGCGCATGCCGCCCTGGAAGCCGATGCCGGCGATGTAGTGCTGGCCGCAGCCGTTGGGGCAGCCCGAGACCTTGACGTCGACCCCGCGCGCGGCGGCGATCAGGTCGGGCCGGCGGTCGAGCAGCTCGGTGAGCTGGGCGCCCAGGCCGCGCGACGCGGTGACCGCGATCTTGCAGCTCGACGCGCCCGGGCAGCTGACCACGTCGGCGATGGTGTTGGCGTCCTTGCGCGCCAGGCCGACCCGGACGAGCTCGCGGTGCAGCGCGGGCAGCCGGGAATCGGGCACGTGGCGCAGGACGAGGTTCTGCTCGTTGGTGGCGCGCAGCTCGCCCTCGCCGTACTGGACGACCAGGGTGGCGAGCGCGCGGAACTGGGCGGCGGTGGCGTCGCCGAGCACGAGGCGGATCACGACCGACGAGAACCCATGCTGCTTCTGGGGCCGGATGTTGTGCGCGGCCCACTCGGCGTAGCCCGGCTCGGGGCTCGTGGCCTGGGCGAGCAGCGGGCGGCGCTGCGGCGCCGCGGGCTGCGGCGGCAGGACGAGCGGGACGCCGCCCTCGGCGCGGATCGTGTCGCGTTCGGCGCGGTACTCGGCGAGGAACGCCGGCGCGCCGATCTTGTCGATCGCCCACTTGAGCCGCGCCTTGGCGCGGTTGTGGCGGTTGCCGATCCGGTGGAACACGCGGACCACGGCGTCGGCGGCCTCGAGGATCTCGCCGGCCGGCACGAACTCCTCGACGGTGAGCGCGCTGCGCCGCAGGGTGGACAGCCCGCCGCCGGCGACCAGCAGGAAGCCGCGCTCGACGCTGCCGTCGGGTGCGGTGCGCGCCCGGGCGAGGAACCCGAGGTCGTTGATGAACGCCTGCGAGCAGTCGGTGCCGCAGCAGCCGCCGACCGACGGCTTGAGCTTGCGCGGCAGGGTCGACGAGTACGGCCCGCGCAGCAGGTGGCGCGCCAGGGCCTCGACGTACGGCGTCGGGTCGAACGGCTCGTCCTTGGCGACGCCGGCGTACGGACAGCACGTCCAGTTGCGCACCGAGTTGCCGCACGCCTCCTTGGTCGTGATGCCGGCCGCGGCGAGCCGGGCCAGCGCGGGCTCGGTGTCGGCCAGCGGCACGAAGTGGTACTGGATGTTCTGCCGGGTCGTGACGTGGCCCTTGCCGCCGCCGTACTTCTCGGCGACGTCGGCGATCGCCTCGAGCTGCGCCGGGGTGAGGAAGCCGCCGGGCAGCTTGGCGCGGATCATCATCAGGCCGTCCTGGCGCTGGCCGTAGACGCCGTTGAGCAGGCGGAAGCCGCGCCACTCGTCGGGCGACAGCTCGCCGCGCTCGTAGGCCTCCAGGCGCTCGACGAACAGATCGACGTCGGCCTTGCGGGCAAACCCCAGGCGACCCGGGGCGACGGGGGGAGGGACATCGACGACGCTCATAGCGACCTTTCTGCAGGCTGGGCAAGCGCGGCGTGGACCGCCGCGGGCTGGGACAGCGAATCGATCGTACCGGCGATCGCGCCGGCGAGCGAGACCACCTCGCCGATCACGAGCACGCCGGGCAGGTCGGTGGCGATCGCGTCGCCGCCGGAGGCGACCAGCCCGCCGAGCGTGGTGAGCCGGGTGAAGCCGCCGGGCTGCGACGCGCCGAACAGCAGCGCGGCCGGCGTGGCGTCGGCCCAGCCGCGCGCGATCAGCCGGCCGGCGATCGCGCCGCGCGCCTTGACGCCCATCAGCACGACCAGGGTCATCGCACCGGGTGCGATGCCGTCGAGGATCGGCGCGTAGGCCGACTCGGCGTGGCCGGACACCACGGCGAACCCGGACGCCAGGCCGCGGTGAGTGACCGGGATGCCGGCGAGCAGCGGTGCGGCGATCGCCGAGCTCAGGCCGGGCACGACCTCGTAGGCGATGCCGGCGGCCTCGAGTGCGAGCGCCTCCTCGCCGCCGCGGCCGAGCACGAACGGGTCGCCAGCCTTGAGCCGGACCACGCGCTGGCCGCGCTGCGCGGCGCGGATCATCAGGCGGTGGATGCCGTCCTGGTCGATCGAGTGCCGGCCGGCGCGCTTGCCGACGTAGAACCGATGGGCCTTGGGCGCGAGCTCGAGCAGCTCGGCGTGGACCAGCGCGTCGTTGAGCACGAGGTCGGCGTCGCGCAGCCGGCGCAGCGCGCGCAGCGTGAGCAGCTCGGGATCGCCCGGACCGGCGCCGACCAGCGAGACGAAGCCGGTCACGACGCGACCTCCAGCGGCAGGTTGATCCCACGCGGGACTCCGCTCCCCGTCCCGCCGGCCGAGCCCCCACCCGCTGTCGCCTCACTTCGCTCGTCGAGCGGGAGCTCCGGTGGCTCGGCGGCCTGGTCACCGCGGTAGAGCACAGCGAGCGCGCGCAGCAGCAGCGGCCGGCGCGCGGCGATCGGGGTCCCGGCCCGCTTCCAGCCGGCGCGCGCGGCGCGCGCGACGTCGACCCAGCGCTCGAGATCGTGGGGCAACAGCGCGTCGAGCGCCTCGCGGACCAGGCCGGCGAGCGCGGGCGCAAGGCCCCCGGTCGAGATCGCGACCACCGCCGGCCCGCGCCGGATCACGCCGCCGAGGTAGGCGCTGGCCGACGCGACGTCGTCGACCGCGTTGACGAACAGGCCGCGCGCGGTGGCCGCGGCGGCGACCTCGCGGTTGACCTCCGGGGTCGCAGCGGCGACCACCCAGCGCGCGCCGTCGAGATCGCTCGCGGTGAACCCGCGGTGGACCAGCGCGAGCCGATGGTCGATCGATCGGGGATCGATCGTCGCATCGCGCGGCTGTCCGGCGGCGCGCGCGCGGATCGCCTCGCAGATCACCGGCGCGATCACCGTGACGCGGGCGCCGGCCTCGAGCAGTCCGTCGAGCTTGCCGGCCGCGACTGCGCCGCCGCCGACCACGACGACCGGCAGGCCGCCGAGCCGCAGGAACACCGGATACAGCCGCGGATCGGTGGATACGGGGGCGCGCGTCGCGTCGCGCGGCTCGTCCGACGCTCCGGACCGGGCTCGCTGCGATCCGAGATCCACGCGATCGAGTCGATGATCCGCCGGTGACTCCCCGGTACCCGATGCGGGTGGCGCGTCGCTTGCGCTCACGGCGCTCGGTTCAGGCTGCATCGGGCACCGTCGCAGCGGGCTGGATCACGTGCAGGCCGCACTCCTTCTTGGACCGACCGCGCCACCGGCCGGCGCGCGCGTCCTCGCCGGGCATCACCGCCGCGGTGCACGGCTGGCAGCCGATCGACGGGTAGCCGCGGTCGTGCAGCGCGTTGTACGGCACGTCGTGCGCGTAGAGGTGGCCCCAGACGTCATCGTGGGTCCACGCGACCAGCGGGTTGACCTTGATCAGCCCGAACTTGCGATCGTGCTCGACCACGCGGGCGTGTGCGCGCTCGGGCGTCTGGTCGCGCCGGATCGCGGTGATCCAGGCGTCGAATCCGGCGAGCGCGTTGCGCAGCGGCACCACCTTGCGCAGCTCGCAGCAGCGGTCCGGATCGCGCTCCCACAGCCGCGAGCCGTGCTCGTCGGCCTGCTGCTCGACGGTATGATTGGGGCGGACCGCGCGGATCACGACCCCGTAGCGGCTCTCCAGCTGCTGCCACAGCGCGTAGGTCTCGGGGAACAGCAGGCCGGTGTCGAGCGTGAACAGATCGATCGGCAGGTCATGGCGCGCGATCAGGTCGATGATCACGCAGCCCTCGGCGCCGAAGCCGGTCGCAAACGTCAGCTTGTTCCCGAACCGCTCGCTGGCCCAGCGCAGGATCTCCGCAGGAGATCGGCCCTCGAGCTCGCGGTCCGCCGCGAGGGTGTCAGTCAGGGGAGGAGGCGGGGAGGTCGACGGCGCGTGAGCCGGGGTGTGAGCCGAAGTGTGGATCTGGTCGGTCATACGTCCGCCATAACGGATATCCTGGATATACCCTGAGCGGACGGAGTGTCAACGATAACGGATGCTACTTGTTCTGGGTCGTGATCCCCTGTGATTCAAGATCGTTACAAAATGGCGTGAGGACGCCAACGCGACGCGCCGTGGGCGACCGCGAGCAGGATGGGGGTCGGTCTCGCGGCGCGGGTGCGGGCTACCGGCGGAGCCGGTTGATGATCTCCTTGGCCTTGTCGCGGTCGGGATCCTTCGGGGGGGCGTACTTGAGGAACAGCTCGTAGTTCTCGATCGCCGGGCGATTCTTGTGCTTGGCCGCGTAGGCCCTGCCGAGGTTCCAGTAGTTCGCCGGGTTCTTGGGGTCCTGGCGGATCGCGGCGATCAGGTACGACTCCGCCTCGTCGTACAGCTTCTTCTCGACCAGCATGCCGCCGAGCTTGCCGGTCGCCTTGGGGAACGGCGGCTGGAGCTCGACGGCGTGGCGGTAGGCCTGGATCGCGTCGTCGATCTTGTCCTGGACCCGGTAGATCTCACCGTAGGCGTACCAGAACCGCGAATCGTTGGGCGAGTACTTCACCGCCTTGCCGAACGCGTCCTCGGCCTCGGCCTGCTTGAGCTGCTTGTTGTAGAGCACGCCGAGCTCGAAGTAGGCGCGGCCGTTCTTGGGATCTAGCGCGATCGCGCGGTCGAGGTAGGTCTTGGACTCGTCGAGCTCGCTCTGATCGCGCAGCGCCATGCCGAGCAGGACATTGGCCTCGGGGTCGTCGGGCGCGTTCTTGAGCGCCGCGCGGAACTCCAGCGCCGCCTTGTTGAAGTCGCCGGTGTCGTGCAGCGCCATGCCGAGCGACATGTGATATCGCGCGCTGGCGGGCTCGAGCTGGACCGCCTTGCGCAGCTCCTCGAGGCCGTCCTCGGTCTTCTCCATCAGCAGCAGCGCGCGGCCGTGGCGCTCGTGGGCGCCGGCGTCGTCGGCGGTGAGCTGGACCAGCTCGCCGGTCACCTTGAGCGCCTGCGGCCCGTCGTTGAACGCGAGCAGCGCGTCGGCGTACAGCGCGTAGCCCCGGGTGTCGTCGGGGTTGGACTCGTAGTACGGCTTGGCGACCTCGCAGGCGCGCTTGCGCCGGCCGATCTGGCTCAGGAACTCGACCCACTCCTTGAGGATCTCGAACGCCAGCTTCTTGTTGTCGCTCGCGGTGGCGTAGGCTTCCCCGTACTTGCGGTCGGCGTCGTCGTTCTTGCCGGCCGTCGCCTGGTCGCGCGCCTCGACGACGAGCTGCTTGGCGGTCTTCTGCCTGGGATCCTTCTTGACCGCCTTGACGACCGCTTCACCGCCACCGCAGGCCGGCGCGGCCACGAGCAGCGCGCCGACGAGTCCGAGCCGGAACATGGCCGTCAACATGCCCACGAAGGTAGCGAAACCGGCGCGCGTACGCCACCTCGCGGCACGCCGCGGTCATTCCGGCGGATGCAGCCGCACCATCGCCGAGCGCGGCGCGCGGCGCAGCCGGCGGGTGACTGCGTGGCCGACCGCGAGCAACCACTCCATCACCGACACCGAGACCGGCGGCTCGATCCGCGGAGCGGACGACGGCGGCTCGATCGGCTGCTGGCGCGCCGCGGGGTGCTCGACCCGGGGCCGCGCCAGGTGGTTCCTGAGCTGCTCGTAATCGGTCGCATCCTCGTCGCGGCTGGGCGGGGTCGTGTGCGGGGGCATGCCACCTTGCAGAGCAGCGCGCGTGCCAGCGGTCCGCTCGCCCGGGCCACGACATCGGCGGCGCGCCGCCGGGCGCGAGCGCACGGCGCACGGTGCTACGTGCGGGCGGTGCGAGGCAGCAGCGCGAGCGCGATCGCGCCGACGATCAGCGCGTTGGCGACCAGCGTGGTGACGCCGAGCGGCTCGCCCGAGATCCCCGCGCCGATCAGCACCGCGAGGATCGGGTTGACGTACGCGTAGCTGGTCGCGACCACCGGCCGGGCGTTGCGCAACAGCCAGTTGTACGCGGTGAACCCGATCAGCGAGCCGAACACCAGCAGGTAGCCGACCGCGAGCCACGATCCGGCGCCGGCGTGCACCGGCAGCCGCTCGCCGTCGACCAGGCCGGCGACGATCAGCGCGGCGCCGCCGGTCAGCATCTGCATCGCCGACCCCAGCGACGCGCCGATCCGCCACTCGCGCGACTGCCGGCGCGCCAGCACCGAGCCGAGCGCCCAGCACATCGGCGACAGCACGATCAGCACGAGGTGGAGCGGTCGGCCCTGCAGCGACGGACCGCCCATCAGCACGAGCACGCCGGCGAACCCGATCGCCAGCGACAGCCAGTCGCGCCAGCTCGGCCGCTCGCCGCCGAGCGCGCCCCACACGCCGCTCCACAGCGGCATGGTCGCGCACACCACCGCGGCGCCGCCCGACGACACCGACAGCTCGCCCACCACGACGAAGCCGTTGCCGCACAGGAACAGCAGCGCGCCGATCGGCACGACGCGCAGCCACTGCGCCGCGCTCGGCCACGCGGCGCCGCGCCGGCGGGCGATCGCGAGCATCACCAGCCCGGCGATCGAGTACCGGCCGCCCGCCATCAGCAGCGGCGGCAGCTCGGCGATCGCGAACCGGACCGCGAGGTAGGTCGAGCTCCAGATCAGGTACACCGCAGCGAGGCTGAGGACCAGACGCGGGTTGATCGCGAGCCGGCGCGCCGCGCCGCGCGGCCCTGCCCCTGCGCGGTGTTCGCTCACCTGCAGCACCGCCACCGGAGGGTCGCCGACAGCTCGATCGATCGAGACGAGGCGCGCCGCTTCACGGTGGTCACCACGGGCATCATCGATCGGGTCTCGTGGGTCTCGTGGTTTGGTCGCAGCGGCCGTCGCAGTACCGGTCGCAGTACCGGTCGCAGCCGCATCCAGACTGGAAATCGCCGGAATTACCGACGAGGATGACGTCAACACACGCTTCATCTTGCGGCCTCTCGACCAGCAGCACAGAGACACAGAATTGCAGCACGTACCGGTACAGCGAGGTCTGTGATGGTCGGTCGGTCGGTAACTGTCATGGTCGGGATCGCGCGCGACGAGTACAGTAGTCGCGTGGTGGCAACCTCTTCAGGCTTCCTGTACGAGCATCTGGCCGCCGAGCTGGGCCAGGCGATCGATCGCGGAGCGTTGCGGGCGGGAGACCGGCTGCCGTCGGTGCGGCGGTTCGCCCAGGAGCGCAGCGTGTCGGTCGCGACCGTGCTCGAGGCATACATGCGGCTCGAGAACGCCGGGTTGATCGAGGTCCGACCCAAGTCGGGGCACTTCGTGCGGCGGCGCAGCGCGCTGACCGCCGAGCCGCGCCGGCCGCGCAGCTGCTCGACGCCATCGCGGGTCACGGTGTCCGACGCGTACATGAAGATCCTCGCGGCGATGCGCGATCCGGAGCTGTTGCCGCTGGGCTGTGCGACCGTCGATCAGGCATTCCTGCCGATTCAAGCGCTGAACCGCCTGGTGATTCAAGTGACGCGCGAGATGACCACGGTCGGCGCGCGCTACGAGGGCCCGCCCGGGCTGGTCACGCTGCGCCGCCAGATCGCGCGGCGCGCGGTCGAGGCCGGGGTCGCGCTCAGCGAGAGCGATCTGTGCACGACGATCGGCGCCACCGAGGCGCTGTCGCTCGCGCTGCGCGCGGTCGCCAAGCCGGGCGACGTGGTCGCGGTCGAGTCGCCGGCGTACTTCGGCGTGCTGCAGACCATCGAGGGCCTCGGGCTGCGCGCGCTGGAGGTCCCGGCCAACCCGCGGACCGGGCTCGACGTCGCGGTGTTCGAGGACCTGCTCAAGAGCCAGCCGATCCGCGCGCTGGTGGTGACGCCGACGGTGTCCAACCCGCTGGGCTCGGTGATGTCGGACGACGATCGCGAGCGGCTGGTCAAGATCACGCGGCGCTACGACGTGCCGATCATCGAGGACGACGTCTACGCCGAGCTGGTGTTCGACGGCTCGCGGCCGCGGCCGCTGCGCGCGTTCGCCGGCCCGAGCGAGGACAGCCACGTGCTGCTGGTCGGCTCGGTGTCCAAGACGCTCGCGCCCGGCTACCGGGTCGGCTGGCTCGCCGGCGGGCGCTGGCACGAGCAGATCCTGCGGCTCAAGTACAGCCACACCCTGGCGTGTCCCACCCTGCCGGGCATGGCGGTCGCCGAGTTCCTGGCCAGCGGCGGCTACGATCGCCACCTGCGCCGGCTGCGCGCCGCGCTCGCCACCAACGTCGAGCGCTACCGCGAGTGCATCGCCACCGAGTTCCCCGAGGGCACGCGGGTGTCGGCGCCGCGCGGCGGCTTCGTGCTGTGGGTCGAGCTGCCGCCCGGGGTCGACGCGCTCGAGCTCCACGATCAGGCGATGCGCTGGCGGATCGTCGTCGCGCCGGGCCCGCTGTTCTCGGCGCGCCAGCGGTTCTCCAACTTCATCCGGATCTCGGCCGGCGCGCCGTGGTCGGAGCGAATCGCCGAGGGGCTGCGTACGCTCGCCCGGCTGGTCGCAAGAGAGTAACAACTCACGGGATTGCCTGCATCGGCGGCCTCCGGTGTATCGTGGGATGCTGGCGCTGTGCCACAGGTGGAACACCTCGGCGCGGTCCGGCGTTGTCCAGGCCGGAGGGAATGCCATGATGAGATCGACCGCCTTGCTCGTGATCGCGCTCGCGGCGGGGGCCGCGACCGCCTACGCCGACGACCCGAAGCCGCCCGCGGCGGACGCCAAGCCCAAGGACGCCGCGAAGGACGCGAGCAGCGCGTCGGCCGAGGTCAAGGCCGGCACCGGGGTGGAGAACCACGCGGTCGTCGGGGAGGCGACCAGCTTCCCGGCCGGCACCACGGTGTGGGTGTGGTCGCAGATCACGGGCGGCGACGGCAACATCAAGCACCTGTGGAAGCGCGACGGCAAGGAGGTGTGGAGCGCCACGCTGCCGGTCGGCTCCAGGCGCTGGACGACCTCGTCGCGGCGCACGATCCCCGCGGCGGGCAGCTGGCAGGTCGACGTGACCACCGAGGCCGGTGTGAACCTCGGCACCGTGTCGTTCACGATCCAGTGACGTCGCCGCCGGACGGGTCCTCGGGGCCGCCGGCGCCATCGGGGCCCGCGGCGCCGATCGCGCCGCGGCGGCGGCGGAACAGCCAGCTGCGCACCGCGCCGGCCCAGTAGTAGCTGACCGGCAGCACGACCAGCGTGAGCAGCGCCGACGAGATCGTCCCGCCGACCACGACGACGGCGATCGGGCGCTGGGTCTCGCTGCCGATCGCGTGCGACAGCGCCGCCGGCAACAGGCCGAGCGACGCCAGCATCGCGGTCATCAGCACCGCGCGCAGCCGGTCGCGCGCGCCCTCGATCGTCGCGGTCCACGCGTCCTCGCCGTGATCGAGCCGGGTCCGGATCGCGCTGACCACGAGCACGCCGTTGAGCACGGCCTGGCCGAGCAGCGCGATGAAGCCGACCGCCGCCGACACCGACAGCGTCATGCCGGCGACGGCGAGCCCGACCAGCCCGCCGAGCAGCGCGACCGGCATGTTGAACAGGATGATCGCCGCGTCCCATACCGAGCCGAACGCCGAGAACAGCAGCAGGAAGGTGAGCAGGATCGACAGCGGCAGGACCAGGGTGAGCCGCTGCATCGCGCGCTCCTGGTTCTCGAACTCGCCGCCCCAGGTCAGCTCGTAGCCGGTCGGCAGGTTGACCGCGGTGGCGACCCGCTGGCGGGCCTCGGCGACGAACGACCCGAGGTCGCGGTTGCGCATGTTCATCCGGATGCCGACGTAGCGCTTGCCGCTCTCGCGGGTGATCGCGGCGCGGCTGGCATCGATCGATACGTCGGCGAGCGCCTTGAGCGGGACCAGCGCGCCGTCCTTGAGCGGGATCCGCAGGCTCTTGATCGCGTCGACCGACTGGCGCGCCGCGACCGGCAGCCGCACCGTGACGTCGAACCGCTTCTCCTGCTCCCACATCTCGGACGCGACGTGGCCCGACAGCGCGGTCTCGGCGTAGTCCTGCAGCGCGCCGAGGTCCATGTCCCAGCGGGTCAGCGCGTCGCGGTTGGGCCGGATCGCGATCGCCGGCTGCTCCGACGACTTGACGATGCCCAGATCGGTGACGCCCGGGACCTTGGCGATCTCGTCCTCGATCTGGCCGGCGAGCCTGGTCAGCTCATCGAGGTCATCGCCGTACAGCTTGACCGCGACCTCGCCGAACTGGCCGCTGATGTTCTCGGCGACGTTGTCGCGGATCGGCTGGCTGAAGTTGTACTCGATGCCCGGGATCTCCTTCAGGTTCCGGTTCATCTGCTCGATGATGTCGTCGAGCGTGTGGAGGGTGTCGCGCCACTCGTCCATCGGCCGGAGCTTGACGAACACCTCGAGGTTGTTGAGCAGCGTCGGATCGGTGCCGTCCTCGGGCCGGCCGAGCTGCGACATCAGCTCGGTGATCTCGGGGATGTCGCGCCGCATCAGCTGGGTGATCTGCGGGGTGAGCCGACGGCCCTCGGTCAGCGAGATCGTCGCCGGCAGCGTGTAGGTCACGTACAGCGCGCCCTCGTTGAGCTCGGGCAGGAACTCGGTGCCGAGCCGCGGCGCGAGGTCGATCCCGGCGTAGACCAGCGCGAGCGCGCCGACCAGCACCGCGACCGGGTTGCGCATCGCGTGGAGCAGCACCGGCCGGTAGGCCTGGGCCGCGACCCGCAGCACGGGCGATTGCTTGATCGGCTTGTGGCGGCGCAGCGCGAAGAAGCACAGCACCGGGACCAGCGTGAAGCTGACCAGCATCGCGCCGATCAGCGCGCTGACCACGGTGTGGGCCATCGGCGCGAAGATCCGGCCCTCCACGCGCTGCAGCGCGAAGATCGGCAGGTAGGCCGCGACGATGATCAGCAGCGAGAACAGCGTCGGCCGCGCGACCTGGCGCGCCGCACTGTAGATCGCGTCGATCCGCGCCGGCGTCCGCTTGTGCTGGTAGGCGTCGCCCGCGCAGTGGCTGAACACGTGCTCGACCAGGATCACCGCGCCGTCGACGATGATCCCGAAGTCGACCGCGCCCATCGACAGCAGATTTGCCGACATCCCGCGGCTGCGCAGGTAGATGAACGACGCCGCGAGCGACAGCGGGATCACGATCGTGACCACCAGCGAGGCGCGCAGCGACAAGAGGAAGATGAACAGCACCACGGCGACCAGCAGCGCGCCCTCGCCGAGGTTGTGGAACACGGTGTCGAGCGTGGTGTCGACCAGATCGGTGCGGTCGTAGAACGGGTGGAGCTTGATCTCGCCGGGCAGCGCGCGCTGATCGATCTCGGCGATCCGGTCGCGCAGCGCGGCGAGCACGACCGAGGGGTTCTCGCCCCGCCGCATCAGCACGATGCCCTCGACGGTGTCGAGGTCGTCGCCGCGGGTGACCACGCCCTGGCGCGGCGCATAGCCGACCGTGACGGTCGCGACGTCGCCGAGCTTGACCGGCACGCCGGCGTGGAACCCGACCCGGACCTTGGCGATGTCGTCGACCGACCGGAACGTGCCGAGCGAGCGGATCACGAACACCTGGGCGCCGCGCTCCAGCGTGCCGCCCGACGCGTTGGCCGACGCCCTGGACAGCGCCTGGAACACGTCGTCGAGCACCACGCCGAGCGTGGCGAGCTTGACCGGCTGGGGCTCGACGTGGATCTCCTGGACCAGCCCGCCGTACGACACCACGTCGGCGACACCCGGCACCCGCATCAGCGCCGGGCGCACGATCCAGTCCTGGACCGTGCGCAGGGTCATCGGATCGGCGCCCGGGCCTTCGAGCGAGTAGCGATAGACCTCGCCGATCGGCGTCGCGAGCGGACCGAGGTCGGGCGAGATGCCCTGCGGCAGGTTGGCGTCCGGGATCCGCTCCATGATCTGCTGGCGCGCGACCAGCGGATCGATGCCGTCCTCGAACGTCAGCGTGAGCTGCGACAGGCCGAACAGCGAGATCGAGCGCAGCCGGAACAGCCCCGGGACGCCGTTGAGCGCGCGCTCGAGCGGGATCGACAGCCGGCGCTCGACCTCCTCGGTCGGCTGGCCGGCGAACAGCGTGATGATCTGGACCTGGGTGTCGGTCGGATCGGGGAACGCCTCGATCGTGAGGTTCCTGTACGCGTACCAGCCGCCGCCGGCGAGGAACACCGCGAGGATGAACACCAGCAGCCGCGTGGACAGCGAGCCGTGGATCAGCTTGTCGATCATCGGGTCGGCCTGTCAGTTGTCGAGCTGGATCTGGTTGTCGAGCAGGATCGCGCCGGACAGCACGACCTGATCGGACTTCGACAGCCCGACGATCACCGGCACGCTGCCGGCGCTCGCCGAGCCCACCGTGATGTCGTGGCGGCGCAGCGCGCCGTCGGGCTCCTGGCGGTAGACGTAGCTCTTCGCGCCATCCGACAGCACGGCCGAACTCGGCAGGGTGACCGCGACCGGGGTCGGATCGAACCACCGGATCGTGGCGTACGCGTTGGGCCGCAGCGCGCCGTCGGGGTTGTCGAGCCGGAGCCGGACCGGCACGGTGTGGCGATCCGGGTCGACCACCGCCGAGACCTGCTCGATCACCGCGTCGCGCTCGCTGCCGCCCGGGCCGCCGCCCAGGCCGGAGCTGGGAAGGCTGACCTTGGCCCGGGTGCCGGGCGCGACCACCCCGACGTCGCTCTCGAACAGGTCGGCGACCACCCACACCGTGGACAGGTCGGCGATCGCCATCAGCGAGCCGTTGCTGGGGTCGACCAGCTGGCCCGGGGCGACCGCCTTCTCGACCACCACGCCGTCGCGCGGCGAGCTCACGGTGAACGAGGTGTCGCCGCCGCCGACGACCTTGAGCGCCGAGAGCTTGTGCTCGGCGAGCTGGACCGCGAGGTCGGCCTCGGTCGCCTCCTGCTTGGCGGTCACCAGCTCCTTGGCCGGCAGCGAGCCGGCGTCGACCAGCGCCTGGACGCGGTCGAGGTTGGTGTGCGCGGTGGTGCGCTGCGCGCCGGTCCTGGCGAGCTCGGTGCGCAGCTCGGCCAGGCTCGGGCTCGACACCGTGAACAGCGGCGTCCCGGACTTGACGTGCTGGCCGCGCTCGGCGAGCACCGCGGTGACCCGGCCGGCGAGCGGCGAGCCGAGCCGCGACGTCTTCGCCTCGTCGAACGCGACCCGGCCGGGGATCGGATCGGACCAGTGCGGCTCGGCGGCGGTCGGCGCGCCGAGCTTGATCACCTTCCACGCCGGGGCGCCGGACGTCAGCGCGACCGAGTTGGAGCCGACCTTCATGCCCGGCGCGGCGGGCTCGGCCGGCGGATCGGGGCGCCGGTAGTGGCGCGCGAGCAGGATCGCCAGGGCGCCGGCGGCGAAGCAGACCACCATCGGCAGCCGCAGCGAGCGGCCGGCGGTCGCCGACGGCAACGGGACTTCCTGGTTCATGACGGGCTCCTTGGGCCGCCATCGCGCGCGGCCTGATCGTCGAGCCCGAGCTGCTGGCGCAGCTGGGCGCGGGCATTGAACAGATCGAACCGGGTATCGAGCAGCTCCAGCAGCAGGTCGCGGTGGGCGCGCTCGGCGAGCAGCAGGTCGGACAGCGTCGCCTGGCCGAGGTCGAACGCGCGGCGGGTCTGCGCGACGATCTGGGCCGACTTCGGCACGGTGTCGGAGGTCAGCCGCGCGACCGCCGCCTCGAGCTGCGCGCGCTGCGCGGTCAGCGCCTCGACCTGGCCGGCCGCGTCGCGCACGGCGGCGCGATCCTCGGCGGCCGCGGCGCGGGCGGTGGCGCGGGCCGCCGCCTCGTCGTGATCGCCGCGATCGAACACCGGGATCGGGATCGTCACCGAGAACAGCACCGTGTTGGGCTCGTTGCCGGCCATCGTGAGGTTGTCGTGCGTGTACGAGACGCCGAGCGTCGGGTCGGGGATGCGGCGGTTGTGCGCGAGCGTCGCGTCCCAGCCGAGGGCCTCGGCTTCGAGCCGGCTCGCCTCGCGGACCGGGCGATGCGCGATGGCCTGATCGGC
>DATAPF010000519.1:0-40385 GCA_036265355.1 Kofleriaceae bacterium | reverse complement strand
TTCTGAGCTGAGCCCCGGGCCGCCGGCCCCGGGCCGCCGGCCGGCCGCCTCGAGCGAGCCTCTCGCCTGACCGCTCACCTCCGGCTGTGCTCTCCCCGACAGAGGCGCCGTGTCGAGCGGCCGCTTACTGCCAATCGATCTGCAACGAGCGCTGTCTCTGGGCGTGCAACGCAACACGGGGTGACCCGGGATGGTTGTCGCCGTCGCGCCTACCTGGTGCGGAGGCCCTACCGGCGCTCCTGGTCGACTCGACCCGCGCGGCGTGAGTACGGTGCGAACAGGACACAGCTACCGCGTGAACGAGAGTCAAGTCTGGTGCCTATGGCATAAAATGAAGCAATTTCCGGTTGTTAAGCGTAGATATCACGCCGGCGATTTGAACCTACTCGTCGCCAGCTGCGGCGTACGCCGGCCAAGGTCACGAGCGTGCTCGGTGGCTCTCGTCTCGACTACCCGACGGCGAGCCGGAGCGCGCGGGCCAGGCGCTCGAGCGCGTTGTGCCTGATCACGACGTTGAGCCGGTTCGGGAGCGGTCTTGCGACCCATCACGATCGCGTTGCGCTTGTCCGCGCTGGCGGTCGAGGTGGTCTTCTTGAAGTGGCGGAGGTCGCCGCGCAGCTTGGGCCACGGCAGGCCATTGTCCTTGCCGATGCCCCGGTCGAGATCCGCTGCGACGACGATATCGAACATCCACGCGCACGCTCGCACGACGCGTGGGTCGTGCGAATGAACCGCGCGCTCGACGGCGTTTGTATGATCGAAACCATGCGGACCGTCCTCGCACTTCTGCTGTTCGGTGCCTGCACGAAGGCGACCCCCGACCACAGCGAACCACCGCCGAGTCCACCCGGACCGATCACGTCGCACATCGATGCCGGTGTGGTCGACGCGGTCGCCGATGCACCGAGCGACACCACGACGTCCAGCGATCCGACGGCGATCAAGCCGCTCGCGATGGCGGGCCCCTACAAGACGCTCGACGACAGCTGCGCGGCGGCGCGGCCGTGCGGCTTCACCGACATGGACGCCCACGGCAACTTCACCAGGCCTGCGAAGACGCCCGAGTGCGACGCGGTGATCGACCCATCGCGCGATCCGATCGGTCAGGTGCCCACGACGATCAACAGGACCGGCATCACCGCGGAGTTGCGGCGGCTGGTCGGCAAGGACAACGACGAGATCCGGATCGGCGGCGTGCGCTGCGCCGAGCCGAAGGGGATGCGCGGCGAATCGAGCGAGCACTACGTGTTCGTGCACCGCAAGGACGGCTGGTGGCGCACGGAGCAGCCGATGATGTCGTGGTCCTACAACGAGAAGTACTGCAGCGGCGGGATGTACGTGCTGTGGAACGACAAGGGCCCGCGGACCATCATCGGGATCGCGGCCGGGCACAACTGCCTCGCGTGCGGCAAGCAGGGCTATCGCGAGTCGATCACCGAGCTGATGGTGCGCGTCGAGACCGGCGGCACCAGGCCGCTGGTGTTCGCGCCGCTGGTCGTCGGCGCCCGCGACAAGACGTGGCGGATGGACGAGTTCTCCGGACCGGGCGTCGATCCGAGGATGCTCAACGAGCCCGACTGCAAGCTCGGAGGGAGCGCGACGTCGCTGACCGAGAAGTGGCCGTCCGACGACGAGGTCATCCTGTCCGGAGGGACCGGCACCGGCGGTCCGCTCGATACGACGATCAAGATCGGCGTCGATGCTCCGCTCGCGGCACCCGGTCGCTACCGGTTCGTGCGCTGACGCGGTGGTACTGCGGCGTGCAAGTCGCCGTCAGGGGACTGCACTCAGTAGCCGCGCGCGGGGTCGTAGACGTTGTGCAGCGGCTGCCCCGCCAGGAAGCGATCGAGGTTGTCGGCGAACAGCGCCGCGGCTCGCTCGAAGTAGTGCGGCGTGAGGCCGGCGACGTGGGGGGTCAGGATGACGTTGTCGAGGTCCCACAGCGGGCTGTCGTCCGGCAGCGGCTCGTACTCGAACACGTCGAGGCCGGCCCCCGCCAGCCGACCGCCGCGCAGGGCGTCCACCAGCGCGGCCTGGTCGACCACCGGGCCACGCGAGATGTTGTAGAGGTAGGCGCCGGCGCGCATGAGCCCCAGCCGGCGCGCGTCGATCAGGTGATGGGTGTCGCGGGTCAGCGGCACGGTCAGACAGACGTGGTCCGCGCGGCCGAGCGCGTCGTCGAGCGTGTCCATGCCGACCAGCTCGTCGACCGCCACGCCGGCGTCATGCCGGCTCGAAGGATCGTGCTTGACCGCCACGACGCGGACGCCGAATGGGCGGGCGCGCACCGCGAGGGCCTCGCCGATCCGCCCGAGGCCGACGATCAGCAGCGTCTTGCCGGTCAGCTCGCCGGGGCCGTCCGCGCGGATCTCGAGCTTGCGCTCCCAGCGGCGCGCGAGCTGGGCGCGATGCAGCCGCGGCATCGCGCGCGTGAACATCAGGATCATCGCCAGCAGGTGCTCCGCGATGTTCGGCCCGTGCACGCCGCTGGCGTTGGTGAGCACGATGCCGCGGGACAGCAACGCCGGTCGCGCGACGCGCTCGACCCCGGCGGCCCACGAGCTCAGCCAGCGCAACCGTTGCGCCGCGGCCAGCTCGGCATCGGACAGGCTCTGCGCGACGACGATCTCGGCGCCGGGCAGCGCGCGCGCGAGCTCGGGTCCGGCCGCGAACGCGACCGCGATCCGGTCGCCGAACCGCGCCAGCGCGGCCCGGAACGGAGCGGCATCGGCCGAGTCAGGACCGAGTGCGATGAGGATCTGCGCTGCGCTCATGCCGGGACGGTAGAGGATCGGGAAACGCCATGCCAGCGTGGGTCGTTCCGGGATCCGGGTTGGCCGGGCGCGACGACGGTAGAGCTGCCGTCGGGGGTGCCGGCTCGCCACGCTGGCGCGATCCGCACGTGATCTGGCCCGCTGCAATCGCGCCGATTGGATCGTAGTCTCGCCGGACGTCATGCGACACCTGTTCCTCCTGATCCTGCTGGCGGGTTGCGGAAAAGTCACCACGGGCGCGGGCCCCGACGGGGGGCCCGGCGACGGTGCGGGGCCGGCGCCGGGCAGCTTCGTCTGGCAGCGCAACCTGTTCGGCTCGTTCATCGACCGGGTGGTCGTGATGGACGACCAGCTGTACCTCGGCGTCAGCCCGTTCGCGGTGTTCGACCTCGGCAACGGGAGCATGGTGCCGGCGGGCGGCACCGACGTGATGGCCGTGCACTACACCACCGACGGCGTCCTCCGGTCGGCGTGGCGCCACGGCGGCGTGAGCAACGAGGACGCGCTGGGGTTCGACGTCGATCCGTTCGGCAACGCGGCGATCGGCGTGCTGTACGACGGCGCCGGCACCGCCAACATCGGCGGCACCGACCTGCCGCCGGTCCCGGTGATCCAGGGCGTCAACCCCAACTTCGAGGGCGCCGCGGCGTCGTACACCGACGCCGGCATGCTGCGCTGGCAGACCCGCTGACCGCCTCGATCCAGCTGTTCATGCGCTCCGCGTCGACCAGCAGCAACGGCCTGACCGCGGTGACCGGCAGCTTCACCGGCACGCTCAGCGCCGGCGGCCAGCCGCGAGCGACGGCCGGCGGCAACGACGTGTTCTACGTCGCGCTCGACGACAAGGGCGGCGTGGCGGCGCTGCAGACGTTCGGCAGCACCGGCGAGGATCTCGGGTACCGGGCGATCTTCGATCCGCTCGGCACCGTGATCCTCGTCGGGACGTTCCATGGCAAGGTGGCGTTCGGCAGCTTCGGCCTCGATGCGGGCACCGGCGCGGACCTGTTCGTCGTCCGGATGTCGCCGCAGGGCATGCCGATGTGGGCGATCCAGGGCGGCGGCACCGGCGACGTCGGCGCCGCGCTGGCCGCGACCACGCCGTCGGGCGACATCGTGCTGGCCGTCGCGTACTCGGGCAGCTTCCAGGCGACCGGCGGGGACACGGTCACCTCGGCCGGCGCCAGCGACATCGCGCTGCTGCGCGTGTCGTCGACAGGCAAGGTGATGTGGACCCGGTCGTTCGGCGGCGCCGGGGCCGACATGCCGCGCGAGGTCGCGGTCGGCCGCAACGGTGAGATCGCGCTGACCGGAGAGTTCCAGGGCCAGGCGTCGTTCGGCGGCGACGCCTTCACGTCGGTCGGCGGGCTCGACAGCTTCGTCGCCAAGTACACGGCAGACGGAGCTCACGTGTGGTCGCACGCGGCGGGCAGCGCGGCCGTCGATCGCGGCCTGTGCGTCGCGGTCGACACCAGTGGCGCGGTGTACGCCGGCATCTCGTTCCACGGCGCGATCGATTTCGGCGGCGGCGCGCTGTCTGCCCCGGGCACGGACTACGGCGGTGTGCTCGTGAAGTACAGCCCCTGAGCGGACGATCTCGAAAACCGGTCGCAGCAGCGGTATGATGGCCGCGCGCATGGCCGATGATGTGGAGGCGAGGCTGACGCGCGCGCTGGGCGAGCGCGCGTACGATCGAGTCGCAACCCTGGCGGTGGAAGCCTATGGCGCCGAGCTCCATGGCTTCCTGCTCGGCACGCTGGGCAACCCGGCCGATGCCGGCGACGTGTTCTCCCAGGTCATGGAGCGGTTCTGGCGCGGGCTGCCCCGGTTCGCGGGGCGATGCAGCGTGCGCACCTGGCTGTACCTGCTGGCCAGGCACGCGGAGGTCGACCATCGCCGATCGCCGTGGCACGGCGCGCGCCGCACCGGGGATGCGCAGCTCGACGAGATCGTCGACCGGGTGCGGAGCCAGACGCCGCCCTGGCAGCGCACCGAGGTCAAGGATCGGTGGAGCGCGGTGCGCGCTGCGCTGCCGCCCGATGACCGCGCGCTGCTCGTGCTGCGCGTCGATCGCGATCTCGCGTGGGCGGATATCGCGCGGATCACGCTGGGCGACCCCGAGCCGGATACCGCCGCGCTCGACCGGGAGTCGCGGCGGCTGCGCAAGCGGTTCCAGCTGCTCAAGGAGCGCCTGCGCGCGGAGGTCCGGGCCGCCGCACGCGAGGCAGCGCGGTGACCAGCTGCACGATCGAGCTCGAGCCCGTGGACCGCGCGGTGAAGCTCACCATCACCCACGAGATCGACCGGCCGGAGTCCAGGCTGATCACGGCCGTGTCCGGCGGCTGGCCGCGCATCCTGTCCAACCTGAAGTCGCTGATCGAAACCCGGGGGGTCGCCATCACGACCCATCCCGGACACAACTAAGACGCATTCGAAGCCTGCTGCCCCGCCACCGGACTCGCAACCACTCGTCCCGTAGCTCGTCGTGCGCGGGATCTGCGTTGCACATTGCGAACAGGACCCGAGACGGCGAAATGTGGCAAATCGCAGCCCGAGACTTCTATGGTGAATACCACCCAGCCTAGTCAGCGGAGGCAGGGTGTGCGCAGGGATCGCAGTTGTTTCTCGACGATGTCGACATGTTCGTCGATGGAGAGCGACTCCCGTGCGACAGGCGTCGAGTCGATTTGTGATGGCTTGTGATGGCTTGTGATTGCGGGCGGCGCGAGGCCGGGCGAACGTTGTGGCGCCGGGATCCGTACAACGGGGCGATTCATGCGAGACCACAAGCAGTCGGGCGAAGCGGTCGGCAGTAGCGCGCGAGGCGGCACGGCTGTAGCCGGCCGACAGTCGCTCACCGATCAAGTGCAGTTCGCCGGCACGAGCCCAGCGGTGGCCGCGGATCCATGGAGCAGCCCCGGCAAGCGAACGCTGACCGATCAGGTGCCGCACTCGACGGTGCCCGAGGTCGCTGGCCCCGGCACCGCGGAGGTCGATCGCGGCGCCGCGACAGATGCAGGAAAGCCGCCATCTACCTCGGGCGACGCATTCCTCGGGGTCTTCGGACGCGGCGAGCCCGTCCAGGCCAAGAAGGCGGAGTGCGGCTGCGACGCAGCCAGGACCGGTGGGGCGTGCGAGTGTGGCGCCGGCGGCGGATGCGGCGCGGACGGCGGGGCAGGCGGATGCGGCGGGGCAGGCGGTTGCGCCAGCGAGGCGGGCGGTGCAGCGCCCACGACGGCGACGAAGGTGGATCCTGCGGCGACCGGGGACACCGCGGCCTCGGCTGCTGCGGTCGCAGCGGCCGCCGCGAAGGCGCAGCCGTCTCCCGCGGTTGCGCACAAGGTCCAGGAAGCCGTGGCCGAGGCCTACCGCGCCGAGAGCGGGCCTTCGCAGCATGTGCCCGGGCCCGTGCCGCACGAGCCGGCGGCATCCGCGGCGCCGGCCGCACCGGCGTCCCATGCCGCTGCGCCGGGCGCACCGCCGGCACACGGCAACGCCGCTGTCACCGCGCAGCAAGCTCCCGCTGCTGCAACGGCTGCGATGCCCGGGCAATCCGGGCAATCCGTGGGATCGCCGGCCGCACAGCAGACTCCCGCTGCATCGGCTGTGGTGCCCGGGCAATCCGCACAATCGGTGGGATTGCCGCTGGCCGCACAGCAGACTCCCGCTGGATCTGCGGCGACGCCGGGGCAACCGACGCAACCTGTGGCGGGATCGTCGGCGCCCGCACCGTCGCCCGCCGGTGCGTCGTCTGCGCCGCAGCCTGCCAGGGCCGCTGCGCTCGCCGCGCAGCCGACCGGCCCGGCGCCGACCGCGCAACCGCTCGCCGCGACGCCGACCGCGCAGTCCGCCCCGGCGGCGAGCGCGTCGTCGACATCACAGCCGCGCGGAGCGGCACCGGCGTCGCAGCACCGGCACGGGGACGCCGCGCTCCCGGTGCAGCGCCTGTCGAGCAGCACTGCGTCGCCAGCGCAGCCCGTGCCGGGCGCCGAGACCGCATCGGCGCAACCGGCACAACCCCCCGCGGCCGCTGCACTCGCGCAACCGCCCGCGGCGCACCCGCCGACCGCGGCGCCCGTACCACCCCCCACGGCCGCCGTCCCCGCGCCGCAGCCTGCCGTGCCACCGCCGCCCGCGGTCACGGCCGCGCCCGCCCCGGAGCCACCAGCGGCATCGGCCGCGCCGCCGGCGCACGCCGACGCCGAGGCGCCACATCCGCACGCCGATGACATCCCCGCGCATGCCGATCCGCACGCAGCGCCGGCCGACGTCGGCCACCACAGCGAGCCAGCCGTCGAGGCGCACGCGGCGGCGCCGGCCCCGCACGGTGGTGAGGACGCCCACCATGCCGCGCCGGCGGCCGGGCCGCACGCCGCACCCGGCGGCCATGACCACGAGCCGGCCGTCGAGGACGACCACAGCGATGGCGATCCCGAAGAGCAAGCCAGGGAGCGCCAGGATCGCGCGCAGGTCCGCGCGCACGTCCAGGCATTCCAGGCGCTGACCGGGCAGTGGGCGGCGCAGCTGATCGCCTCCGGCACCCACGCCGCGCAAGGCATCCAGAGCACCGCGAGCCAGGAGCAGCGCGGCATCGATCAGCACGCCGAGCAGCACGGCGCCGCGCTCCGCACCCACTTCGCCGCGCAGCGCGCTGCCTCGGCACACGCGATCGCCCAGCATCGCCAGGCGCTGCGCGCCGGTGCGCAACGCGAGTCGCAGACCGTTCGCGCGCACGCCACCGAGCAGTCCGCCAAGGTCGCGCAGGACGCGACGGTGACCCAGACCTCGGTGGGCCAGGCGGCGACCGCGCACGCCACGGCGGTCAGCACGGCCGGCTCGTCGCAATCGGCGCGCGTGTACAGCGTGCTCGGCGCGCAGTCCGGCAACATCGCGGCGCGCGGCTCGGCAGCCGCCGGCAGCTACGGCGGCGGCGACAAGGGCCACGCGCAGGGCGCCGCGGCGCAGCAGGTCGCGGGCAAGGGCCAGTCGGCGATCTCGCACCCGGGCCCGGCGATCGCCGGCGACGTCACCGGCGCGGCCAGCTTCTCGTCCCAGCGGATCACGCAGACCAGCACGGGAGTCAACGCGCAGATCGCATCGCGCGTACCCGGCGCGCAGCAGCGCATGCAGGCCGGCGCGCAGCGATCCACCGCCGGCATCCAGAAGATGGCGCAAGGCGGCGACCAGCACCTCGCGGCGACCAGCGCCCAGGTCGCGGCCGGCCTGCACCGCAAGGAGGCGGGGTCGCTCGCGGCGCTGCGCCAGCAGGCCAGCCGGATGAGCGCCGCGCTGCGGACCGCATCGGCGCACCATCAGCGCGAGGTCCATGGCACCGCACAGGACGCGGCGGGCCGGCTGCGCACGGCGACCGCGGCGCTCGCCAAGGCCGCCTCCGGAGCGCGAGACACCAAGGCGGTGGCCGCCGCGCTCTCCCGCGCGCGCGGTCAGATCGGCGCCAACATCGCGCACTTCTCCGCGCGGATGTCGACCGGCGAGACCGGCTTCCGCGCGCGCGCCGCGCAGCACGGCGCAGCGACGCGCCAGCACATCGCGCAGGGCAGCCAGGCGGCGCAGCACCAGGCCAGCCAGGTCACCGCCCAGACCTCCGCGGCCGCGGCGCAGCTGAGCGGCAAGGGCCAGGCCCACGCGGCGCAGGGCTCGGCGCAGGCGACCCAGGGCCTCACCCAGCAAGCGGGCCAGGCCCAGACCCAGAACCAGCAGACCGCGCAGACCGCCGCGGCGCACTTCAACCTCGCCTCCGCGCAGACCACCGCCCAGCTCGGCGCGTCGGTGGACCGCGGCACCGCGCAGAACCAGGCCTTCGTCGGCGGCCAGGTCGACGGCGGCATGAGCAAGGCCGCGGCCGAGGTCGGCGCCGATCACGACAAGAGCCTGCTCGACAAGATCGTCGCGTTCTTCAAGGCGGCGTGGGACTGGGTGTCGTCGGTCGCCAAGGCGGTGGCCCACATCGCGGTCGACTTCCTGATCTACGTGGGCGGCGCGGCGCTCCAGGTCGTGTCCGACTGCCTCGGCGGCGCGCTCGATCCGCTGCTCGACTGGGTGCCGTCCGACACGTTCCAGCGCGGCCGCGACTTCGGCGACACCGTGTTCCACGTCGTCGGCGGCATCCTGCTGATCATCGGCGGCATCTCGGCGCTCGGCGGCGGCGTGGCGATCAGCCTGGTCGAGGTCGCGGGCTCCGGCGGACTGCTCATCCCGGTGGTCGTCGTGCAGGACGGCGCGCTCGCCGCCGTCGGCGTCGGCGCGATCGCCGCCGGCATCGGGCTGCTTGCGACCACCGGCAGTGGGAAGAAGCATTCAGGGGCGTGGACCTGCTACGCCCGGAGCGCCGTGCTCCAGATCCCCAACCAGCTGCCCGACAACAAGTGCCCGCTCGACGGCCAGTACGTCAACGGCCCGTCGGTGTCCGCCTCGAACGAGGCCGCTGCGTGCGTGGCGGCCAAGCACGCGTTCAATGATATGATGCCCCGAGGCTGCCGGCCGAAGCACATGAAGTGCGAGTGCACGAAGCGATGACCCCCGACGCTGCCCTGCAGGCCAAGCTCGATGCCGTGATCGCCCGCGTCGTCGCGCAGGGCCGGCCACAGACCGAGGCGCTGATCGCCGCGGTGGTCGCCGCGGGCGGCGCGTCGGAGGCGGCGCTGCTCCAGATGGCCGGCGATCGCAGCCTCGCGCCGCACCTGCGCGCCGACGTCTGCTGGCTGCTCCCGCGCCTCGAGCTCGACGGTGCCCAGGCCGTGCTGACGGCGCTCGTCGCCGATCCGGCCGAGCAGGTCCGTGCGGAGGCGGCCACCGGGCTGGGCCTGTTGCAGGACGACGGCGCGGTCGATGGGCTGCTCGCGGCGCTGGATGATCCGGTCAAGGACGTGCGGCTCGCCGTGCTGCACGCGCTCGGCATGCTGAGCTCGCCGCGCGCGACGGGCCGGCTGACCGCGGTGCTCGGCAACGCCGGCGAGGACGACGAGGTGCGGGCCGACGCCGCCGAGGCGCTCGCCCACTGCCCCGACGACGCGATCGTCGATACCCTGCTCGGCTGCCTCGACGATCCGTCCCCGCGGGTGCGCTACTCGGCGGCCTACTCGCTCGGCGAGCAGGGCAGCGAGCGCGCCGTCGCGAAGCTCGAGGAGCTGGCCGCGCACGATCACGCCGAGACCCCGTGGGGCGATGTCGCGTCGCGCGCCCAGGCCGCGCTCGACGCGATCCGTAGCCGCGAGCCGGACGAGCCGGACGAGCCGGACGATCCGGACGATTGACCTTCGCACTCGCCGTCGGCCCGCGCCGGCTCAGTACGCGACGGTGAACACCGCGATCGACCGCGGCGGTACGTCGATCACCAGCGCGCCGCCGGCGTCGACGGTCGGTGCCGGGGCGCCCGGCGGGTACGCCGCGACCGCCGCGCGCCCGGCCGGCAGCCCCGAGAACTGCGCCTGGTCGGCAGCGGCGCCAGCGTTGATCGCGACCAGGCTGGTCTCGCCGGGCGCATGGCGCGAGAACCACAGCAGGCCGGCGCGGGCGTGGCCTGCGTAGTCGCCGCGGGCCAGCGACGGGTGGGCGCGGCGCAGCGCGATCATCGCGCGATAGAAGTTGAGCAGCGAGCCCGGATCGGCGTCCTCGTCCGCGACGTTCGCGGTCCGGTAGTTGGTCGCGTTGTTGCGGAACGGCAGGTGCGCGCTGAACCCGGCGAACGTGCCCTCGCTCCAGCTCATCGGGGCGCGCAGCCCGGGATCGCCGCTCCCATCCGCGGCCCGCGCCATGCCGATCTCCTCGCCGTAGTAGAGGAACGGCACGCCGGGCTGGAGCAGGTAGGTCGCGGCCGCGAGCCGGTAGCGCACGAGATCGCCGCCCAGCTGGTCCCAGACCCGGTCGCCCGCGAACGAGTCGTGGTTGGCGAGCAGCGTCGCGATGCCCGGCGGCGCGGTCGTGAAGTAGCTCGCGACCGCGGCGATCGCCGCCGCGTCGCCTCGCGCGGCGTTGATCAGATCGGTCTGGTGGCCGAAGCCGAACGCGCTGCCGCAGGCCTGCGCCGACGCGAAGCCGAACGGATCGGGCGGCGCCTCGCACACCATCCAGCGCCGGGTGTAGCCGTCGAGCAGGCCGCGGATGTCGTGCATCAGCGCCCGGTCCTCGGGCTGGTTCTCCCACGCCTGCGGCCCGTTCTCGATCAGGTTCGCGGTCGCGTCGAACCGGAAGCCGTCGACCCCGCGGTTGAGCCAGAACCGAAGGTTGTCGCGGTGGTACTCGACCACCGCGGGGCTTCTCAGGTTGAAGTCCGGCATCTGGTCTCCGAACCCGGCGAAGTACCAGCCGTCTCCCCCCAGGTGCCACGGATCGCTGCCGTAGATGTTCCAGCCGCCCGGATGGCCGTCGGACCACACGTACCAGTCGCGCAGCGACGCGGTGCGCGACATGCGGGAGTTCACGAACAGCGGGTTCATCGCCGCGCTGTGGTTCATGACGTAGTCGAGGATCACCGCGATGCCGCGGGCGTGGGCCTCCGCGATCAGCCGATCGAAGCTCTCGAAGCTGCCATACGCGGGCTCGATCGAGCGGTAGTCGGTGACCGCGTAGCCGTGGTCGTGGTCCTGGCTCGCCATGATCGGCATCAGCCAGATCCCGCTGACGCCGAGCGCATGCAGATAGTCGAGCTTGCGGGTGACGCCCTCGAGATCGCCGATCCCGTCGCCGTCGCTGTCGAGGTAGCCGCGCACGTAGATCTCCGCGATCGGACCCTCGACCCAGCTGGCCGGCAGCGGGCTGCCGGGGTCGTGGACCGGCACCGCCGAGCGGTCGACGTCGGGGATCGGCCCGGTGTGCGCGCAGCCGATCAGCGCGCCGGCCAGCACGAGCTGCGCGGCGCGTCCCGGGAAGGTGCAAGCAGCCATGGCCGACTATCGCCCGGCCGCGCGGGCCGGTTCAACGAGCGGGACTGCACTGCGAGGGCCCGCGGTGCTACGGTTCGCGGCGCACGGGAGCTCGTCGATGTCCGCCACCCACCGCCTCACCGCGATCCTGCCCTGCAACGACCTCGACGCCTCGGAGGCGTTCTACCACCGGCTCGGGTTCACTCGCCCCGAGGCCGACCGGCCGGCGGCCGGCGACGACACCTACCGCATGCTGTCCGACGGCAACGGCGGCCACCTGCACCTGACCGACGCGGTCGAGGGCTGGCTCGTCCCCGGCCGCAACCCGTTCGGGCTCTACCTCTACACCGAGGACGTCGACCGGCTCGCCGGCGGGTTTCGCGGCGAGACCGTCGAGCCGCACGGCCCCGAGGACAAGCCGTGGGGGATGTACGAGTTCACGCTGTCCGACCCCGATCAGACCCTGGTCCGCGTCGGCTGGCCGACCCGGCTCCGCACGCCGCGCTGATCGGCACGTCCGCGGCAAGACCCGCATGCGCCGGATGCCGCCACGCGCCGCGATGTGATTCACTCGCCTCCCATCCACGAGGCCCCATGCGCTGTTCGCCCGTTGTTCCCGCGATCGTCCTTGCCGGCTGCGCGCTCGCGTGCGGCAGTTCCTCCCGCTCCGCGCCCGCGTCGACGCCGCCCGCAACGGCGCAGTCGCCGGCGCCGGCAGCGCCGGCAGTGCCACCCGCCGCGCCCGCGGCGCCTGCTGCGCCCGATGACAACGCGGCGCTCGACGCGCTGTTCGCGGAGTACGACGCCGGCGTGCTGGCGCGCTCGCCGGTCGCGCAGAGCGAGCGCGGCATCAAGACCGACCATGGCAAGTGGGACGACTTCAGCGACGAGCAGGCAGCGCGCAACAGCGAGGCCGACGCCGCCGCGCTCGCCGCGATGCGGGCCCGGTTCGTCCACGCCGCGCTCGACGACGCGCACCGGCTCTCGTACCGGCTGTTCGAGGATCGCATCGAGCGCCAGGCCCGATCGTACCGGTTCCGCGATCACGCCTACGTGTTCGATCAGATGAACGGTGCGCAGAGCCGGCTGCCTGCGTTTCTGATCAACATCCACAAGGTCACGAGTGCGGGTGACGCGGAGGCCTACGTCCAGCGCCTGCAGGGCCTGGGACCGGCCCTGCGCCAGCTGATCGCGGTGTCGGCGAGCCGCGCCGCCAAGGGATTCTCACCGCCGAGGTGGGTGTATCCGTTCGTGGTGAGCGACGCGCGCAACGTCCTCCAGGGCGCGCCGTTCGACCGCGGCCCGGACTCGACGCTGCTGGGCGACTTCAAGACCAAGCTCGCGGCGCTCGAGCTGTCGCCCGAGGACACCCGCCGGCTCACCGCCGCCGCCGTCACCGCCAAGCTTCCCCAGTGGTTCACCACGCTGCCCAGGGCGCCCCTCGTCGTCAAGCCGGTCGAGGCGTTCCGCGAGAAGTCGGCCGGCAAGGCGTTCTATCAGCGCCCGGCCCCCGACGGCTCTCGCCCCGGCACCTACTACGTCAACCTCTACGACATGGCCGCGATGCCGGCGATGGAGGTCGAGGCGCTGGTCTATCACGAAGGCATTCCGGGGCATCACCTGCAGCTCGCCGTGCAGACCGAGCTCGCCAACCTCCCTGCATTCCGCAAGTTCGGCGGCGTCACCGCGTACTCCGAGGGCTGGGGCCTCTACGCCGAGAAGCTGGCCAAGGACATGGGCCAGTACACCGATCCGGTGCGGGACTTCGGCCGGCTGCAGCTCGAGCTCCACCGCGCGATCCGCCTGGTCGTCGACACCGGCCTCCATGCCAAGCAGTGGACGCGCGAGCAGGCGATTCGCTACGTTCTCGACAACTCGGCCGAGCCGAAGCCGGCGGCCGCCAAGGCGATCGAGCGCTACATCGTCATGCCCGGACAGGCGACTGCCTACATGGTCGGCCGGCTCAAGATCAGCGAGCTGCGCGAGCGCGCCCGCGCCGCGCTCGGCGATCGCTTCGACATCCGCGCATTTCACGAGGTCGTGCTGCGCAACGGCCCCGTGCCGCTCGACCTGCTCGACACCGAGGTGACGCGCTGGATCGAGAGCCAGCGTAGCTAGCTCCGATCAGAGATCCGGACCTCGGCCTGCGACAGGTTGAGGGCGTGGGCGATCCGCGGCACGGCGTCGGGCGGGATGAACCCCAGCGCGTCCTGGATCGCGTGCAGCACGGGGAGCAGCGCGCCGGGCAGGGCGCGGTTCGCGGCGATCGCGCCGTCGATGATGTGGGCGCTGGGTTCCATATGGACTACCCGCGAGTGGCGGATGTGCAGGGTACCACCCGCGGTCGGGGCGTCGCTATCCTGCGCGGGAACATCGGCCATCCTGCGAGGGAACACCGGCGCCTGGCTCGCGTGTCCTCGGGAGGCGGGCGACCGTGGCTCGACGCGTCATCCATGGGAGCCCATGCTTCTCGTCTCCGGTCAGTCGAACCGCATGAGCGGCCTGGAGAGCGTGACCCACACGCCGTTCCATCGATCGGGACCCCGACCTCGTCGCCAGGGTCGCCGAGGCACCTCGGCGCGGCACACGGACAGCGTGCTAAGGTTCCGTACGGCATGGTAGTTTCCCTGGAGACGGGCGAGGTGATCGTCGGCATCGCGGTGCCCGGGGCCCTTGGCGCCGAGGTCTCCGCGGGCCGCGGTGGACAGGACTGACCGGCGCGATGCGCGACGTCCGGATGCACGGATTTCGCGAGCGGACGAGCGTCTCGGCTGCGATCGCGATCCTCGAGCGCCGCACCTCAGCGCTCGGGGTCGAGCGCGTCAGCGTCCGCGCTGCGTACGGTCGGGTCGCGGCCGAGGCCGTGATCGCCGGCGTCGACGTGCCGGCGTTCGCCCGGAGCGCGATGGACGGCTTCGCGGTCGCCGGCGAGTCGACGTTCGGCGCATCGGCCCAGGCACCGGTCGAGCTCGCGCTCATCGGCGAGACCAAGGCGGGGCGATGGTTCGGCGGGACGCTGCGCTACGGGGAGGCGGTGCGGATCACGACCGGTGCGCCGATCCCCACCGGCGCCGACGCGATCGTGATGGCCGAGGTCGCCGAGGCCAGTGGCGATACGGTCCGCGTCCGCGAGCCGGTCGCTCCCGGCAAGCACGTCAGCGCGGTCGGCGAGGACATCGGGCGCGGCGATCTGGTCGTCGAGCGCGGGCGAAGGTTGCGGCCGCAGGACGTCGGCGTTGTCGCCAGCGTCGGGGTCTCCGAGATCCTGGTGGTGCGCAGGCCGCGCGTGTCGATCGCGATCACCGGCGACGAGGTGCTCCCGGCCGGAGACATGCCGCGCGACGCGCTGATCTCCGACGCCGACGGTCCGATGCTCCGCGCGCTCGCCGAGCGCGACGGCGCCGGCGCGCTCGAGCTTCGCTACCTGCCCGATGATCGCGACGCGCTGCGCGCGCTGTTCGCGGCCCACGACGGTGACGTCCTCCTGGTCTCCGGCGGGTCGTCGGTCGGACCCGAGGACCACGCCCCGACGGTGCTGGCCGAGCTTGGCGAGATCGCGGTCCACGGGGTTGCCTTGCGACCCGCGAGCCCCGCCGGCTTCGGCTTTCTGCGCAGCGGCTGCCCGGTGTTCCTGCTTCCCGGCAACCCGGTGTCGTGCCTGTGCGCGTACGAGTTCTTCGCCGGACCGACGATCCGCGCCCTCGGTGGCCGGTCCCGCGCGTGGCCGCACCGCCGGGTCAAGCTCCCGCTCGCGGCCAAGATCGTCTCCGATCTCGGCCGCACCGATTACATGCGGGTCTCGATCACCGGCGGCCGGGTTGCGCCGATCATGACCAGCGGCGCGTCGATCCTGTCGTCCACGACGCGCGCCGACGGGGTGGTCATCGTCGCCGCCCATCGCGAGGGCCATGGCGAGGGCGAGGAGGTCGAGGTCCATCTCTACGACGACGAGGAGTCGCGTTGAAGCAGGAGCAGTTTCTCCACGTCGTCGATCGCGACGAGGCCGAGCGGGCGTTCCGCGCCGCGCTCGGTGACCTGTCGCCGCGGCGCACGGAGGTCGTCGCGCTCGACGAGGCGCTCGGACGAGTCCTGGCAGAGGACATCTCCAGCCCGGTCGACGTGCCCGGCTTCGATCGCGCCAACGTGGATGGGTTCGCCGTCCGGGCGCAAGACACCTTCGGCGCCAGCGAGTTCGCGCCGAACCAGCTGCGGCTGCTCGCAGCGCGCGTCGCGATGGGGGCCGTGCCGGGCGCCGCCGTCGCACCGGGCAGCGCGATGGCGATCCCGACCGGCGGCGTCGTTCCCCGCGGAGCCGACGCGGTCCTGATGGTCGAGCACAGCTCGATGGCGGGGGACGCGCTCGTGGTGTCGAAGGCGCTCACGCCCGGTCGCAACATCACGTTCGCCGGGACGGACGTCGCGCAGGGCGAGACGGTGTTGCGCGCGCGCGACGTGCTCACCTCGCGGGAGACCGGCGTGCTCGCGGCGATGGGGATCGCGCGCGTCTCGGTCATCGCGCAGCCTCGGGTGGCGATCCTGTCCACCGGCGACGAGATCGTCGCGCCGGGCGCGCCGATCGCGGTCGGCAAGGTCTACGACTCCAACGCGACCATCCTCGGCGACGCGGTGCGCGAGCAGGGCGGAACGGTCCTCCCGCTCGGCGTCGTCGGCGATGACCTCGAGGCCGTGAAGGCGGCGCTCGCGCGCGGCCTGGCGGCCGCCGATGTCGTCCTTTTGTCCGGCGGCACGTCCAAGGGCCCGGGCGATCTCAACGTGCGCGCGCTCCAGGCCATCCTCGGGCGGTCGGCGATCGTGGTCCACGGCGTCGCGCTCAAGCCGGGCAAGCCGATCTGCCTCGCGGTCTCCGGCGGCAAGCCGGTCGTCGTGCTCCCCGGCTTTCCGGCGAGCGCGATCTTCACGTTCCACGAATTCGTCGCGCCGGTCATCCGCAAGCTCGCGGGGCGCGACGAGCAGGACGTGGCTCGCGTCGCCGCGCGCGTGCCGTACGCGATCAGCTCGGAGATCGGCCGCACCGAGTACGTGCTGGTGCGCCTCGTCGAGGACGACGCCGGCGCGCTGGTCGCCTATCCGATCGGCAAGGGCTCGGGCTCGATCACGGCGTGGAGCCAGGCCGACGGCTACTTCGTGATCCCCCAGGCCGTCGAGCAGCTCGACGCGCGCGAACCGGTGAGCGTGCTCGCGGCCGCCGGCGCCCGCGCCCGCAAGGACGACCTGGTCGTCATCGGCAGCCACTGCGTGGGGCTCGACATCCTCCTGGCGCGGCTGCGCGCCCGCGGGTTCACCGCCAAGCTGATCGCGATCGGCAGCGAAGGTGGCCTGCGCGCCGTGCAGCGCGGCGAGTGCGATCTCGCCGGCGCCCACCTGTTCGACGCGGCGAGCGGTGCGTACAACCAGCCGTTCCTCACCCCCGACCTCGACCTGGTGCGCGGCTACGGCCGGCTCCAGGGCGTCGTGTTTCGCCCGGGCGACGAGCGGTTCGAGGCCAGGCCCGCGGAGCTGGCATTCCGCGAGGCCGCCGCGACGCCCGGCCTGGTGATGGTCAACCGCAACCGCGGCAGCGGCACGCGCGCCATCATCGATCGGCTGCTCGGAGATCTCCGGCCCGACGGCTACGGCGTCGAGGCCTCCTCGCACCACGCCATCGCGGCGGCCATCGCCCAGGGCCGCGCCGACTTCGGCGTCGCCATCGATGTCGTCGCCCGCGAGCGCGGGCTCGGGTTCGCGCCGATCGCGGAGGAGCGCTACGACTTCTTCGTGCGGCGGGCGCGGCGGGATCGGACCGCGGTGCGCGCGTTCCTCGAGGAGCTGGAGCAACCCGAGACGCGCGCCGCCCTCCGCGCCCGCGGGCTGGTCGCGTGACGCTCCCGGTGCCACGCCTCGGCGGGATCGTGCTGTGCGGCGGGCGGAGCTCGCGGATGGGAACGCCCAAGGCGTGGCTCGATTTCGGCGGCGAGCCGCTGCTCGCCCGCGTCGTCCGCACGGTGGGCCGCGCCTGCGCTCCGGTCGTCGTCGTCGCCGCGCCCGGACAGGATGTTCCGCCGTTGCCGCCGGAGGTCGCGATCGCGCGCGATCCGCTCGAAGGGCGCGGACCGCTCCAGGGCATCGCGGCCGGGCTGCAGGCGCTCCTCGGGTCGCCGCGGGCCCGCGAACCGGTCGACGCCGCGTTCGTGTCGTCGACCGACGCGCCCTTCCTCGAGCCGGCGCTGATCGCCCGGCTCGCCGCGCTCCGAGGCGGCGACCACGACATCGCGGTGCCGAACCTGGGCGACTACTTTCACCCGCTCACGGCGATCTACGCGTGCACCTGTCTCCCCCACATCAACGCCTTGCTCGCCGCCGACCGGCTTCGTCCGTTCTTCCTGTTCGAGCGCGTCCGCACCATCCGCTGCGACGCCGCCACGTTGCTCGCGGACCCCGAGCTCGCGACCGCGGACCCCGGGCTGCGATCGCTCGAGAACATCAACACGCCCGACGACTACGAGCGCGCCTTGCAATCGCTCGGGGTCCGCGTCGGGCCAGGATCGATCTGACCGCCGAGCGGACGCCGAGCGAGACCAAGCGGCGTGAGCCAGATCGGGGCGGACGCCCGTGAGGGGCCATCGAAAATCCGTTTGTCGTCGGCGCACTGCAACCCTCACGCGCACTTGCGCCCGGACGGATCTCGCGGCCCTGGGGCCTGGGCAGTCACAGGACGCGGAGGTGTGATCCCGTCGTCGGATCCCACAAGCGCACCGTGCCGTCGTGTCTGGCCGAGGCGAGGTACTTCCCGTCGGGAGAGTAGGCGACCCACGTCAGCATCGCGCGATGCCCGAGCAGTGGCTCGCCATCTCCCGCCGGATCGAACGCGACGCACTGAACACGGAATGTCGGCTCGTTACTACGCCCGCCGCCTCGTCCACCGCCGCCACCGCCACGCCACGTCCACCGCCACCGCCGCGCCCACCGCCACCGCCGCGCCCACCGCCACCGCCTCCTCCTTGCATCGGCTCGTTCATGCGTGGATCACCGTCCCGACGTGCTCGCCGGCGAGCGCGCGTGTCAGCCGGCCGCGAACGAGGCCGTTGATGATATGGACCTCGCGCACATGGTCCGCGACGAGCATGTTCTCGAGCACCGCGGGTTCGATCGCGAGGTCGGCAAACCCGGCGTCGAGCAGCTCTCGCGCGCCGATGCGCGGGATCAGCTTCGCTCGTGGGTTCTTCTTCGGGTCGTCATCGTACAGGCCATCCTCGTCCTTGACGTAGATCATCCGCTTCGCGCCGAGCGCCTCGGCCATCAGGTAGACACCGGCATCGGTGCGATAGTCAGGTAGACGTCCGCTCTTGCCGGGCACCGTCCAGTAGCCGTACGGCGGCATGCCAGGCTTGACCGGGATGCAGCCGGTGCGCAGCAGCACCGGCAGGCTGAAGAAGTTCGGCGCCTCGTCGTATACGCCGCCGTGAACGGCGAGCAGCAGTGCGAGCATGCGCGCGTTCTGCTCCGCAGTGGCCGCGCCGAGCGCCGCGAGCACGCCGACCGGCAGCTCGAGATCGAGCGCGAGGTGATAGATGTGGCGCGCGCGCGTGCCGCCACCGGCGCCGATCAGGATCGGCTGGGTCTTCGCGCACGCCGCGATCTCGGCGACGAGCGGCAGCACGGCGTCGCCGCCGCGGTCCATGATGCTCTGGCCGCCGATCTTGAGCACGCTCAGCTCGGGCAGGATGCGCAACGGACGCGGGTAACTGCCGACGGTGAGCGGGCGCGCTGTGTTGAGCGTCGCCTGGGACAGCGGAGTCTCGATGTCGAATCGCTTCACGGCGCCTCCGCGGTGATCAGGGTGCCGACGTGCTCGCCATCGAGCGCGGCGCGAAGCTGATCGGGGACGAGGCCATTGACGAGGCGGATCGCGCGGCAGTGATGGGCATTGACCAGTGCGCGGATCACGGCGCGCTCGATCGGCAGGTCGGGGAATTCGCCTTCGAGGATCTCGCGCGCACTGATCGTGTCGATCCGCCTCGCGGTGGGATCCTTCTTGGGGTCGTTCGTATACAGGCCGTCCTCGTCCTTGACGTAGATCAACGAGCGCGCGCCGGTGACCTCGGCGAGCACGAACATACCGAGGTCGTGCGCGTGGAGCGGGATGCGGCGATCGCCGACCGCGGGCTCCCAGAAATGGAATGGCGGCATCGCCGACATGATCGGGATCATCCCGGTCTCGATCACAAGCGGGAGCTTGAGGAATTCCTCCTTCTCGATCATCACGCCACGGTGCTTCGCGAGCACCGCCGCGAGCAGCTTCGCGTTCTGCGCGTCGACGTTCGCCACCAGGTTCGCAAGGGCGCCGACCGGCAGGCCCAGCGACAGCCCGATGTGCAGCGTGTGGCGCACGCGCGCGCCGCCGCCGGCGCCGATCAGCAGCTTGCGCCGGGCGCGCGCCGCAACGATGACGTCGACGAGCGGCATCAGCGCCTTCGCGCCGCGGTCGATGATGCTGTGACCGCCGAGCGATACGATGTCGAGGTCAGGCATCACCCCGCGCTCGCGCGGCGACGCGGTACCAGCGCGCAGCGACGGGTTGATCAGACTCTCTCGCATCAGCGGGCTCTCGACCTCGATTCGCTTGTCGTCGTCCGCGTACACGATCCGGTTCGTCATCGTGTCATCATCGCAGCGATGCGGTTGCCGTCCTAGCCCCTGGGCGGCATCGAGTCCAGCACTCCGACACCCGGGTGGGCAGCGTGCGCCAGCTCTGGCTTGATGGCCGCATGGAAACGATTGCCCACGGCGACTGGGAGCCGCGGGGTATCGCGACCGATGGCAAGCGTGCGTTCGTTTCGGGGCTAGAGGATATCGAGCTCGTGGGCGCTCAGCGTCTCGGCGGGAATCGTTCCATCGGGACGCAGGCCGCGGGCCTCGTAGTATGCGGCGATCGAGCGGGCCAGCCCTGCGCGCGAGATCACGGCGCCGTCGGCGGAGCCCTTGGTCAGCGACTGGGTGAAGAACCGCTCGGGCAGGGTGTCCTCTGCCGCGGTCCAGCCCTCGCGCTCGTTGAACAGCCGCTTCAGGACCACGATGCGCTGGGCGGCGCGACGCAGCTCGTCCGCGTCGCAATCGAAGCCGGTGACGGCCGCCAGCAGCTCGGCCGATTCGCCGAAGAAGTCGACCAGCGTCCCGCGGAGGAACTTGCAGAGGATCAGCGAGTCGAGCACGGCGGCCCGGTCCTCCGAGGCGATCGCATGTCGCGCCGATTCGGCCGAGACCTGGAACCGATCGACCTGGCCGGAAAAGTCGGCCTCGTAGGCTCCGCTGCGGTTGTGATCGGCGCCGCGGCTCCCGACGCTGAAGCCGAGCGCCATGCTCTGGAGGGCGCGCGGCTCGTAGCCCGGGATCTCGAGCCCCTTGACGTGGGGTGCGAAGTCGGGTGCCGGCGGCCCGAGCCGCGCGGCGGCGCTGCGGCTACCTTCCGCGAGGAGGTCCCCCAGCGCGCCGCGACGGAACGCGATGTCATCGAGCAGGGCGAGCAGCCGCGCGCCGTCGCCGAACCCAAGGCCGCGCGCCTCGGCCTCGAACGCCGTGCCGTCGAACAGGCCGCGCTCGGCGCACTCCATGGCGAACGCGATGGTGCCGCCCGCAGAGATCGTATCGAGGCCCAGCTCGTCGCAGCTGCGGGACGCGCGGAGGACGACCTCGGGATCGCGGATGCCGCACAGCGGGCCGAGCGCGAACACGTTCTCGTATTCCGCCTTGACCGGCGCCTCGCCGGGCGCCACCTCGAAGAAGTGCTCGCACCCGATGGTGCAGTTGATGCACGAGCCGCGCCCCTTGCGGCGCGTGGCATGGAGGATCTCGCCCGAGACGTCGGCCGCGCCCTCGAACGTGCTCTCCTGGAAGTTGCGCGTCGGCAACGCGGCGAGGCGGTTGAAGGCCGCGAGGTTGCCGACCGTGCCCAGCTCACGGTACTTCTCGGTGGCCGGACCCAGGGAGCGCCGGGCGAGCGCCTTCGAGAGCGCGATGGTCTTCGCGGCGTCGGCGAGCGGGACGCGCCGTACGCCGCGCACGCCGATCGCCTTGAGCTGCTTCGCGCCGAGCACGGCGCCGAGCCCGCCTCGTCCGGCATGGCGGCCCTCGTTGGCGACGCCAGCGTAGCGCACGAGGTGCTCGCCCGCGGGTCCGATCACGGCGAATGCGTGCCCAGGAAACCGGGTCGCGAGCGCCCGGGCTGCCTCGGAGACCGGCATGCCGTGGCCCCAGAGCTCGCCGGCGGGCTCGAGCGACGCGCGGTCCTCGTCGAGCACCAGCACCGAGGGACGGGCGGCGCACCCGGTGAGGACGATCGCGTCGACGCCCATTCGCTTGGCCATGACTGCGAAGCGCGATGACGAGAGCGCATCTCCGATCCGCCCGGTGAGCGGCGACTTGGCGACCAGCGCGTACTTGGCGCTGGTCGTCAGCGGCGTGCCCAGCAGCGGCCCGAACGCGAAGATCACGGCCGCCTCGGCCCCGAGCGGATCGAAGCCGCGCGGGGTCTCCTGGTGCAGCAGCCAGGCTCCGAGCCCGACGCCGCCGATGAACCGGCGGGCGATCGCGGGGTCGAGCGCGACCCGGATCGCCTCGCCCGAGCCGAGGTCGACCCGGAGGTACTCTCCAAAGAACCCGCCGCGCATGTCAGCCTCCTGCGTCGGCCGACAGCAGCACGATGGCGTCGCCGTCGCGAAGCGGGTGCCTCGCGTCCGCCGTGAACTGGACGCCGTTGATGGCGACCACGTAGCACCGCTGGAGGCGTGGTCCGTCGACCACCGAGGGCGCCAGCATCGGGCACTCGCGGCCGAGCGCCGCCAGCGCGTCGCCCAGGCAGCCCGCCTCGACGGTTACCTCGTCGCGCCCCGCGCGCATCCGCGGCACGCCGTAGAGCTCGATGGTGACCACACCGGAAGCGTAGCCCTTCTGTCGTCGACGTTCAATCAACCTCCGCAACGCTGCGCGTTGCTGCGCGGTCCGGCGGAGCCGGACCTTGCGATCTACCTCCGCAACGCTGCGCGTTGCTGCGCGGTCCGGCGGAGCCGGACCTTGCGATCGGGCGTTTCTGCGTCACCGCTGTCCCGGCAGCGGCGTCTGTCCCCCGCCAAAGCTCGCCTGCTTCGGCACCGCGCCGCCCCGGGCGACCCGCACGGCGCAGTACTTGAACTCGGGGATCTTCCCGACCGGGTCGAGCACCGGGTTGGTGAGCTTGTTCGCGGCTGCCTCGTAGTAGCAGAACGGCATGAACACGGCCCCGGCCGGCGTGCCATCGTCGACGCGCGCGTAGAGCGAGACCGCGCCCCGCCGCGATTCGATGGTGACCACCTCGCCCGGCGTCACGCCGAGCCGGTCGAGATCGGTGCGGTGGAAGCTCGCCACCGGTTCGGGCTCGATCGCATCCAGCACGCCTGCCCGGCGCGTCATCGAGCCGGTATGCCAGTGCTCGAGCTGCCGCCCGGTGATGAGCACCATCGGATACTCGTGGTCGGGCTGCTCCGCCGCGCGGATGATGTCCGCCGGGACGAACTTGCCGCGCCCGGTCGCGGTCGGGAACTGCGTGACGAACACGACCGGCTCGCCCGGGTCGCCCTCGTTCTCGCATGGATAGGTCACCGACGAGTCGCGCTCGAGGCGGTCCCAGGTGATCCCGGCGATCGAACGCATGCACCGGCGCATCTCGTCGAACACGTCGCGCGGGTGCTCGTAGCGCCAGGGCAGGCCCATGCGCCGGGCGAGCTCCTGGAGGATCCAGAAGTCCTCGCGCGCATCGCCCGGCGGCTCGATCGCCTTTCGCCCGAGCTGCACCATGCGGTCGGTGTTGGTCACCGTCCCGACCTTCTCGGGCCACGCCGTCGCGGGAAGCACCACGTCGGCGAGGTACGCGGTCTCGCTGAGGAAGATGTCCTGCACGACCATGTGATCGAGCGCGGCGAGCGCCTCGCGCGCGTGTTCGAGGTCCGGATCCGACATCGCCGGGTTCTCACCCATGATGTACATGCCGCGGATCTCGTGCCGCTTCGCCGCGTTGATGATCTCGACCACCGTCAGCCCCGGTTTGGGGTCGAGCTCCGTGCCCCACAACCCCTCGAAGCTCTTCCTGACGTCCGGGTTGTCGACGCGCTGGTAGTCGGGATACACCATCGGGATCAAGCCCGAGTCGGACGCGCCCTGCACGTTGTTCTGGCCGCGCAGCGGATGCAGACCGCTGCCCGGCCGCCCGATCTGGCCGGTGGACAGCGCCAGCGCGATCAGACAGCGCGCGTTGTCGGTGCCGTGCACGTGCTGCGAGATCCCCATGCCCCACAGGATCATCGACCCCTTCGACGTGGCGTAGAGCCGCGCCACCTCGCGGATCGTCGCCGCCGGGATGCCGCAGATCGGCGCCATCGCCTCGGGCGAATACTTCTGCACGTTGTCGCGCAGGGCCTCGAAGTTGGCCGTGCGGTCGCGGATGAACGCCTCGTCGACGAGGCCTTCCTCGACGATCGTGTGCAGCATCGCATTGAGCAGCGCGACGTCGGTGTCGGCGTGGAACTGCAGCACGTACTTCGCGTGTCGTGCGAGATCGGTGCGGCGCGGATCGGCGACGATCAGCGTCGCTCCGCGCTTGGCGGCGTTCTTGATCCACGTCGCTGCGACCGGGTGGTTTCCGGTCGGATTGGCGCCGATCACGATGATGACCTCGGCCTTCGCCACGTCGCGGACCTGGTTCGACACCGCGCCCGAGTTGATGCCTTCCATCAGCGCCGCGACGCTGGAGGCGTGGCACAGCCGCGTGCAGTGGTCGACGTTGTTCGAGCCGAACCCGGTCCGCACGAGCTTCTGGAACAGGTACGCCTCCTCGTTGGTGCACTTGGCGGACCCGAAGCCGGCGAGCGCCTGCTTGCCGTGGTGATCGCGGATGTCGCGCAATCCGGACGCCGCAAGCTCGAGCGCCTCGTCCCAGGTCGCCTCGCGAAATGCCTCGTGCCAGTGGTCCGGATCGACGGTGAAGTCCTTGGTCTTGGGCACACCGGGCTTGCGCACCAGCGGTGTGGTGAGCCGCTGCTTGTGATGGACGTAGTCGAAGCCGTATCGACCCTTCACGCACAGCCGGCTCTGGTTCGCCGGACCTTCTCGGCCCTGCACGTGCAGGATCTTGTTGTCCTTGATGTGATAGGTCAGCAGACAGCCCACGCCGCAGTACGGGCATACCGAGTCGACGGTCCGGTCCGCCTTCGCGAGGGCGACGTCGCGCGCCGGCATCAGCGCGCCGGTCGGGCACACCTGCACGCATTCGCCGCACGCGACGCAGGTCGACGCACCCATCGGGTCGTCGAGATCGAACACGATCTTCGAGTGCTCGCCGCGGAACGCGTAGCCGATGACGTCGTTGACCTGCGCCTCGCGGCACGCGCGCACGCAGCGCGTGCACTGGATGCACGCGTCGAGGTTGACCGCGATCGCCGGGTGCGAGAGATCGGCCCTGGGCTGGTGGCGCGCCGGAAACCGCGATCGACCGATCTGGAACTGCTTCGCGTAGGCAGCGACCTCGTTGCTGGGCGTGTACGAGTGCTCCGGCATGTCCGCGAGCAGCAGCTCGATCACGATCTTCTGCGATGCGAGCGCGCGCGGGCTGTCGGTCGTCACCTCCATGCCGGCGCTCGGGAACCGGCAGCACGAGGGCGCGAGCACGCGCTCGCCCTTGATCTCGACGACGCAGGCACGGCAGTTGCCGTCGGGCCGCAACCCCTCGCGGTAGCACAGCCGCGGAATCGCGATGCCGTGGTTCTGCGCCGTCTCGATGATCGGCTCGTCCGAGCGGCCGATCACGGTCTGGCCGTTGAGCTTGAACTCGACCGGCGTCGTGGCGGCGACCGGCAACCTGAGCACTGGAGCGGTGGTCAGTCGACTCATGGCATCATGCTCCTTGCTGCAGCTCGTGCCGGAAGTACTTCATCACGCACAGCAGCGGGTTCGGCGCCGCCTGCCCCAGGCCGCAGATCGATGCGTCCATCATCGCCTGCGACAGCTCCTGGAGCAGCGGCTCGTCCCACTCGGGCCGTTCCATGAGCGCCAGTGCCTTGGCGGTGCCGACCCGGCACGGCGTGCACTGCCCACAGGATTCCTCGCGGAAGAACCGCAACAAGTTCCGCGCCGCGTCGCTCGCGCGGTCGTGGTCCGAGAGCACCATGACCGCCGCCGAGCCGATGAAGCAGCCGTACTTGTTCAGCGTGTCGAAGTCGAGCGGGATGTCGCCCATCGACGCCGGCAGGATGCCGCCCGACGCGCCGCCCGGCAGATAGGCGTAGAACGCGTGGCCATCCCGCATCCCGCCGCAGTACTCGTCGATCAGCTGCTGCACCGTGATGCCCGCGGGCGCCAGGTGCATGCCCGGGTGCTTGACGCGGCCCGACACCGAGAACGAGCGCAGGCCCTTGCGTCCGTTGCGCCCGAAGCCCGCGAACCACTCGGGCCCGCGCTCGAGGATGTCGCGCACCCAGTACAGCGTCTCCAGGTTGTGCTCGAGCGTGGGATGGCCGAACAGGCCGACCTGCGCGACGTACGGCGGGCGCAGCCGCGGCATCCCGCGCTTGCCCTCGATCGACTCGATCATGGCCGACTCTTCGCCGCAGATGTAGGCTCCCGCGCCGCGGCGCAGATCGATCGGCGGCAACTCACAGGGTGGATCCGCCGTCAACCGCGCGAGCTCGTGCTCCAGGATCGCGCGGCAGCCGTGATACTCGTCGCGGAGGTACACGTAGCATGCGCCGGCCTGGACCGCCCACGCGCCGATCAGCATGCCCTCGAGGAAGCGGTGCGGATCGCGCTCGAGATAGACCCGGTCCTTGAACGTGCCGGGCTCGCCTTCGTCGATGTTGACGGCGACGACTTTCGGCTGCGGCTCGCCGCGGACGATCCGCCACTTGCGGCCGCTCGGGAACCCCGCGCCGCCCAGCCCGCGCAGGCCGGAGTGCTCCATCTTCTGGATGATCGCCTCCGGATCGTGCTTGCCGGCCAGGCACTCGGCGATCAGGCGGTAGCCGCCCGCCTGGCGGTAGGCGTCGTAGCCGACGTAGTCCGGATTCACGTCGCGCGCGACGCCCACCGATCTGCCGGCTCCGATCAGCGACTCGGGCGCGAACTGCGCGCGATCGCGCGCGGCGGGATGCTTCGCGTCACCGCGCTTCACCAGCGCTTCGATCGCGATCAGATCTGCGGACGGAACCGGATGCTGCCCCACGGTCGCGGCGGGTGCCTGCTCGCAGCGGCCGATGCACGGCGCGGGGATGACGCGGACGCCCTTGCCGAGCAGCGGTGGCAGCCGCTCGAGCAGCTCCCGGGCACCGGCGAGCTCGCACGCGAGCGAGTCGCACACCCGCACCGTGACCGGAGGAGGTTCCGGCTCGCCATCCTTCACGACGTCGAAGTGATGATAGAAGGTCGCGACCTCGTACACCTCGGCCATGGCGAGCTTCATCTCGTGCGCCAGCGCCACCAGATGACGGTCGGCGAGGCAACCAAACCGATCCTGGATCTTGTGCAGATGCTCGATCAGCAGGTCCCGCCGGCGAGGAGCCTCGCCGAGCAGTTGCTGGACCTCCTGCAGCGCCTGCGATCCGACCGTCCGGCCCTTGGGGGTGGACCGTAGCTTTCCAACGCGGATCGGGGCATCAGGGCGCGGGCGGTCGCTCATGTCAGGCCTTGCTTCCACACCGCCGCACGTTCGCGGCAGATCCGAAGGCTACCACCCGCGGCCGGGGCGTCGCTATCCTGTGAGGGAACGCCGCCATCCTGCGAGGCTGCGAGGGAACACCGCCGCTGGCTCGCCGCGTCATCGCGCCGCCCTTGTAGCTCGACGCGTCATCCATGGGAGTCCATGGTTCTCGTCTCCCGGTCAGCTGAACAGCGGGCGCGCCTTGTCGATCGTGACCCACACGCCCCACGCCAGCGGGATGCCGACCGCGAGCCAGCCGAGCGCGACCTGCGGCGTGAACGAGCCCAGCCCGATCCCGAACGAGCCCGACGCCGCGGCGGCGGTCTTGCTCTTGCTCTGGAGCTCCGCGACCTGGGCCTCCGACATGAACCACTTCGCCGCCAGCGGCTTGATCAGGAAGTTGCAGATGAAGCCGACCACGAGGAACCCGGCGAGGATGTACATCGTGAAGTCATAGACCCGATCGCGCGGGACGCCGGCCTCGATCTGTGCGTCGCGGATCTTGTTGATCAGCACCGGGCCGAAGATGCCCGCCGCCGACCACGCGGTGAGGATCCGGCCGTGGATCGCGCCGACGAACTGGGTGCCGAAGATGTCGGCGAGGTAGGCCGGGACCGTGGCGAAGCCGCCGCCGTACATCGACAGGATGATGCAGATCATCGCGACGAACAGCGCGACGACGCCGGCGCGCGCGGCCGATGGGGCCAGCGCGTACAGCGCGATGCCCAGCACGAAGAACGTGGCGTAGGTCAGCTTGCGCCCGAGCTTGTCCGAAAACGACGCCCAGAAGAACCGGCCGGCGATGTTGAACAGCGACAGGAGGCCGGTGAACGCGGCGGCGATGGTGGCGACCTTCGCCTTCTGGATGTCATCGAGCTGGGTGAAGCCCACGCTGTCGGCATGGATCAGCTTGCCGCCGAAGATCTCCTGCAGCATCGGCGACGCCATGGCGATCACGCCGATCCCGGCGCTGACGTTGAGGCACAGCACCCACCAGATCAGCCAGAACTGCTTGGTCTTGTGCGCATCCCTGAGGTGGACGTGGCCGGTGGTGATCATCCTCTTGGTCGGCGGCGGCGTCCATCCGTCGGGCACCCAGCCGGCGGGCGGCACGCGGTAGCCGAACGCGCCGCTGATCATGAACACGAAGTGGATCGCGGCGATCACCGCGAACGTCTGCCACACGCCGACGCCTTCTGCGCCGCGGAACGTGTTCATCAGCTTGTCGGCCAGCGGGGCGCCGATCATCGCGCCGCCGCCGAACCCCATGATCGCCATGCCGGTGGCCATGCCGCGGCGATCCGGGAACCACTTGATCAGCGTCGAGACCGGCGAGATGTAGCCCAGGCCGAGGCCGATGCCGCCGATCACGCCCGAGCCGAGCCACATCAGCCACAGCTGGTGGGTGATGACGCCCAGCGCGGAGATCAACAGGCCGATGCACCAGCACAGCGCGGACGCGACGCCGGCCTTGCGCGGCCCGGCGCGCTCCAGCCACCCGCCGAACACGGCAGCCGCCGAGCCGAGGAACACGAAGAACAGCGTGTACATCCAGGTGACGTCGCTGACCCGCCAGTCGCAGGTGGTCGTGGTCAGCGCATCGATCAGCGACATGTCCTTGCACACCACCGACTTGGAGATGCCGAGGACGCGCGACAGCGGCAGCCAGAACACGCTGAAGGCGTACGCCATGCCGATGCACAGGTGGATCGCGAGCGCGGCCGGCGGCACCAGCCAGCGGTTGAACCCCGGCTTGGCGACGATGCGTTCACGATCGAGTAGGCCAACCGGGCTCGGATCAAAGGCGTCCATGTGCGACCTCCCTGGTGAGGTGCAGGCGGCCTGCGGAACGCGTCACGCGTCACCCTGCATCGCGAGGCCAGGCCGGCACGGTTCAATGATTGCCATTTCGAATAGACTCGCGCCGCATCCTAACAAGCACATTGCAAGAAACAAGCGACAATCCAGGGAACGATCGCGACGACATGTCAGAGAGTGCTCCGATCCGGACTGCCACCCTCAGAAATCCATGGGATCCCATGCTTTGGGAGCGGAGCGCATGGGCTCCCCCCGCTTCGTTTGGAGTCCGCCGCCCCCCGGTTGTTCGATCGGCTCGCCCGTGCTGAGACCGTCACTCCCGGTTACCACGTCCGGGGGCTGGCGGTCCAGGGTGGGCACGACCCTGGTTACCTCTGGATCACGGCGCGGCCGGGATTTGCTGTGGCGCTTACATTGCGCCGGGGCTACTCGATGTAGCGCATGCCGAGCTCGTGCATCACGAACGCGTAGCTGTCGGCGGCCTCGTCGATCACGGCGCCGAGCGGGCTGCCGATGCCGTGACCGACGTCGGCGCTGGCGCGCAGCAGGATCGGCCGGTCCGACGACGTCGCCGCCTGCAGCCGCGCGGTCATCTTGCGCGAGTGGTAGGGATCGACGCGCGGGTCGTTGGCGCCGGTGGTGAGCAGCACCGCCGGGTAGGCGACACCGTCGGTGACCCGGTGGTACGGCGAGTAGGCGTACAGCGCGCGGAACAGCGCGGGGTCCTTGACCGTGCCGTACTCGGGAATGTTGAACGCGCCGTTGGGGCTCAGCTCGACGCGCAGCATGTCGTAGATCCCGACGCCCGAGACCACCGCGCGGTACATCTCGGGGTGCTGGGTCAGCGCGGCGCCCATCAGCAGGCCGCCGTTGGACCGGCCGTTGATCGCCAGCAGCTCGGGGCGGGTGTAGCGCTTGTCGACCAGCGCGCGGGCGCAGGCGTAGAAGTCGTCGAACACGTTCTGCTTGCGGGTGAGCCGGCCGGCGTCGTGCCACACCTCGCCGAACTCGTTGCCGCCGCGCAGGTTGGCCTCGGCGTAGACCCCGCCCTGGTCGATCCAGAACCGGGTCAGCGGGTGCAGCGTCGGCTGCAGGCTGATCGAGTACCCGCCGTAGCCGTACAGCAGCGCGGGGTGCGAGCCGTCGAGCGCGATGCCGCGGCGGTGCAGGAGGTTGATCGGCACCGCCGTGCCGTCGGCCGACGTGCAGGTCTCGCGCACGACCTCGACGTCGTCCATCGCGAACTCCATGGCCTGGATCATCGCGGTCGGCGCGCTGCGCCGGGTGCCGGGCGCGTAGCGATACCAGCCCGGGGTCGCGGTGTAGCTCTCGGCCGCGTACAGCACGTCGTCGCCGCCGATCGGCTCCAGCGGCCCGACGGCAGCCACCTTGAACGGCGCGGCGATGTCGTCGGGCGGCGATGGCTTGCCGCCGGTGATCCGGACGCTGCGCAGCCGGGACGGCCCGCCGAGCAGCTCGCGGAGGTAGAGCCGGGACGCGGTCACCGCGAGCTCGTCGATCACGCCGTCGCCCTCGCGGACCACGAGCTCGATCCGGTCGGGCCGGTCGGGCCGGTACGGCCGGCGCAGCCGCACGACCTGGCCGCGCGGCGCGCCCTGGCGCGACACGAAGTACAGCGCGCCGTCGGGGCCGAACCGCTCGGCGAGGACCTTGTCCTCGAACCGGAACAGCTGCTGCGTGCGCTGGCCGGTCTCGCCGCGGTCGGCGGCCGAGGCGTCGATCGCGTAGAACGCGAACTCGCCGCCGTCGCCGTTGGCGACCCGCGCCGCCACCGTGCGGCCGTCGGGGCTGGTCCGCAGCTCGATCTCGGCGATCCGGGGGAAGTCCTTGCCGAGCACGTAGGTGTCGGCCGGCGTCGGGCTGCCCAGCCGGTGGAAGTAGATCTGCTGGTAGAAGTCGAGGTCCGCCGGCGGCCGCTCGCCGTCGTGCGGATAGCGCGTGTACCAGAACCCGCTGCCGCCGGCGTTCCACGCCAGGCTGCCGCCCGCCGTGCCGCCGTTGACCCGCGCCACGACGTCGGGCAGCGCGGCGCCGGTCGCGACGTCGTAGACGCGGACGTCGCCGCTCTCGGATCCGCCGAGCGACAGCGACACCGCGACCCGCTTGCCGTCGCGGGTCGGCTCGAAGAAGTCGATCGCGGTCTTGCCGCTGGGGTCGAGCGCGTTGGGATCGAGCACCACGCGCTCGGTCGCCGCGCTCGCCGGATCGGCGAACGCGACCAGCATCGGCTGCTGCTTCGGTGGCTGGTCCTTGAGCGCGAGCACGCCGCCGCCGATCGCGCGGACGCCGTGATACCTGGGCTGCTTGCTCGACAGCAGCGCGGCGATCCGCGCGCGGATCCTCGGTCGGTCCGGCAGCGCGTCGAGCCGGCTGCGGGTCAGCTGGTTCTGCGCCGCGACCCACGCGGCGACCCCGGGATCCCGGGCGTCCTCCAGCCAGCGGTAGTCATCGACGACCTTGACCCCGCCGTAGGCGTCGGTGACCGGCCGGCGCGCGGTGGCGGGATACCGGCGGGCCGGTGCCGGCGCTGGGTGCGGCGGCGGGGCCGCCGGGGCGGCCGCAGCCGGCGGCGCGGGCGGACCGGGTGGGGCGGGGGCCGGCGGTGATCCGCAGGCGACGACGGCGAGAGCGAGCCACGCGGTGCGCATGGCCGTTCATATACCTCAGGAACCCCAGGCCCCGGGCCCGGGTCGCGGTCAGCGCTTCGCCGGCGGTTCGTCGGCCTTGGCCTTGAGGCCGGACAGCGACCACGACTGCGTGCACAGCGGCTTGCCGCCGGCCTGGTACTCGCCGATCAAGGTCAGCGACAGCATGCCGTCCTCGGGGGTGATCCGGCCGGCGACGGTGAACACGCCGTCCATGCCCTCGACCCGGGTGTGCCCGACCCGCGACTTCGCGTTGATCTTGCCGTCCTTGCGCGGCTTGCCGATCATCAGCGGTGTGCGCTCGATGTCGACCTGGAGGTCGCCACCCTTGACCTCGATCTTGACGATGCCGCGCGGCGAAAAGCTGATCGAGTGCTCGCAGTTGTTGCCGATCTGCTCGAACTTGGCCTCGTACGAGCCCGCGACCGGGTCGTCCGCACGGGCCACCCCCGAGCTCACCAGGAGCACCGCGCCAAGCACCGCACAGCGAGATCCGAGGTTGCGCATGTCACCGATTGAGACGCCCGGGAGGGCGACGCGATTCAGTGACGCAGTCTGCCAGACCTTGCACCGACTTGGGCCGGCACGCGGCGGCAATACCGGGTGCCGATGTAGGTGCAATGTCGCCTTGCGCGACTGAGGCCGACTAGGGCGCCTGGGCGGTGCGCGGCGCCTCTCGGTAGACGAACATCGTCTTCACCGAGCGGACCTCGGTGCTGGCGCGGGCGACCACCGTGACCATGTTCGAGCCCGGCCACAGCGGCAGGTCGGCCGCGAACTCGAGCTGCTTGCCGTCCTTGCCGCCGCGGTTGCTGCGGTAGAACACCTTGCGGCTCTCGATCTTGGCGGTCTGGTTCGACACGAACACGTACATGTCCTCGACGTGCTGCTCGTCCGAGACGTTGCCCGAGAGGTGGTACGTGTCGCCGCTGGTCTGCAGCCCCTGGGCGGCGAGCGCGATCATCGGCGGCGTGGAGTTCCACAGCTGGGTGTAGCGCGGCGGGCCCGAGCCACCGACCTGGGCCGCCGACGCAAGCAGGAACCCGACCCTGGTCCCGGCGGCGTCGAGCTTGACCTTGATCCACGTACCGTACGACGCGATCGCGGGGAAGCTCGCGCCCTTGGTGGTGTAACCGACGATGCTGGTGTCATCGGAGGCGCCGGCGTGGACCGCGGTGGCGGTGCGCACCGTGACCTCGCCCGCGCGCGGCACCGCGGTCACCGTCGGCGACAGCCTGAAGTGCAGCTTGTCGGTCGCCTGGACGTCGAGCGCCGAGTCGTAGGCCATCAGCTCGACCACCATCTCGTCGCCCTTGAGCGTCGCGTCGGTCGCGAACGGGAACTCGATCTGCCGGACCTCGCCGGGCGCCAGCGGCTCCTTGAGCTCGGCGCGCGACTTGTCGAGCACGACGCCGTCGCCGGTCGCGTTGCGCAGCAGCACCGTGGCCTCCTGGGTCGGTCCGGCGCCGGTGTTCTTGATCTGGACCTGCAGCCGGTAGTGCTCGCCGCGCTGGACCAGGCCGTCGCCGTTGCCGTCGTCGATCAGCTGCCAGGCGTACGCGAACACCGGCCGCGGCGCGGCCTGGATCCGGACCTCGGCCGGCGTGACGTGGGCGAGCGCGTTGTGGGCCTCGCGGACCTCCAGCGACAGCCGGTCGACCCGGTCGAGCGCGTCCTTGGGCACCTGGAGCCGGGTCGAGTAGGTCCGGGTCTCGCCCGGCGCGATCTTGCCGATCGGCAGCTCGGTGTCCTCGAACACCGGGTCATCGCCCTGGATCCGCGACAGCACGCGATACGCGGGGTCGGTGCCGGTGTTCTTGACCGTGGTGGTCACGGTGACGGTGTCGCCGGCCTGGACCTGGCCCGACGGCGACGCGGCGACCGAGACCTCGAGGCTGGGCTTGCCGGCGGCGGCGGGTGCGGCGGTCCAGTCGACGCCGATCGTCTGGAGCGCGGCGACCAGCTTCTTCTCCTCCTCGGCGCGCACCGCCTGGACGATCTTGCCGGCGCCGGCGACCAGCCGCGGCCGGGTCGACGCCGACACGCTCGACACCAGCTGCTTGGCGAACCGGATCTCGAAGTCCTCGACGACCTCGTCGTCGTCGGTCGCGTCGTCGTCGTCGGGCGGCCGGACGTCGGCCGGCGCGCCGGCGGCCGGCTTCTTGCGCTCGACCATGTAGGGCAGCTCGTACGCCGGCTTGTCGACGTCGCGCGCGTAGGTCGACACCAGGTGGGCGTCGAGGTCCTTCTCGCCGTAGGTCCGGGTCGGCGGCAGCATGCGCACGAAGTCCTGCGGCGAGTCGTTCTTGTCCGGCACGTACATGCGCTGGAGCAGGATGTCCGGGACGATGCCGAGGTTCTGGATCGACCGATCGCCGGGCGTCAGGTACTGGGCGATCGTCAGCTTGAGCTTGGAGTGGTCATCGTTGTCGTAGAGCTCCTGGACCGAGCCCTTGCCGAACGTCCGGGTGCCGATGATCGCGGCGCGGTCGAGGTTCTTGAGCGCGCCTGCGACGATCTCGGAGGCCGACGCCGAGTTACCGCTGACCAGCACGGCGAGCGACGACGCCGTGTCGCCGACCCCGCGCTCGGCGCGCCGCGCCTCGCGGTCGCGGCCCGACACCGTGGTGACGATCGTGCCGCTGTCGACGAACAGATCGGCGAGCTGGACCGCCTCCTCGAGCAAGCCGCCCGGGTTGCCGCGCAGGTCGAGGATCCACGACGTGGCGCCCTTGGCGGTCATCTCGCGCATCGCGTCGGCGACGTCGGAGGCGATGCCCTTGGAGAACTGCCTGACCCGGATGTAGCCGACGGTCTTGTCGCCGCCGCGCGCGGGTTTGCCCCCGGGCGCGGCGGCGGAGCCGTCGGGAGTCCCGGCCGTCTCGGTGAGCGACAGCAGCTTGTGCTCGACCTGGCGGACCCGGATCAGATCGCGGATCAGGTCGAACCGCATCACGCCGTCGGTGCCCTTGCGCTCGACGTACAGCGTCACGCCGGTCCGCGGATCGCCGCGCATCCGATCGACCGCCTCGTTCGAGGTCAGGTTCTCGGTCGGCTCCTGGTTGATCCGCACGATGTGGTCGCCGGCCTTGATGCCCTTGCGCCACGCCGGCGTGTCCTTCATCGGCCGGACCACGGTGAGCTTCTTCTCGATCATCCGGATCACGATGCCGAGCCCGCCGAACTTGCCGCTGGTCGACACGTCCATGTCGCGGGCCTGCTCGGGATCCATCAGGATCGAGTGCGGATCGAGCGTCGACAGCATGCCGTTGACCGCCGCGTACTCGACCTTGGCGAGGTCGGCGCCGCCGCCGGTGTTCATGTTGGTCTCGATGAAGTGGAACACCTTCTTGAGCTTGCTGGTGAGCCGCCACGGCGAGTCGACGTCGTCGGTCTCGAACGTCTCGGGCTTGCCGTTGACCGTGATCCGCACCCGGTTGTGCGCCTGATCGGGCTCGACCAGGACCTCGGGGATGTTGAACTGCACGCTGTCGAGCGCCGCGTACAGCATCTTCTTCGGATCGACCCGCGCCGGGTCGACGTAGCGCTCCTTGATGCGGAGCAGCGTCATGTTGAAGATCTTGAGGGCGAATAGATCGTGACGAGGGGCCTGGGTCTCGCCGGGGGCGGCTCGCACCTCCTGGGTGTTGAGCTCGATGGAGACAACCCCTTCCGGCGACTGCCGGATCACGGTGAGGACGAGGGCGGACAGACCTGCGGCCACCACCAGGGCCAGGTTCAACCGGCTGCGCATCCGGCGATTATAGGGTGCAAAGCTCGACGCGCCATGCACGATCTGCGGGGCCGAAAGCCGCCGTCGAGTAATGCCGTGTAGTATGGTGCTGGGGCAGCGATGGCCGAGCGAAAGTCACGAGGCTCCGGAGCCGGGTCCGAGGCCGCTGCCTCCGGCCCGACGGCTCCCAGGACCGGGGCAAAGCGCCGCCGCAAGCCGGCCGCGAAGGTCATCGACGTCGGCGAGGGCGCGCCCCCCGATGCCGCCGAGCCCGCCGCGGCGCGTGCGCCGGGGCGCAAGCGGGCCGAGGCCGCCGAACGCGGCTCGCGCGGCGACCGCGAGCGCGACGGCGCGCACGAGGCCGATGGCGCGCACGAGTCCGAGGCCACGGAGGCCGACACCGAGGCCGAAACCGAGCCGGAGGCCGACGAGGCCCACGGCGCCGACACCGACATGGCGGCCGCCGGCGCGGCGGCGATCGAGCCCGACGAGGTGCTCGACGATTCCGAGGCCGCGCCCGCCGAGAGCCGCGGCGGCTCGCTCGCCCGGCGCGACCCGATGGCGGTCTACCTGCGCGAGGCCCGGCGCTATCCGCTGCTCACGCCGGACGAGGAGCGCGCGCTGGCGACCCGGCTGGTCGAGCACGGCGACAGCCAGGCTGCGCGCAAGCTGATCGAGGCCAACCTCCGGCTGGTGGTCAAGATCGCCTACGAATATCGCCGAGCGCACAAGAACCTGCTCGATCTGGTGCAGGAGGGCAACATCGGCCTGATCCAGGCGGTGTCGAAGTTCGACCCGTACCGCGGGGTCAAGCTGTCGAGCTATGCCGCGTTCTGGATCCGCGCCTACATCCTCAAGTTCATCCTCAACAACTGGCGGCTGGTCAAGATCGGCACCACGCAGGCGCAGCGCAAGCTGTTCTTCAACCTGCGCAAGGAGCGCGAGAAGCTCGAGCAGCTCGGGTTCCAGCCGACCACGGCGCTGCTCGCCGAGAAGCTCGACGTCCCCGAGAAGGAGGTCGTCGAGATGGAGCGCCGGCTCGCCGCCCCCGAGGCCTCGCTCGACGCGCCGATCGGCTCGAGCGGCGACGACGACGGCTCGCGGACCCGGCTCGACTACCTGCCGAGCGACGACGTCCGGCCCGATCGCGCGGTCGCCCAGAGCGAGTTCTCCGACCTGCTGCGCGGCAAGCTCGAGCAGTTCGCCAAGACCCTGGAGGGCCGCGAGCAGACGATCTTCCGCGAGCGCTGGCTGACCGAAGAGCCGCTCACGCTGCAGGAGATCGGCGATCGCTACCAGGTCAGCCGCGAGCGGGCGCGCCAGCTCGAGAAGCGCATGCTGGACCGGCTCAAGAAGTACCTGGAGGCCGAGCTCGGCACGTCGGTCGACATCGGCGCGCTCAGCCGCGAATGAAGGTGTCCCTCGAGGCCAGTTCCTCGGTGTCCAGCTCAGGGAAGGACATGTGGGTCATGTGCGTACATCTCGATGCATGACCGGAACCAGGACCGTCGCGAGCCCGCCGCCGCAGCGGGCGACGTTTGTCAGCCTGTACCTGATCGTGCAAGCGCCCGGCATTGCGCGTGCGATTCCGTTCCACGACGGCGATGACCTGATCGCCGGGCGCGGCCCGGAAGCCGGGGTCCTCATCGCGTGCGGCGATGTGTCTCGCGCGCATGCCGTGTTCCGGCGCCGAGGGTCCGCCGTGGAGGTCGAGGATCTCGGCAGCCGCAACGGCAGCTGGATCGACGGCCAGCGGATCGCGGGCCGCGCCGGGCTCACCCCCGGGTCCGCGGTCCGGATCTGCCCGAGACGGTTCGCGCGGGCGGCAGCTCCGCGCCGACGGTCATGCGCGAGTGTCGCGATGACGCCGAGCGCGAGGCGATCGCCGCGGCGCTCGCCTCGGAGGGCGGCAACCGCACGCACGCGGCGCGCCGGCTCGGGATCTCGCGCCGCAGCCTGGTCTACAAGCTCGCCAAGTACGACCTGCGCTGACCGCGCTGCGATCGGCGCCGCGCGGTCACTGGCACACGGTGTGGACGGGCGACCTGGTCTCGTAGTTCCAGCCGCTGTAGTCGTGGCACGCCTGGGTCCCCCACGCGAGGCTCACCAGGGTCAACGGGTTGCGCAGGCAGCTGGTCACCGGATCGTTGTTGTTGTTGATCACCTCGGCGACCATCTTGCGGTGCGTCGGTCCGGTCTCGGTCTCGGTGTACGTGCCGGTCTTGCGGACGTAGTTCGGCGTGCCATAGAGCCAGACGTGGACGAGCCCGAGTTCGAGGGCGATCTGGCGCGCCACCGATGAACCCGCGCTGTGTCCGCCGAGCAGCGTGGCGGCATTGAAGCTGAACAGCTCGCGGATCCGCCTGGCGTCCGCCGCCGGCGACTTGTCGCCCTCCAGGCTGACGGTCGAGGCCACGCCGCCGTAGGTCTGCATGGAGCCGAACACCTCGGTGCCGAGCGGGATGCCCTGCGGCGCGCCGCCCATCCCGAACTTGCCGGTGTCGGTCTGGGTCCCGATCACCCAGGCGCTGTTGATGCTCGCCGGCCAGCGCCCGTGATCGGCGATCGACGGGATCTTCCAGCCGTGGCCGCGGAGGTTGTGCCCCACGACGCGCGCCTGCGCCGGGCCGGTCGCGTCACCGCTGCCGAGGTCCACCCAGACGCCCCCGAGGCGCTTGTCGTACTGCGTGAACACCTCGATCCCCAGCAGGTAGTCGGCGCTCTTGAAGTACCAGGTGCGATCGCTCCGCACGTGGATGTAGACGCCGTCGTGGCCGGTCACCGTCGCCATCAGCTGGACCTCGCTCGGGATCTCGATCACCTTGGCGTCGAGCTTCGCGCCCGGCGACAGCGCCGCCGAGACCGTCGGGCCGCCGTCGGCCGGAGGCTTGATGAAGCCGGCCGGGTGGACGTGCAGCGCCGACGCGACGCCGCGAGCCTCGGACTTGAGATCGCCGTCCTTCAACCGCTCCACCGTCGACCCGAGGCCGGGCCCTCCGGTCGCGGCGGACCCTGTCGCCTCGAACGGCAGATGCGCCGCGCAGGCGGCCGCAATGCCCACGATGGAGACCTTCTGAACCATCCAATGTTGCGCCATGTCGCAGTCCTTCGCTAGAAGTGTCGGCGGAACCGGTCACCGGCGAATGCCAGTTGCCCGTCCGCCACGTCTGCTTCCAGCAAGACCCCGGCCACACCACTCGCCGTCCGAGCTCGCCGGGTTACCGCGAGCGAGACCGCCGGCGCTGCGCACCCGCTTGCTCGCTGCGCAGGTTCGAACGCCGCCGGCGGCGGCTCCTCCGGTTCACCGGCCGTGGATGTGGATGAAGTGATCCGGCCACGGGACGACCCACGGGCCCTTGCCGTTCGATCGATCGACCGCGCTGGAGTTCCTGGCCATGTGAAGGACCGAGTACAACCCGTTCTCCCGTAAATTGTATTGCTCGATCTCGATCGATCCGTCGCCGTGCACCACCTTGACGACGCCGACGTGACCGACGAGCATGCCGATCGCAGGGTGCTTGTCCCACTGCGCGATCGAGCCCGGCGTGGGGTTGTTGTCCATGCGGACGCCGTGCGCCGTCGCGAACGCCGACCAGGCGGAGGCGTTGCCCCAGTCGGCATCGACGTTGATCGAGAAGGTCAGCCAGTCGGCCGGCACGCTCACGCCGGTCGGGACCTGCCGGCCGCCCGAGTCAACGTAGACCTTCCAGGACGCGAACGAGACGCACTCGCGGTTGAATCCGGAGATGTTCGCGAACGCGTCCCGGCCGGGCCGCTTCCAGGCCGCGGGATAGTCATCGCCGGTGACCACGGCGTGCGCGGCGCCCGGCGCCGGGCGCGGCTCGGCGCGACGCTCGTCGCGGTGTTGCCCGGCATGGTCTTCCAGGTGGTCGTGGGCGCGAGCCGGCGCCGCCTGGAACGGCACCAGGAGGGACGAGATCAGGAGGCGAGGCAGATGGGTGGCGATGCGAGCGATGAGGTCGAGTTGCTTGGTCATGGTGTTCCCTTGCGAGAGGAGCGGCGCGGATGTCGCGCCGTCATGCCGCTCGGGCAAGCCCCATGCCTGCAGAGCTCGAATCGCCGCACGGGATTGCCGCGCGCACTGCGCAATTCCGTGGCCGCTGCGCAGCCGCTTGCTCGCCGGCGGCTCAGCCGCCGGTGCAGGGCGGGATGCCGGGGGAATAGCCGTTCACGTCATGCGGCGGCGTGGTCATGTACCAGTCATAGACCCAGGTCCCGTCGTCCAGCTGGTCCCAGGTCGTGAACGGTGGATCCTGGGTGACTCCCGGATCGGGGACCGGATCGCCATGCGCGGTCTGGCAGACGACCCGGAGCCGGGTCCCATCCGGCACGTACCGCAGGACATGATCGACATGGGGCTGGCTCTGCACCGCCAGCCCGTGGCTGTCCGTACCTTTCACCTCGTACTCGGTCGCGCACGGGGAACCGGATCCGCACGCCGGCTCACCTTCGCTCCCCGCGCAATCGCTATTGTCCTCGCAGTCATGCGACGACTTGTCCTGGATTCCCAGCAGCGCATTGCATCCGCACAGACTCACGATCAGATCGCCGAGGCGCGCATTCGGACCACTTGCCTTTCTCCCGCTGACAACGGGTTCATCGGACGAGACAGCGAGCGAGAGCTATCATAGACTCCATCGCGTGAAGCCGCATCTGGTAATCGCATTGTCGCTCATGATCGGCAGTGAAGCCATGGCACAGTCGGGTAGCGCTGCGGAGGCGACCTTCAAGGACGGGCTGTTGCGCATGAAGCGCAATGACTTTGTCGGAGCATGCGCA
>DATAPF010000518.1:0-9300 GCA_036265355.1 Kofleriaceae bacterium | reverse complement strand
CAGGAGGTCATCTTGTCCCAGGCGGAGCAGCAGCGCGGCGAGCGGCATGACCGCGATCGGCAACATCAGCGCGCGGCCGAGCTTCTGGAGTCCGGCAAACGACTTCTGCGTGACTGTCACCATGCGGTTCTCCGTGTATGTCAATCGAGGTGGGCGGACAGACCGGGCCAGGTGTTCACGACGAGGGCACGCACGTCGTCGCCGGCGTCGAGCTCGAGCGCCGCGGCGGCGACCTCGGCGCAGCGCGCCAGCGAGAGCGAGCGGGATCGGCACCGCGCACGGATCGGCCGCGGCGCCGCCGCAGACCGCGACCGGCCGGCGCAGCCGGCGCGCGGCGCTCGCGGTGCTCGCGATCAGCTGCAGCACGCCCGGGTGCAGCGGGTCGAGCCCGGCCGCGATCGCCGGGTTGCCGCGGTCGATCGCGAGCGCGTACTGCGCGAGGTCGTTGGTGCCGATCGAGAAGAACTCGGCGTCGCGGGCGAGCGCCCCGGCGGCGAGCGCGGCGGCCGGCAGCTCGATCATCGCGCCGAGCGCGATCGGCGGCGCGCCGGTGGCCGCGCGCTCGGCGTCGAGCAGCGCGCGCACCGCCCGCAGCTCGGCGAGCGTGGCGATCATCGGGACCATGATCCGGCACACGCCGGCCGGGCGGACCCGCAGCACGGCGCGGAGCTGGGTGCGCAGGATCGCGGGGTGGCGCAGCGCGAGCCGGACCCCGCGCAGCCCGAGCGCCGGATTGTCCTCGCGCGGCTGCGCCAGGTAGCCGAGCGGCTTGTCGCCCCCGGCGTCGAGCGTGCGGATCACCAGCGGCCGGCCGTTCAGGCGGTCGGCGATCGTCTGGTAGCACGCCGCCTGCTCGTCCTCGCCCGGGGCGTCGGGCCGGCCCAGGAACAGGAACTCGGTGCGCAGCAGGCCGCAGCCGTCGGCGCCGGCGTCGAGCGCCGCGCCGGCATCGCCCGGCGCGCCGAGGTTGGCGCACACCGCGATCTCGGCGCCGTCGGCGGTGACCGCCGGCTGGTGCGCGGCGGCGCGCGCGGCGCCGCGGCGGGCGGTGCGGCTGACGATCGCGCGCGCGGTCGCCTCGCGGGTCGCGGCGGCCGGGAACACCCGGATCCGTCCGCGGTCGCCGTCGACGATCACCGGCGCGCCGTCGGGCACGCGCAGCGCGGCATCGCCGAGCCCGACCACCGCGGGCACGCCGAGCCCGGCGGCGAGGATCGCGACGTGCGACGTCGCCCCGCCGCGCGCGACGCACAGCCCGGCGATCCGGCCGGCCGCGGCGGCGAGCTCCGACGGCAGGAGCTCGTCGGCGACCACCACCGCGCCGTCGGGCAGCTCGGCCGGCACGCGGCCGCGCTGGCCGGAGAGCTGCGCGAGCGTGCGGCGCTCCAGATCCGCGAGATCGGCGGTGCGCTCCGCCAGCAGCGGGTTGCCGAGCCCGCGCAGCACCGCTGCGAGCTCGCCGAGCGCGGCCCGCCACGCGGACGCGGCGCTGCGACCGGCGGCGATCGCCCGGTCCGCGGCGGCGGCGAGCTCGGGGTCGCTCAGCAGGGCCAGGTGGGCGCCGAAGATCTCGGCGGTCTCGCGGTCGCTGCGGGCGCGGGCGCCGGCGACGGTCTGCTCCAGCTCGCCGCGGATCGCCGCGATCGCCTCGGCGAGCCTCGCCCGCTCGATCTCGGCGCCGGCGCCGTCGCGGGGGGCATCCAGCGTGCCGGCGTCGAGCAGCGCAGGGAGCCGGATCGCCCGGCCGACGGCGAGGCCGGCCGCTCCAGCGATCCCCTCGAGCACGACCTCGGTGCCAGGCTCGAACCGCGGCAGCGCGGCCGACCCAGCGTGTGCCACCGAAGCCCGTGCCGGCGATTCCGCGGAATCAGCGTACCGGTTCGCAGCCCACGGCGCGGAGTCGGTGGGAGAAGCCGACCATGCTGCCGGGGCATGCGGCGGTGACGATTCCGCGGAATCGCGGAGACCGTTCGCGGCGCGCGGCGCCGGGGTGGCCGAGCCAGCGCCGGGATCCGGCGTTTCGCCGAGTCCGGCGGCGATCAGCGCGGCGAGGTCGGCGGCGCTTGCCTCGGCACCCGGGCCGGTGGCGGTGATCGCGAGCTGGTCGCCGGGCCGGACGTCGAGGGCGAGCAGCGCGCTCAGGCTCTTGGCGTTGGCCGAGCGCGGGCCGCTGGCCACGGTGACCGCGCCGGCGTGCTGCTGGGCGCGCTGGACGAGCACCGCGGCGGGGCGCGCGTGCAGGCCGTTGCGGAGGGTGAGTCGCGCGCATCGCGTCGCGGTCGATGCGTCGCCCGCGGCGCCATCGCCGACCGCCGGCCGGGCTCCGGCGGGCCCGATCGCCATCAGGAACGTGCCGGCGGCGACCTCGCGACCGACGGTGCGCTCGAGGACGGCGAGGCCGTCACCGCCGACCAGCACGACCGGCGTGAGCAGGCTGGGCACCCGGCGGGACACGGCGTCGCGGTCGAACCGGATCAGCGGCTCGCCGGTCCGGACCCGCTGGCCGTCGCGGACCAGGGCGCGGAAGCCGTCGCCGCGCAGCGCGACGGTGTCGATCCCGATATGCAGCAAGATCTCGGCGCCGTCGTCGGTGCGCAGCGTGCACGCATGGCGGGCGCGGTGCACCGACACCACCGTGCCGTCGCACGGCGCGCGCAGCTCGCCTGCCGCTCGCGACGGATCGATCGCCACGCCGTCGCCCACCATGCCCTGCGCGAACGCGGGATCGGGGACGTCGTCGAGCAGGACGACCCGGCCGGCGAGCGGCGCGACGAGCACGAGCGGGGTCATCGCGGCCGGCTCCGTGCGCTCGCCAGCGCGAGCCGCAGCTTGCCCCCGGCGGCCGCCAGCGCGGCGTCGATCTCGGGGTCGGACAGGCCGGCGATGCCGAGCACGGCGCGCTTGACGTCGCCGTGGCGGGCGAGAGCGTCGGCGGCGATCGCGGGCTCGACGCCGGCGATCGAGGCGACGATCGCGGTGCGGCGCTGGCGGAGCTTGGCGTTGGCCGGCCGGACCTCGATCATGAGGTTGTCGAACACCGCGCCGAGGCCGACCATCACCGCGGTCGAGAACAGGTTGAGCACGAGCTTCTGGGCGGTGCCGGCGGCGAGCCGGGTCGAGCCGGCGATGACCTCGGCGCCGGTCGGCACCACCACGGCGTGGTCGGCGGCCCGGCCGAGCGCGGAGTCGGTGCGATTGACGACCGCCACGGTCATCGCGCCGCGCCGGCGCGCCTCCTCGACGACCGCGATGACGTGGGCGCTACCGCCGCTGGCCGACACGCCGAGCACGACGTCGCGGGGGCCGAGGCCGGCCTGGGCGGCGCGGGCGTGCCCGCCGGCGGCGTCGTCCTCGGCGGCCGGGTCCGGCCCGCGCTCAAGGTCGATCCCACCGGCGACGATCACCAGCGTGCGGTGCTCGGGCCAGTTGAAGGTCGCGCCGAGGTCGCCGGCGTCGAGCGCGGCGATCATTCCGGACGACCCGGCGCCGGCGTAGACCAGCCGGCCGGTCGACGGTGCGGCCAGCCGCTCGACGGCGCCGTCGACCGCGCGCGACAGCGCCGGCAGCGCCGGCAGGCACGACGCGACCGCCCGGATCTGCCCGGCCCACAGGGCCTCGAGCACGCTGGCGGAGGGCCAGGTGTCGAGCCGCTGGAACCGCGCGGCGGCTTCCTCGGTGCTGCGGTCGTTGCCGTTGCCGATTGGTATCATATTGGACTTGCTTAAGGTACCAATCTAGTACGTGAGTTCAAGCAAAAAGAACAGGTATGATTCTTACGACAGTATAATCAGTCGGTTGATGTATCAATTCCGCACATGGTCTGGTCTTGATTGGCATCCTAGCTTACCGACTTCAGGCCCGGGAACGGCTTCCACTTGCCCGACTGGTCGCTTATTGGTATCATGTGGGCGTGCATCGAAGAAGACAGGGTAGTGAGCCATGGGCGTGAGCGACGCCGCTCGGTTCGACAAGGACGCGCTGTCCAGCCAGCTGCCGCTTCCGCTCTATCTCCAGCTCGCGCGCTACGTTCGCAGCATGATCCTCGGCGGCAAGCTCGGCCATCGCGACGCGCTGCCCAGCGAGCGCGAGCTCGCCGAGCGGTTCGCGGTGTCGCGCGTGACGGTGCGCAAGGCGCTGCGCGAGCTATCCGAGGAGGGGCTGCTCGAGCAGATCCAGGGCGCCGGCACGTTCGTCAACCGCGCGCCGCACGTCGAGCAGCGGCTGTCGACGCTGACCAGCTTCTCCGAGGACATGGCGTCGCGCGGGCTGCTCGCCGGATCGCGGTGGCTGCACCGCACGGTCGCGGTGGCGACGCCCGAGGAGGCGCTGGCGCTCGGCCTCAGCCCGGGCGCGACGGTGGGCCGGATGCAGCGGCTGCGCACCGCCAACGGCGCGCCGATGGCGCTCGAGCTCGCGGCGATCCCGTCGGCGTACCTGCCCGATCCCGAGGCGGTCGAGGGCTCGCTGTACGACGCGCTGCGCGCCCGCGGCCACGCGCCGTTTCGCGCGCTGCAGCGGCTGACCGCGGTGCGGCTCACGGCAGAGCAGGCCGCCCAGCTCGGCGTCGCCGAGGGCGCCGCGGCGCTGTACGTCGAGCGCCGCACGATGCTCGAGGACGGCACGCCGCTGGAGTTCGTGCGCTCGCAGTACCGCGGCGACGCCTACGATTTCATCGTCGAGCTCAGCCTCGGCGGCAGCCGGGATGGCGGACGGGAGGGCGGACGATGATGCCCGCGACCTCGCCGGCGATCGCGCGTGAGGCGGGCCAGGCCGCGGCGCTCGCCCACGGCCAGCTCGCGCGCTGCGCCGCCGGGTTCGCCGAGCTCGGCGCCCGGCTGCGCCGGGATCCGCCGCGGTTCGTGGTGACGTGCGCGCGCGGCAGCTCCGACCACGCCGCGAGCTACGGCAAGTACCTGATCGAGACCGTGCTCGGCCGTGCGGTGGCGTCGGTCGGGCCGAGCATCGCGTCGGTGTACGGCGGTCCGCTCGCGCTCGGCGACAGCCTGTTCGTCGTGGTGTCCCAGTCCGGCCGGAGCCCCGACCTGTTGCGGTTGACCGAGGTCGCGCGCCGGGGCGGCGCGCTGGTCGTCGGCTTCATCAATGACGAGCGCGCGCCGCTGGCCGCGCTGTGCGACGTCGCGCTGCCGCTGTGCGCCGGCGCCGAGACGGCCGTCGCGGCGACCAAGTCGTTCCTGCTGTCGGGCCTGGCGTTCCTCCAGCTCGTCGCCCACTGGAGCGACGACCCGGCGCTGCGCGACGCGGTCGCGGCGTTCCCGGCCGCGCTCGGCGCGGCGAGCCGGCTCGACTGGTGGCCGGCGCTCGCCGACCTGGTGGACGCGACCAGCCTGTACGTGCTCGGCCGCGGCACCGGGCTGGGCGCGGCGGCCGAGATCGCGCTCAAGCTCAAGGAGACCTGCCGGCTGCACGCCGAGGCGTTCAGCACCGCCGAGGTGCTGCACGGTCCGCTGGCGCTGGTCGATCGCGGGTTCCCGGTGCTCGTGGTCGGCCAGGACGACGACTCCGCCGACACCACCCGGACGGTCGCGGCCCGCCTGGTCGCGCTCGGCGCCGGCGTCCGCTCGGCGCTCGACGTCGGCGGCGCGACGCGCTTGCCGGTGCCGGCCGCGGTGCCGCCCGTGATCGCGCCGCTGTGCCAGGTCCAGAGCTTCTACCTCGCGGTCCACCGGCTCGCGGCCGCGCGCGGCCTCGATCCCGACGCCCCGGCGCACCTGCGCAAGGTGACGGAGACCGTGTGATGCGCCAGCTGCTCACCGGCGCGCGCGTGTTCACCGGCGATCGCATCGTCACCGGCCACGCGGTCCTGATCGACGGCGAGCGGATCGCCGCCGTGCTGCCGCTCGCCCAGGCGCCGGCCGACGCCGTGGTGCGCTGGCTGCCCGCCGGCGGCCTGCTCGTCCCCGGGTTCATCGACGTCCAGATCAACGGCGCCGGCGGCGTGCTGTTCAACGACGCGCCGACGGCGGACACCGCGCTCGCGATCGCCGCGGTGGCGCGCCGGACCGGCACGACCGGCGTGCTGCCGACGCTGATGACCGACGAGGCCGGCAAGCTGCGCCAGGCGTGCGACGCCGCGGCCCAGGCGGTCGCCCGGCCGCGCGGCGGCGTGCTCGGCGTCCATCTCGAGGGCCCGTTCCTCAGCCCCGATCGGCCCGGTGTGCACCGCGCCGAGTGGATGCGCCGCCCCGCCGCCGACGACCTCGAGCTGCTCGAGGCCGCGGCGCGGCGGATCGGCCGGCGCGGCCGGCTGCTGGTGACCCTGGCGCCGGAATGCGTCGACGACGCCGACATCGCGCGGCTCGCCACCGCCGGGATCACGGTCGCCGCCGGCCACACCGCCGCCAGCTTCGAGCGCACCCGCGCCGCGCTCGCCGCCGGTGTGCGCGGCTTCACCCACCTGTTCAACGCGATGCCGCCGGTGGTCAACCGCCAGCCCGGCCCGGTCGTCGCCGCGCTCGCCGACCCCGACGCGTGGTGCACGTTCATCGCCGACGGCGTGCACGTCCACCCCGCGCTGCTCCGGCTGGTCGTCCAGGTCAAGCCGCGTGGCAAGGCGGTGCTGGTGACCGACGCGATGCCGACGGTCGGCACCGACGCCACGTCGTTCGCGCTGTTCGGCCGGCCGGTCCGCCGCGAGCGCGGCCACCTGGTCACCGACGACGGCACGCTGGCCGGCGCCGACATCGACCTCGCGGCGTCGGTCAGGAACTGCGTCGAGCTGCTCGACCTGCCGCTCGAGGACAGCCTGCGGATGGCGTCCTTGTACCCGGCGGCGTACCTCGGGCTCGACGGCGAGCTCGGCCGCGTCGCGCCCGGCTACCGCGCCGACCTCACGCTGCTCGACGCCCAGCTGAGCGCGCTGGCGACCTGGGTCGGCGGCGAGGAGCAGTGGATCGGCGAGCCGGCGCGCTGCGCAAGCGCGGGCGGGTAGTCCGGCGTCAGAACCACCACTCGGTGCGCGCGCCGAGGAAGTGCGCCGTCTTGGTCGCGCCCATCGCCTGCAGGTACGGCGACATCAGCTGATCGACCGCGGCCTGGTTGTAGAGGCACAGCGTGTAGATCAGGCGCAGCTCGGGGCGCGCCCACGCGCTGCGCTCGCCGGTCGGCACCACGGTCGGTGCGATCGACAGCTTGACCGCGGTGCCGGTCGCGCGGCCCTCGTCCTTGCGGGCCTGGAAGGTCTCCTCGGTCAGGAAGTGGAACTGGTCGGTGACGTAGAACGTCTCGCGCGCGCCGAACGAGTAGTCGAGCCGGCTGTTGGGCACGGCGACCGTTCCAGCCAGAGGCTCGTAGTCGGTGCTGCCGCGGCTGTAGTGCGCCGTGCCGTAGCCGTTGATCGAGACCAGCTTGTCGACGTTCCACAGGAAGTGCTCGACCAGCTCCAGGCCCACCGCGCCGCGGTAGCTGCCGTCGCTGCCGGCCTGGCCGAACGTGCTGTAGGTCGAGCCGCCGCTCTCGGCGCCGTTGGCGATCCGGTCGCCGACGCGGACCGAGGCGTCGCTGAAGTCTCCGTCGCCGAGGTCGAGGTGGAGCTTGACGCCGGCGACCTCGCCGTGGTCGGACGGGTTGACGCCGGGGGCGGCGTTGCGGTTGAGGTCTGCGGAGCGCGGCACGACGTGGAACTCGCCGAGGCCCTGGACGTACGTCGTGCCCGGGCCGAACGGGACGGCGTACTGCGCGATCAGCATCGTGCGCTCGCGCTGGACGATCGCCGGCGTGGCGGGAGCCGGCACGCCCGCGTCGAGGTCGGTGGCGAAGAACGCCGACGCGCCGGTCTGGGTCAGCACCGCGACGTCGAGGCCCTTGTACAGCGCGCCGACGCCCTGGCCGGGCAGGCTGTTGAAGTAGAAGTAATCGCAGATGTGGATGTCGTTCTTGCGGTAGAGGTTCGAGCCCAGCCACAGCGTGAGCCCCTCGGTGAGCACGTTCTTGGCCTGGATATAGGCCTGCAGCGGCATGATCTTGATGTCCGAGATGTCGCCGTTGGCGAGGTCGGAGACGATCGCGCCGTTGAGCGAGAAGATCTCGAAGTCGGTCACCAGGTCGACGCTGGTGTCGGTCTCGCTCTTGGCCTTCTTGATGTGGTAGCGGATGCCGGGCTCGAGGTAGTCGCCTTCCTCGAGGCGGCCGCCGATCGCCTTGTGGTCGCCGAGGTTCATGTACTTGCCGGCGACGACCTGGCCGCTCGGCGTCCAGCCGATGCCCATCCGGCCGTAGTACATGAAGTCGACGTTCTCGCCGGGGATGTCGGCGGCGGCGCGCCGCGGGCCGGCGGCGAGCAGCACAGCAGCGGCCGCGAGGGGCGCCGCGCGCAGGGCTCGCCTGCAGGACCGCGGACCGAGGTGGCGATCCAGTGAAACCAGGTGTGCTCTGATTGGTATCATATTGGTACGTAAGAAGATACCTATCGGGCCGACGACTGCAAGAGAAATGTTCCGGAGTTTCACAAAGTATTATCAAATATTTAACTGATAGCTCCAAGGCACGTCATCCCGACTGGTCTGCTTGGGTTCCGGATTGACCATCGTTTGGGTGAGATTGGTTCGTGATTGGTATCATGTCGAGGCCACGGGGAACATCGAGCGAGCCGCCCCCCGCGGACGGCTCACGCATCCTCGCGCCGAGCCGGCCTCGACCGGCCCGGGGTCGATCGCGTGGCGCTCCCGCGCGTCGTGCGCTGGCTCGCCGAGGCTGTCGAGCCGCGAGTCCAGGCGGCGACAGGCGGCGCGAATCTGCCGACCAAGATGCCGTGCGCGGCGACTAGAGGCTCCTACCTGCGGCTAGGCTACACTCGGTCGTGGATGCACCGCTTCGTGCGTGATCGCGCGTTCGCGTTGTTTGGCGCGATCGTGCTTGCTGCGACTGTGCTCGACCTGTTGACGATCCGCCGCGCCGATCCGGGGCCCGTCGAGGTTTCGCAGCGCGCGCCGGCGCCGGTCGTCGTCCCGGCGCCTACGCCTACCCGGCCGCAGCCCGCTCAGCCGCCGCCTGCTCCACAACGCGTCGTGATCGTCAGCGAGGACGGCTTGCGGCCCGACGCGCTCTCGCCCGAGCTGACTCCTCGCCACGTCGCGCTGATGCGCGAAGGCACGACCGCGAAGCAAGCCGAAACGATCCCGGAGAGCGACACCTTGCCATCGCACGCGTCGATGCTGTCGGGCGTCGGTGCTGCGGCGCACGGGCTTTGGTGGAACAGCTACCAGTCCGCGCGCGGCTTCATTCACGTGCCGACGATCTTCTCGGCGGCCCACGCGCGCGGGCTTTCGACAGCGATGATCGTCG
>DATAPF010000517.1:0-23863 GCA_036265355.1 Kofleriaceae bacterium | reverse complement strand
CTGAGCTGTCGCCGAGCGTCGTCGGGGCGGTCGGCACGACCGCCATCGGCGGCTGCGCGTCGAGCACGGATGGCAGGGCGATCGCCGGCAGTCTCCCCGCGATCTCGGGAAGCGCCGGCGATCGGGAGTCGACGGTGAGCTGCGTCGCCAGCCGATCAAGTGCGGTGGCGAGCTCGAGCATCGACGCGAACCGGCCCGCTGGCGGCTTGGCGAGACAGCGCAAGATCAGCGCGTCGATCGCCGACGGGATCTCCGGTACCAGCGACGACGGCGCCAGCGCTGGCTCGCGGATGTGCGCTGCGATGATATCGCCCACGCCCATGTTCGTGAACGGCGGCCGGCCGGTGAGCAGGTGGAACATCACGCAGCCAAGCGCGTAGATATCGGAGCGGTGATCGATCTCGCCGAGGCCGCGGCACTGCTCGGGCGACATGTACCTCGGCGTCCCCATCAGCACTCCGGTGTGCGTCGCGTTCTTGTCGGGATGATCGTCCGACAGCTTCGCGATCCCGAAGTCGACGATCTTGGGGCGCTCGCCGGACGCGCCCACGCCGTCGCGCACCAGGAAGATGTTCTCCGGTTTGAGATCGCGATGGATGATGTGCTGCGCGTGTGCTGCCTCCAGTGAGATCGCGAGCTGCTGGCACAGCCGCAGCGCCGACAGCACCGGGAGCTTGCCGAACCGCGCGAGCCGCCGATCCAGGGTCTCGCCGTCCAGGAACTCCATGACGATGAACGCGCTGCCGTCGGTGTGATGGCCGAAGTCGAACACCTGCACGATCCCCGGATCGCTGATCGATGTCACTGCGCGCGCTTCGTTGAAGAACCGTCTGACGACGTCCTGCCGCGCGCTCAAGGCCGGCAGCAGCACCTTGATCGCTGCGCGCCGGCCGATCAGCGTGTGCTGCCCGAGATACACCGCCCCCATACCGCCCGAACCCAGCTTCCGGACGATCTGGTAGCTGCCGATGACAGCGCCGACCAACAGATTCCTCGCTCGTACGATTCCAGAGAATGGTTCGCCGTGGAATACCGGAAAGCCACGTCTCACGGAGATTGGCAAGTTCTTCGGATGACTCGATTGGCCTGCACTGGAGAGAGGGATGGCCCGACGAGGTCAGATCAATGCTCGCAGGTGGTATTACGACGCGCTTGTCGCGCCGATTCCTTCACTTGTGCTGGGTGTCTCGAGACACTCCACCGCCAAAAATTCAGCTGTGATGTACATCGTGCAGTCGTCACTGCGGGAGTGCATCATGACGCGTCGTGGGAGCTTGTGCGTCGAGAGGCGCGGCGTTTGTCGTCGCTGGTGCGATTGACCGGATCTCGAAGGCAGGGCACGGGTCAGCCGGCTTCGGCCGAGCCTTCGCGGTCGTCGTCGTCGGGGACGCCGGCGAAGTAGATCGCGTCGTAGGCGACCGTGCAGTCGCGCTCGCGCGGCTGGGGGTAGTCGACGCGGGTGCCGCGGTAGGTCCGGACGATGGCGCGCTCGTGATCGAGGTGCTCGAGGTAGCTCGGCACGATCGGCACCTTGCCGCCACCGCCGGGGGCGTCGAGCACGAGCTCGGGGACGCACATGCCGCTGATCCAGCCGCGCAGGCCGCGGTAGAGCTCCATCGCGGTGTCGACCGGGGTGCGCAGGTGGTCGGTGCCGAGCACGGTGTCGCCCTGGAACAGGTAGTAGGGACGGACGCGCGAGCGGACCAGGCCGCGCATCAGGGCGCGCAGCGAGCGGACCGAGGAGTTGACGCCGCGCAGGAGCACGGTCTGGTTGCCGACCGGGATGCCGGCGTCGACCAGGCGCTCGCACGCGGCGCGGGCCTCGGGGGTGAGCTCCCTGGCGTGGTTGAAGTGGGTGTTGACGAACAGCGGGTGGTGGGCGCGCAGCGCGCCGGTCAGCTCGGCGTCGATCCGCATCGGGCACACGACGGGGAGCCGGGTGCCGATCCGGAGGGTCTCGATGTGGCGGATCGCGCGCAGCCGGCCGAGCAGGTAGCCGAGCCGGCGGGTCGAGAGCAGCAGCGGATCGCCGCCCGACAGCAGCACGTCGCGGATCCGCGGTGTGCGCGCCAGGTAGTCGAGGCCGGCCTCGAGGTCGGCGGTGGTGGGCGGCTCGTCGCCGCCGACCAGCCGGCGGCGGTTGCAGTGCCGGCAGTAGATGCCGCAGCGGTCGACCACGAGGAACAGGGCGCGATCGGGGTACTTGTGGATCACCGACGGCGCGGGGTTGTGACTGTCCTCGCCGAGCGGATCGCGCAGCTCCTCGGCGCGGATCTCGGCCTCGGCGGATCGCGGGATCGCCTGGAGGCGGATCGGGCAGCTGGCGTGGACCGGGTCCATCAGGCTCGCGTAGTACGGGGTGATGCCGATGCGGAACAGGCGGGCGGACGCGGCGAGCCCGGCGCGCTCCTCGGCGGACAGCGCGACGACGTGCGCGAGCTCGTCGGCCGAGCTCAGCATGTGGCCGAGCTGCCAGCGCCAGTCGAGCCACTGGGCGTCGGAGACGTCGCCGCGGCGCAGCGACGGGCCGGGCGGGAGCGGCTCGGGAGCGAGCGGCTCGGGAGCGAGCGGCTCTGGGACTAGCGGGAGGTGGACCACGCCGGCTGTGTAGCACGGGCACGCACCAGCACGTCGGCGAGGCCCTCGGTGAGCGGCAGATCGCGCAGCTCTTCGAACCGGGCGAACCGGGCGGCGCGGGCGTCGCTGGCCGCGGCGAGCCGACCGCCGCACACGCGGGCGTGGTAGTCGAGCAGGACGAAGTGGTAGTCGTCGCCGAACCGCTCGAGCACGCAGGCCAGGGCGCCGACCTCGACGACCAGGCCGGTCTCCTCGAGGACCTCGCGCGCGACGGCCTGCGCCAGGGTCTCGCGCGGCTCGAGCTTGCCGCCGGGGATACTCCACAGGCCGAGGCTGGGCGGCTTGCCGCGCTCGACGAGGAGCACGCGGCCCTCGTCGTCGAAGATGATCGCACCGACGCCAACGATGGGGGTCATGGACGCTTCTCCCTGGTGGACCGCGTCAGCGCGGGTCCGGCGAGCCGGGCGGACCGGGTCCGCGCCGGGGCGAGGATCGCTGGCTTCGCGGTCGCCCGTCTCGCGCTCGCCGGCTTCACGGCAGTCGACTGGTTGGTCACCGACTTGTTGATCACCGACTTGTTGATCACCGACTTCCGGGTCACCGAGCCGGCGGTCACAGACCTGGCGTTCATCGGCTCGCTGGCTTCCGACTTCCGGGTCACCGGCTTGGCGGTCACCGGCTTGGCGGTCACCGGCCTGGCGGTCACTGGCTTGGCGGTCGCTGGCCTGGCGGTCACCGTCCCCGGCCTGGCGGCTGCCGACCTCCCGGTTGCTGGACTGACGCGCTGGCTCGCGCGCGCCTTGGCGGCTGCGGCGCGCTCGGCGCGCGACGGCAGGGCCGGTCGGCCGTTGCGCGGCGGCATGAGACGAGGGGTGGCGACCAGGACGGCGCTGGGGCACAGCGGCGCCAGCGCGCAGTGGTTGCAGTCGGGCTGCTTGGCATGGCACACGCGCCGGCCGTGCCAGATCAGGCGGTGTGCGAAGATCGACCACTGGTCGCGCGGCACCAGCTGCATCAGATCCTGCTCGATCTTGACCGGATCGCTGTGCGCCGACAGGCCGAGCCGCTGCGCGAGCCGGGTGACGTGGGTATCGACCACGATGCCCTCGTTCCTGCCGAGCGCGCTCCCGAGCACGACGTTGGCGGTCTTGCGCGCGACGCCGGGCAGGTCGGTCAGGCCGGCCATCGTATCGGGCACCTGCCCACCGTGGCGCTCGACGATCGCCTGCGCCATGCCGATCAGGTGCCGGGCCTTCATCCGGTAGAATCCGGTCGAGAAGATCATCGACTCGAGCTCGGCCTGGCCGGCGTGCGCCAGCGCCGCCGGGGTCGGATACGTCGCGAACACGCGTGGGGTCACGGTGTTGATCAGCTTGTCGGTGGACTGCGCGGCGAGGATGGTCGCGACCAGCAGCTGGTAGGCGCTGGCGTGGTCGAGTTCGACCACGGCGTCCGGCCACAGCTCGGCGAGGCGGGTCGCGATCTCGGTGGTCCGCTCCCGCTGCGCGGCGAGATCGGTGCCGGATGCGCCGGATGCGCCGGATGCGCCGGATGTCGCACCTTGCGGGGGCTTCGGTGTGCTATTCCGAGTCCGGGATCCCATGCAGCGGCACCGTATCACCTTCCTCGCGGCGATCATCTGCGCAACCGGCTGCACGACCCACAAGGCCGAGGTCGAGACCGCGAGGAAGTCGCTCTACGACGCCGAGTTCACCGTGGTGTACACCGCGGCGCTGGAGGCCACGCGCGAGAGCTATCCGAACATCGAGGATGCGCCGGGGCGCGGCGCGATCAAGACCGCGTGGCACCAGGTGTCGTCTGCGAACAACCAGGACGACATGACCAACCCCCAGACGCTCGCCAACGCGCAGGGGATCAACTCCCGGGCGGCGGCCTCGCCCGGGGCGGCCTCGGCGGGCATGCCGACCCGGCTGGCGTACAAGCGCTACTTCATCCGGTTCGACATCTCGGTCGACGGCGGCCGGCCGTGGCGGCTCAAGGTCGTCGGGCACGCGGCCGAGTGGGAGCCCGGCGCGGCGCTGCCGACCGAGCTGCATGGTCCGGCGCGGCCGGCGTGGCTGGAGGGCCGCACCGACGCGCTGGTCTATGCGATCTACGACCGGATCAAGAAGTACGCCGTGCCGATGCCGGCCAACGCGGCCAGCAGCTCCGACGACGTCAAGCACGCCGATCCGAAGGCGTTCGGGCCCGTGCCGCCGGACGCGGCCAAGGAGCTCGCCGCGATCAAGGACGTGCTCGACGCGCGCAACTACGGCGGGCTGCGCCCGCACCTGGCCGACGACGTCGTGTGGTCGCTCGGCGGCGGGTCCGGCCCCGACGGCGCGATGGCGCTGTGGCAGGCGGATCCCGAGCCGTTCGACGCGATGGCCAAGCTGCTGGTCGCGGGCTGCGGCGGGGACGCGAAGAAGGTGTCGTGCCCGGCGGCGGTACCGGCGGCGGGCGCTTACCAGCTCAGCCTCGAGCCGCGCGGGACGAGCTGGCGGATCACGTCGTTCGTCAAGAGCGAGTGACGGTTCGGGAATGTGATCCGCATCGCGAACGCGCGGTTGTATGGCCGAGAATTGTCGGATGCGGGCGAACTCTCGGTAGGATTCTGGCATGCGGTGGCGCTATCTCGTCCTCTGCCTGGCGGGTTGTGGATTCCGTTCCCCCGCGGCGGGAGGTTCACCGGATGGGCCGATGCCCGACGGGAGCGGTCCGGGTTCGCTCGGCTTCGACGCGGCGGGCCTCAGGTCCGGCACGCTCGTCGACATGACGGTCGACGCGGCCCGAGGCGCGCTGACCCCCAACGCGTACAGCTACGGCGCGCTGGTCGCACATGGCCTGCAGAACATGCGGCTCTGGGCGCGCGGCGATACGGCGTGGAGCAAGCTCGACAGCGTGACGCCGTCGGGGGCCGGGCTGTGGACCGGCGAGCACCTGACGAACGCCGCCAACCTGGGCTACCTGGGGATCTCGAACAAGGGCCTGATGACGATCTGGTTCGACGGCGAGGTGTGGCTCGACGCGAGCTCGACGGAGACTTTCATGATCAGCGGCGACGACGTCACGTTCGTCGAGATCGCCCTGCCGGGTTCGACGAGCTACACGCTGCTGACCGATCAGAACGCCACGGTGTCGGTACCGACCCCGATGACCGGCTGGTATCCGATCCACGTCGGCGATGGCAACGCTTCCGGCGGCAGTGACCTGCAGTTCCAGCACAGCGATGGCGGCTCCGGGGGCGCCGTGCCCTGGACCCGCGATCGGCTGCGCGCGCGGACCAGCGAGCTGAGCGGCGTGCTGCGCACGGTGTACGGCCACCAGATCCTGGGCGGTGGTCAGGCGGTCGGCGGCAGCCCGCCGCCGATCGCGCACTTCGAGCAGAGCAGCCTGCTGGCGGACACGATGTTCCTCACCGCGCCGCAGGGCGCTGACGGCGACAACAACGACTGGTCCGCGCGCTACGTCGGTCAGGTCCACATCGACCAGATGGGCGCGTACACGCTCACGATCCACAGCGACGACGGCAATCGCGGCCGGCTCGGAGCCAGCCGCGGCGAGGCGCTCTGGACGCGCGACGTCGGCGTGGGGCAGAACGACGCGCTCACCACCATCCAGGCGAACCTGGTTTCCGGCTGGAACGACCTGAGCATCGACTACAACCAGGTCAATGGCGGGCGAGATCTGAGCGTCCAGCTCCAGGGCCCCGACTTTCCGACCGCGATCGACGTCCCGCGCGATCGGCTGCGGTCGGTCGAGTCGGCCGACGACCGGCTCGCGCTCGGCGTCGACGATGGCAACCACAACGTGCCGGACAACGGAGGCCCGGGTAACCCCGGGACCGCCACGCTGACCGTGGCCGCGTACGCCGACGCGCAGCTCGGCACCGAGACGGTGAGCTCGATCGACGTCACGTACCAGATCAACTCCCCGCACTGGAACCAGCTGAAGGTCGACCTCCAGGCCCCCGGCGGCGCTCCCGTCGTCATCCGTGACCACGTCGGTCCGCCCAACAACGTGGAGGGGCGCGCGATCGCCGCGCAGACCCTCACGGGCGATGGCCTCGGTGCGCTGCTCGGCGCGGCCGCGAACGGCGACTGGAAGCTGCACGTCTACGACGACATGGCGACGGGTGGCAACAGCGCGCTGGAGAGCGCGCGGCTCACCCTGCACATGACCGGCGGCCCGGACAAGGTCGCGAAGGCGGCGTCGTGGACGTCCCGGGTGATCGACACGACGACCCCGGTCACCGCGATCCACGGCATCACGTGGAACGAGCGGGCCCCCACCGGCGCGACGGTCCAGGTCCAGTTCCGCGCGTGCCAGCAGGCCGACTGCAGCGATGGCCCCGCATTTTCGGGGCCGGTGACCAGCGGCATGCCGTTCACGATCGCCCCGGCGCGCTACCTGCAGCTCCGGGTCGTGATGACCAGCGACGGCAACCACGAGCCCGAGCTGCAGTCGCTGGCGATCACGTTCGGCGGCGGCTGACCGCGCCGGCGGCCAGGGCTCACAGCTTCTCGAGGACGATCAGGCAGTTCGAATCCGGCAGCTCGACCGGGCGATCGTGCTCGTCGGTCAGCGCGATCCTGGCGGCGAGGTGGTCGCGGTAGCCGGGCTGGAGGTACGAGCGGATCTCCGGCGGCAGCTCGACCACGCGCACGGTGCGCGGCCCGCCGCACCACGCGACGAGCTGGGCGACGTAGTCGTCGTAGGGCAGGATGCCGTAGAGCTCGCGGACCTCGTACGGGAAGCTCGCCGGCCCCCAGGTGTAGGTGTAGAGGAACTCCATCGCGTCGGCGGTCGACAGCTCGACGCGATCGCTGCCGAGCTCGGTGACGTGGATCCGCCGGCCCTCGAACTGCGCGGCGTAGAGGTCGAACGTGGCGCGCGCGTCGGGCGCGATCAGCCGGAGCCGGCGGCGTCCGGGCGGCGGCTGCACGCCGTCGCGGATCACGATCCGGCCGCCGGGCGCGAGCGCCGAGACCGCCGCGTGGATCACGCGCTGGACCGAACCCAGCGAGAACCGCGGCTCGGTGTACGAGTAGATCTCGTGCAGGATCGAGCAGAACACGACGGTGTCGACCGGCGGCTCGATCAGCTCGCCGAGCAGCTCCGCCGCGCCGTGGATCACGCGCCACCGGCTGGCGTGCGCGTGGGCGCGCTGGGTCAGCGCCTCGACCACCTCGCGCGACAGGTCGACGCCGACGACCTCGCTGGTCGGAAACCGCTGCGCCAGGAGGTCGAGCACCACGCCGCCGCCCGGCCCGATCTCGACGATCCGGCCCGGCTTGACCCACTCGATCATGCGCTGCTTGTCGGACCGCGCCGCGTTCATCGCCCCGAGGTAGCTCGCCTCGTTGGCGACCCGGTCGAAGTCGTCCTTGCGCAGCCCGTAGAGGTCGCACAGCGCCTTGAGCATGGTGTGGAACGTCGCCTGCGACCGGGTCTCGTACAGCGCGAGCAGGGTGACCAGCGCGGTGGCCTCCTCGGTCTCCACGTAGTCGACGACGATCGCGTCGGGGTCGGTCGGGTGCGCGAGCCGCGCCGACAGCGTGCCGAGCGGGCCGAACCGGCCCGGGCCGATCAAGAGCTCGCGGATCGGCGTGGCGGCGAGCGCGGCCTCGACCAGGCGCAGCCGGTAGCGCACCGCCGCGCTCTCGCCGCGCAGCCGGGTGACCAGCGGGAACAGCTGGGCGTGCCACGGGCGCTGGACGTCGACGCCGATCGCGCGGGCGGCGCCGACCGCGGCCGCCAGCACGCCGAGCTGCGCCGACGGCGATAGCCCGCTGGTCGCGGCCTCGCAGTACCACAGCTGGCAGGTCGCGAGCGCCGGGCCGAGCACGGCGAGCTCGGCATCCCCGAGCGCCGCCACCGCGTCGGCCACCGCGTCCGCCGGCTCTCCCGCCGCCTGGCGCCCGGCGCGCAGCGCCTGCAGCCGGGTGACCAGCGCGGCGCGGCCTTCCGGGCCGTCGACCGGCGGCGCGAGCTCGGACAGCGCGCGCTGCGGCTGCCCCCACGCCGCCGGCTTGCACACCGCGCCGAGCTGATCGCGGACCTGCGCGAGCCGGGCGAGCAGCTCGTCGTCGAGCAGCCCGTCGCGCACCGCCGCGGTGTCGCACGCGTCGAGCACGTGCAGCGCGTCGAGCGCCAGCGCCACCGCGCCCGACGGCGGCACGCCGAGCGTGCGGGCGAGCGCCGGCGCGAGGTCGCGCAGCGTGCCGACCAGCGGTGCGAACATCGCCAGCGGCCCCTCGCCGCGCACGTGCTGGCCGGCGAGCCCGTGGGCCTCGATCCACGCGATCGCGAGCTTGCCGAGCACCTCGGGCAGCGGCCAGCTCCGCGCGCGATCGGTGTGGCGCAGGATCGCCGCCGCCGCCTCGTTGTGGACGTCGAGCGCCATGCCGTGGGCGGTCCACGTCGCGCGCAGCGCCGCGCTGTGGGTCTTGGCGATGTCGAGGTGGAAGATCGCCGCGCGCAGCGCCGGCCCCAGCCCGGCGGCCAGCACGCGCGCCACGACCGCCGCGAGCGCCTCGAACGCGGCCGGCGACAGCCCGACGTCGAGCCCGGTCAGCGGCAGCGGCCCGCCGGTGACGCTCTCGGGCACGCCGACCCCCTGGAACCGCGTCAGATCGCGGGTCTCCAGCCCGAGCAGCTTCTTGCCGAGCAGCCGGGTCGCGATGTGATCGAGCAGCGACAGCTCGGTCCCCGGATCGTGCTCGACCTGCGGCGGCATCGGCGCGGCGAGCGCGGCGACCTCGGGGAACGCGGCGATCACGCACGCCGCCGCCGGTCCGTCGCCGCGCAGGGTCTCGAGCATCGCCGCCGCGACCCCGGTGTCGGCCAGCGTCGCGGCCACCATCGCCGCCGGTGACAGCCACGCCGCGAGCGTGTCCGGCCCGACCCGCGCCATGAGCTTGCGCCACGCCGCGAGCTCGCCGGTGGTCGCAGTCGACAGCACGCGCAACAGCTCCTCGGAGGCCCCCACGCGGCGATGCTATCGCCGGTTCCGGCTCGCAACGCAAGGGCGGGGCAGGCCGCACTGCGGGTCCCACATCGGCTTTCATCGCCGCTGCATTTCGCGCAGGTCTGCTCCAGCGCGCCTCGAGCGATCGCGAGATCGGCGGCGCGCCCGGCGAGCGCCGGCGCGAGGTGCGCAGCATGCCCGCCGGTCGCCGCGGCAGGGTGGGGGAGCTCCGGGACCCTGTAGGATCGGCGCGTGACGACCGGTCGCTCAGCGCTGCGCCGCCTGCTGTGGATCGCCGCGATGATCATCGCCCTGATCGGGGCGCCGCTGGTCGCGATCGGGTCGATCTGGATCGCCGCGCGCGGCACGGCGCTGCCACTCCCGCTCGCGGCCGCCCTCGCGTGCCTCGCGCCGGTCACTGCCGTGGCCGTGTTCGTCGGGCGCAGCCGCCGGATCGGTGCCGCGGCGCTCGTCCTGAATCTCGCCGTCGCGGTGTTCCTCACCACGTACGGCTCGTCGCCGCTGCCCCGGCCCGCGCCGCTCGGCGGCCCCCTGCCACCCGCATCGCCGCCGGCCGGGATGGCGCTGGTCCAGCTTCCCACCGGCGTGATTCACCGGACCGCGGCGTTCGGCTACCGGGGCGGTGCGTTCTCCGAGCGACGCGACTTCGCGATGACGGCCGTGCTCGTCAAGCACCCGCGCGGCGATCTGCTCATCGATGCCGGCCTGGGCCGCGACATCGCGACCCAGCTCCGGCTGATGCCGGCGGCGTTTCGCGCGCTCACCGACCTCGACCGCGGCCAGCCCGCCGCGGACCAGCTCGATGCGGCCGGCTACGATCGGACCCGGCTGCGCGGCATCCTGCTCACGCATGCCCACTGGGATCACGTCAGCGGCACGGCGGACTTCCCCGGGGTCCCCGTGCTGGTCACGGCCGACGAGCGTCGCTTCATCGATCACGATGACTGGGTCATGGCCATCGCGCGCAGCGTCACCGGCGCCCGCTACGAGGCATACGGCTTCGAAGCCGGACCGTATCTCGGCTTCCCGCGCAGCCACGACGTGTTCGGCGACGGGTCCGTGGTCGTGGTCCCGGCCCCCGGCCACACCCCTGGCTCCGTGATCGTGTTCGTGACGCTTCCCGATGGCCGCCGGTTCGCGTTCGTCGGCGATCTCGCCTGGCAGCGAGAGGGCATCACCGAGCGAGAGGAGCGCCCGTGGCTGATGCGGCGCTCGGCCGACGACGATCCGGCGCAGGTGCGCGACAACCTGCTGCGCATGGCCGCCGTCGCCAAGCGCTTCCCGCAGATCGCGCTGGTGCCTGCCCACGACGTGCGCGGCTTCGCCGGCCTGCCTCGGCTGTGAGTCGGCGCCCTGCGCGGCGCGCCGTCACGCGCTGCAGCCGCGCGGCCCCGCCGGGAGCCGCTCGCCAGGGTTGAGCAGGACCGACAGATTCCAGACCTCCTGACAATACCCCGCGGGCTGAATATCCGGATTCAAGCCGGCATGGCGGACGCGCAGCGGGGCCCGGGGGAAGTGCGGCGCACGTGCGTCCGGTTCGGCACACAGCGCGGCGAGCATCGCGGTTCGGTGTCGCGAGCTGAGCGGCTGCGAGCATGGACTGGACGAGGATGCGGGTCTCGTCGTCCGCGCGGCGGCCGTGCGGATCCGGCGGACGAGATCCGTCTCGGCTGGGTGCGCGACTCCCTTGATCGCGCCGGTGAGGTGCTTGCGCTCGGCGGCGAGCTGAACGACTTCGCCGCGATCGGCGCCAACCCGCCGCCACACCAGCCTGCGCCGTTCCGGCTCTGCAACCTTGCATACGACCTACGTTGGCTGCTGCCTGGCCGACGGCACATCGTGCACGGAGACTGCCCCGGCGCGCTTCCAGCCCTCGCGGAGCAGCCAGGTCCGGGGCTGGTATACGACCAGCGGATCGTACGTGGCCCGGCCGCGCCACAGGAACGGCTCGTCGCCGTACTCCGCCCAGCCGGTGAACATCGCCGCGCTGGAGAACCAGTCGACCGTCCAGTCGGACATCGGCGCGCGAAGGTCCTCCTGGTGCTTCCGCCAGTTGTTCATGACGTAGGACAGCGCGTGCCGCGCCTGCCGCGGCGAGGTGATGATCTCGGCGTGGTAGCGGTCGGGGAACACCATGCCCCGCCGGCGCGGGCCCGGCTTGCCCTTGCTGATCGCCGCATTGAGATGCTTGGCAGCCGAGATCTGAAAGCCCTGCATGCCCCTGGCCAGCGCCAGCTTGTCGTTGGCCTCCACCAGCAGGTGCACGTGCGTGCGCTGGATGCTGATCTGGACGATGCGGAAGTCCTCGCGCAGCGCCGTGGTGAGCGTGGCCTCGCGGACCGCCTGGTACACGCAGCGCCGGCGCAGGTTGCCGACGGCGCCGACCACTCGCAGGACGACGTGGACGGGGTAGCGAGCGTGCAGGAACGGCCGCTGCTTGTGCGGCGAGCCGGCCCGCTTGCCTTTCGGTGGCCGGCCGGCCCCGCGCCGCTTGCCGCCGCGCTGCTTGAACAGCGCCAGCTGTCCAGGCTCGGAGCGCCGCTTCGTGCGGCTCGCAACCGGCGTCTCGACCTTCATGCTCCTTGCATAGCTCGGGAGGCCGCGTCGACCAATTGAAATCGCCGTAATTTGTTGTAACGAGATGTAATCAACTATCGACATCGTCGTGCCCAAACCCCGCTGCACGTTGCGACCCAGGGTCGAGCGGCCGCTGCTCGAGCTTGGTGGATGGCGATCGATGATCGCTGCACGGCAGCTGCAGCCGGGACCTCGGGAGACCGCGTGGACGGCCCTGTGACTGGCTCGTCGAAGCTGACCAGGACGACCAGGACGACCCACTCACAAGGCATCGCCCCGCGCGGACGCTCCATTTCATTGAATTTTGATCTCGGGAGAATGGGAGAGCACAGCCATCGAACAGCGGGTTGCAGAGGATTCCCGGGTGGAGCTGCTGGAGGACGGACCGGGGCTCTTGTGGTCAGAATGCCGTGCGCGAGCGCGGTTTCGTCGTGCTCGCGGTTCCGATCACTGCCGAGCGAGCGCGTCATGGCGGTCGCGCGGATCGAGGTGCGGGCTGGAGCGTGCACCGACGGCACGTGACCGCGGACCGTGACGCGATGGTCGCCGCGCTCGCCTGCCTCGATCCCGGCGACTGGCGCGAGCGCCGCGCCGGCGAGCAGGCCGAGCCTGGCGAGCAGGCGGTCGACCCGGCGATCCGCGGGGTCGCGATCGGTCGAGAGTCTCAGCGGCTCGTTGGTGGACCAGTCTGCTCCGCATTGGCTGGGTCCGCAGAGGATGGGGCGAACCGACCGGCCCGCCGACGGGCGCGTCCGCTCCGGACCGGTTTGGGTCCGCACCCCAGGACCGTGCGTCGCAACGTCCTCGTCGGGAACATCCGGGCCATGTCAGGAGGTCTGGATTCCACGTCGCCTTCCGCGCTGCTTTCATTCGCCCACCTGCTCCGTTGCGTCCGCGCATCGCGCCCGGGTGCTGCCATGGCTCACGGGGCGGAGCCGCGGGCTTGTGACCTGACCTGCGCTGGCGTAGCGTGGAGACGTTCAGGCGACGTGTGGGGCCATGGCGTCTCGATCGGCGACTTACGATCTGTTCCTTGCGCATCCGTCGGCGGACAAGCCGAGCGCCCGGGCGCTCCACGATCTGCTCCAGCCCGACCTCCGGGTGTTCCTCGACGAGCGTTCGCTCCCGCCGGGCGCGCACTGGGACCAGGCGATCCCGGCCGCGCAGCGGGCGTCGCGGGCGACCGTCGTCCTGATCTCGTCGCACGCCGACACCGCGTGGTACCTCCGCGACGAGATCGTCACGGCGATCGCGCTGCATCGCGCGGAACCCGCCGCGCACGGCCTCGTGCCGGTGCTGCTCGAGCCCGGCGCGGCACTGCCGTACGGCCTGAGCCACGTCCAGGCGCTCGACGCCGCCGCCGAGGGCGGCCTCGCCGGCGTGGCCGCGCGGCTGCGCGAGGTCGTGGCGGGGCTGCGGGTGCGCGAGGTCGTGACGGAGCTGCGTGGACCGGCAGCGCCGCCGCCGGCGGTGTCGGAGGTCAGCGGCGCCGGTGCGGTCCGCTGCGACCACGTGCGCCTGCACGAGCGGCTGTCGCGGCTCACCGACGTCCTCTTCGAGCAGATCGTGTTCTACGCGCGGATCGATCGCAGCCTGATCGCGCCGCCGAGCGCACCGCTCGCCACGCGCGTGCTCGACGTCGCGCAGCTCGCGGCCGTCGACCCGGAGCTGTGCCGGCGGATCGCCGCCGAGCTCGACCGGCGGGCGCCATGGACGCGGTAGCCGCGCCCGGCGATCCCGTTGCCGCGTGGCTGCAGTTCGGGCTGCAGCGCCACGGCCGGGTGAAGATCGTCGGCTTTCGCAACGCGGAGATCCCGATCGATCTCGATCGCGTGTTCGTGCCGCTGTACGTGTACGCCGACCCGCGGCGCCAGGGCGGCGGCCCTGACCCGCGCGAGGACAAGGACGGGCTCGGCCACGGCGGCGCCGAGATCTCGTTCGACGACGCGCTCGCCCGTGCCAGCGACGGCCGGACCTGCCTGGCGCTGATCGGCGATCCGGGCGCGGGCAAGACCACGCTGTTGCGCCACCTGTTCCGCCGCGTCGTCGTGGGTGAGGTCAGTGGCCCGGTCGCGCACCTGCGCGGCCTGCACCCGGTGCTGGTCCAGCTGGCGACGGTCACCGACGGCGATCAGGTCGCGCGTGGCCTGGCGCAGATCGTCGCGCGGGTCGCCGCCGAGGACGGCTATCCAGAGGCAGGCCCGGCCGTGCTGGCGCGGCCAGATCGGGGCTTCCTGTTCCTGCTCGACGGCCTCGACGAGGTCCGCGACGAGCCGACGCGCAGGCGGATCTGCGCGTGGCTCAACCGCGAGATCGATCACTGGCCGGCGTGCGGGTTCGTGGTCACCAGCCGGCGCGCCGCGTGGGCGCGCACCCCCGAGCTCGGCGCGCGGTTCCTGCCGGTCTCGGTGCAGGGGCTGCATCAGGACGCCCGGGAGGAGTACGTCCGGCGCTGGTTTCACGCGGTGGAGCGCCATTTCTTCCAGGGCGTCGCGTCGCCCGCGGAGGTCGCGGAGGTCGAAGCCCACGCGAGCCGGAAGGCGGCGGCGCTGCTCGCGGTGCTCGCGACCCCGGCCTGGCGCAGCAGTAGCCGGCTGCTGGAGATGACGGCCAATCCGCTGATGCTGTCGACGCTGTGCCTGGCGCACTACAGCGACACCCGGCTGCCCGAGCAGCGCGGCGAGCTGTACGAGCGCACGCTCGGCCTGCTGATCGAGGTGTGGACGCGAGAGCGCGAGGGCAGCCCGGCGCTGCGGCTCGAGACCGCGCGGCTGGTCCTTCAGCCGCTCGCGTACGCCATGCACGAGCAGGACCGCCGCGAGCTGTCGGTCGAGGAGGCCGCCCGGCTGATCCAGGAGCCGCTGCGCCAGGTCGCCGCGGTGCGCGCCGTGGCGCCAACTCCCGAGCGCTTCCTCGACCTCGTGCGCGACGAGTGCGGCGTGCTGATGAGCCGCGACCTCGGCCGCATCGAGCTCGTCCACCTCTCGTTCCAGGAGTACCTGGCGGCCTGCCACGTTTCGAGCCTCGGCCTGGGCCGCGTGCTCGCCGACCGGGCCGGCGATCCGCGCTGGGAGGAGGTGATCCTGCTCGCGATGTCGCGCCCTGGCGTGTTCGAGCCGTTCATGACTCGCTGCCTGGAGCGCGGCGACGTCGATGGGGCGCTGCTGCGCCAGTGCCTGCGCGAGGCGCCGCAGATCCTGCCTGGGCCGTTCGAGGCCGCCGCCGATCGCGCCCTGGCGCGGCTGCGCGCGCTGGACGGCCCGCTGGCGCGGCTGGGGCGGTGGCTCGTCGGGCGCCCGGCGCCCCGCACGGCGGCCGACGAGCTGCGGCGGCTGTTCGAGCTCGCGCAGGGCCACGACCTGCCGTGCCTGGTCGAGCGGGCGCGGTCGGTGCTCGATGCCGGCGACCGTGCGCTGCGTGCCGCGGCGCGCGCGCTGGTGGGGATGCCGGATGCGGCGGCCGGCGCCCCGCGCGAGGGCCAGCCGTTCGTCGAGCCGGTCACCGGCATGGCCTTCGTCTGGATCCCGGGCGGCCGCTTCGTGATGGGATCGTCGAAGCAGCCCGGCCAGCCCAACCATGATCCCGATGCCTACGACGACGAGCTCCCGGCCCACCCGGTGCAGATCACCGGGTTCTGGATGAGCGTCTACCCGGTCACCAACGAGCAGGTACGGCCGCCTCGTCGCCGAGACCGGGCGCGTGGCCCCGGACTCGTTCGCCGATCGCCGGTTCAACGATCCCGCCCAGCCGGTGGTGACCGTGAGCTGGGACGACGCGCGGGCGTTCACGGCCTGGCTCACCACCCGGCTGTCTGGGCTCGTGGCGCGGCTGCCCACCGAGGCCGAGTGGGAGTACGCCGCGCGGGGCAGCGATGGGCGGCGCTACCCGTGGGGCAACGAGCCCCCCGACGCCTCGCGTGCGACCTTCGGCCAGCCGTCCGATACCGGCCGGCCCGCGGTGGTCGGGCACACGCCCGGTGGCAAGAGCCCGTTCGACGTCCACGACCTGACCGGCAACGTCTGGGAGTGGTGCCTGGACGCCTGGGCCGACCGTTATGTCGAGATCCAGACCGCCTCGGTCGACCCTTGTCATCAGGATGACACCGGCGGTGGTGTTCGGGTGGTCCGCGGCGGCTCCTGGGTCAGCCTGGCCTGGCTCCTGCGCTCCGCCTACCGCCTCAGGTACCGTCCCCAGTTCCAGGGCCAGTTCCTCGGCGTTCGGGTGGTGTGTGTGGGTTCCCGCCAGCCGGATGCCCCTTGATTCTCCCCGGTCGCCGGCTCGAGAACCTCGAAGGGCTCCATCCAGCGCGATAGAAGAACACTACGCCGGCAAGACCTGCACACCGGCGAACTCGGGCACACGATCGCGGAGCCTGGTGAGATCGTCGAGATCCGAGGTGTAGACGGTGTCACCGCGCGACGCTGCCGAGGCCATCACGATCGCGTCGATCGTGCCCGCACCGGGAACGATTCCGACGGCGATCCCGGCAAGCCTCGCAACGTGCACGCCGAGCGCTTCCACGCGAACCGCGCGCAGGATCGCGGTCCGCTCCTTCTCGTGGGCTCCGCGACGCCACCATTCAGCGATCGCCACCGTCGGCACGACGATCGGGACGTCGTGCTCGATCGCGGTGTCGAAGACCTTGCGGATCGCGTGGCGGCGGCGCTCGAGGCCGATCAGCGCGCCGGTGTCGAACGTGAGACCCACGTCATCGCCTCCGGCGCTGGGGACGGCGTCGAGCCGGCGCCCTGCGCGGCGAGGCCCACAGCGCGAGCAATGCTCGCTGCTCCTCGGCGGTCGCGAAGTCCTCGGGCTCGAACGTTGCGAGCACCTGCCGGGCCGCCTCCCGGCGCCGGCGCTCCGCGATCTGAGCGCGGACGGCCCCGGTGACGAACGCCGACAGGCTCATGCCATCCTGTTCGGCCGCCGTCCTCGCGAACCGGAGCTCGTCACGGCCGAGCGCGACACTGATCTTCTCGGTGGTCGCCATACTGCAACTTTAGCATGGGTAGGACCGCATTCCTACCGCAGCTGGAAACGCTCACTCGCTGCAGCCGCGGGGGCGCGGCGGGAGCCGCTTGCCCGGGTTGAGCAGGCCGGACGGATCCCACATCGCCTTCCAGCGCCGCTGCCACTCGAGGACCTGCTCGGAGGACTCCATCGCGACGTAGTCGCGCTTGGTCAGGCCGACGCCGTGCTCGCCGGACAGCGTGCCGCCGAGCTCGACGGTGTGGGCGAACAGCTGGCGGGCGGCGCCCCACAGGTGCTTGCGCACGGCGGCGTCGTCGGGGTCGGCGTTGGACAGCAGGTTGACGTGGAGGTTGCCGTCGCCGGCGTGGCCGAACACGGCGCACTCGACGCCGGTGTCGGCGGCGACGCGGTCGACCCGGGCGAGCATCTCGACGATCCGGCTGCGCGGGACGCACAGGTCCTCGTTGAGCTTGATCCGGTAGGCGGCCTTGAGCGCCGGGGAGATCAGCCGGCGCGCCTCCCAGACGGCGCGGCGCTCGGCGGGCTCGGTCGCGGCCAGCACGTCGAGCGCGCCGAGCTCGTCGCAGCGCAGGCCGATCTTCTCCATCATCATCGGCATCGCCTCGGGCTCGCCGTCGACCTCGAGCAGGACGATCGCACCGGCGCTGGCCGGGAAGCGGTACCGGCTCTTGTCGCGGATCGCAGCGATCGAGGCGCGATCGGCGAGCTCGAGCACGCGCGGGCGCAGGCCGCCACGCAGCAGCGCGGAGATCGCGGCGCCGGCGGTGGCGACGTCGGCGAACACGCCGAGCACGGCGGCGGCGGCCATCGGCAGCGGGACGAGCTTGAGCGTGAGCTCGGTGATCACGCCGAACGTGCCCTCGGTGCCGACGAAGCCGGCGACGAGGTCGTAGCTGGTGACGCCCTTGGAGGTGCGCCGGCCGCAGCGCAGCACCTCGCCGCCCATCAGCGCGACCTCGAGGCCGAGGATGTACTCGCGGGTGACGCCGTACTTGAACGCGCGCAGCCCGCCGGCGTTGGTCGACGCGTTGCCGCCGATCGAGCAGAACTCGAGCGACGCCGGGTCGGGCGGGTAGAACAGCTGCTGGGCCTCGACCGCCTCCTGCAACCGGCCGGTGACCACGCCGGGCTCGGTCACGCAGAGCAGATCGCCGGCGTCGATCTCCTTGATCCGCGTCATCCGCTCGGTCGACAGCACGACGCCGCCGTGGATCGGCAGCGCGCCGCCGCACATGCCGCTGCCGGCGCCGCGCGGGGTGACCGGGACCTTGCGCTCGAGGCAGATCCGCAGCACGGCGGCGGCCTGCTCGGTCGACTCGACGAGCACCGCGCAGTCCGGCGGCCAGAAGTCGGGCAGCGGGCTCTCGTCGCGGCCGTAGTCGTCGAGCCGGTCGTGGCCCGGGCCGATCACGGCGGCGGAGCCGAGCTCGCGCTGGAGCACGCCTGCGATGTCCTGCACGGCGACAGCCTAGCGCCTCGCCGCCCGGCGCGGGACGCCGGGGAGCGCCGGATGCAATCAGGCGCGATCAGACGCCGAACGACGAGCCGCAGCCGCAGGTGGTCTTGACGTTGGGGTTGTTGAACTTGAAGCCCGCCCCCTGCAGGCCCTCGACGTAGTCGATCTCGGTGCCGACCAGGTACATCAGGCTCATCTCGTCGACGACGACCTTGACGTCCTGGACCATGAACTGGCGGTCGACCTCGGTCGGCTCGTCGAAGTACAGGTCGTACGAGAAGCCGGCGCAGCCGCCGCCGACCACGCGCAGCCGGAGCGCCATGTTGGCCTCGATCGCCTCGGCGTCGCGGATCTCGTTGACCTTCGTGGCGGCCACGGAGGTGATGTTCACCATCGACTCGGGGCCTGGAGCGTGATCGACGGCCTCCGGGCCGGGGGGCTGTGTCGGGTCGACGGTCGGGGTGGTAGCGCTGGCAAGATCGGACATCTTTGAGAGCTCCTGGAAATCTCCGGGGACGGAACACCTTACCCTCACGTGAGGGTCATGGCAATCTACCGCGCGTGGTGACCTTTGACACGCTGCTCCGCGAGCTTCGCGGAAAGACCCCCGAGATCGAACCAGCGGCGCTCGATGCCGCGCTGCACGGCACCGCGCGGCCGGCGCTGATCGACGTGCGCGAGCCCGACGAGCACGCCCAGGGCATGATCCCGGGCACGCTGCACATCCCGCGCGGCTTCCTCGAGCTGCGCGTCGAGCGCAACGTGCCCGATCGCGGCACGCCGGTGGTGATCTACTGCGCGAGCGGCACGCGCTCGGTGCTCGCGGCGCGCAGCCTGGGCGAACTCGGCTACACCAACGTCAGCTCGCTCGCCGGCGGGTTCACGGGCTGGAAGCGCGCGGGGCTGCCGTGGGAGCAACCGATCTCGCTGCGCCCCGACCAGGAGAGCCGCTACTCGCGGCACACCCTGCTGCCCGAGGTCGGCGTCGCCGGCCAGATCAAGCTGCTCGGCGCCAAGGTCCTGTGCATCGGCGCGGGCGGGCTCGGCTCGCCGTCGAGCATGTACCTCGCCGCCGCCGGGATCGGCACGATCGGCATGATCGACGACGACGTGGTCGACGCGTCCAACCTGCAGCGCCAGATCCTGCACGGCACCGACCGGGTCGGGATCGCCAAGGTCGAGAGCGCCGAGACCACGCTGCGCGGGCTCAACCCCGACGTCAAGGTCGACAAGCACCGGACCCGGATCACGTCGGACAACGCGCTCGCGCTGATCGCGCCGTACGACGTCATCATCGACGGCGCCGACAACTTCGCGACCCGCTACCTGGTCAACGACACCGCGCTCCGGCTCGGCAAGCCGGTGATCCACGCCTCGATCTTCCGGTTCGAGGGCCAGATCACCGTGTTCCCGGCGGTCGGCTCGCCGTGCTACCGCTGCCTCTACCCGCAGCCGCCACCCGCCGAGGAGGCGCCGTCGTGCGCCGAGGCCGGCGTGCTCGGCGTCTTGCCCGGCATCATGGGCGTCCTGCAGGCGACCGAGGCGATCAAGCTGATCCTCGGCCTGGGCGACACGCTGGCCGGCCGGCTGCTGTGCTACGACGCGATCAAGACCCGGTTCCGTGAGCTCCGGCTGCGCCGCGATCCGAAGTGCCCGACCTGCGGCGACGGCGTCGACCGCAGCAAGATCCCGCTGATCGATTACGAGCAGTTCTGCGCCGGTCCGGCTCGGCACTGACGGTGCCGTCGAGCCGATGGGCAGGCCGCGCACGCAGCTGATACAATTGCCGACGGCGTGATCTCGTCCGGTCAGACGATCGGGAACTATCGGATCCTGAACAAGATCGGGACGGGGGGGATGGGTGCGGTGTACCTGGCCGAGCACCCGCTGATCGGCAAGCGGGTCGCGCTCAAGGTGATCCACCGCGAGCTGGCGGGCAACCGCGAGGTGGTGTCGCGGTTCTTCCAGGAGGCGCGCGCGGTCAACAAGATCGGCAACGAGCACATCGTCGAGATCCACGACTTCGGGGTGACGCCCGAGGGCGATCACTTCTACATCATGGAGTACCTGGAGGGCCGGACGCTGGCGTCGGTGCTGGCGCGCGAGGAGCTCGAGGTGATGCGCGCGCTGCACATCGGCGCGCAGATCGCCAGTGCGCTCGCCGCGGCCCACGCCGCCGGGATCATCCACCGCGATCTCAAGCCCGACAACATCATGCTGATGGCGCGGCTGGGCGATCAGGACTTCGTCAAGGTGCTCGACTTCGGGCTGGCGAAGATGTTCTCGGCGGAGAACGCGGTGAAGACCGCGGCCGGCGTGCTGCTCGGCACGCCGCAGTACATGTCGCCCGAGGCGTGCGAGAGCAAGCGCAACATCGATCACCGGACCGACATCTACGCGCTCGGCGTGCTGCTGTTCCAGATGATGACCGGCGCGCTGCCGTTCGAGGGCGAGACCATGGGCGAGGTGCTGGTCAAGCAGGTCACGATGCTGCCGCCGGCGCCGCGCGCGATGAACCCGGCGATCCCGCCGAGCGTCGAGCAGATCCTGCTGCGCTGCCTGGCCAAGCCGGTCGACGCGCGGTTCGCGACGATGCTCGACCTGCGCGAGGCGCTGCTCGATCCGGAGGCGTACCTGCGGGGCTCGCCGCCGATCGCGCCGGCGCGCTCGGTGACGTCGGCGCTGGCGCTCGGCGAGGCCCGGACGGCGATGCTGCCGGCGGCGCCGGCGCCGCCGCCGAATGCCCCGACCGCGCCGGCGAACGCCCGGACGGCGATCGCGATGCCGATGCCGGCGGCCGTGCCGGTCGCGCTGCACCGGACGCGGCTGGCGACCGGGAACCTGCCGCTGCCGGCGCCCGGCCCGTCGCTGTCCGGCGCCGCGGCGGCACAGACGGTGATCGGCGAATACGTGCCGGCGCGGCGGGCGTCGTCCGCGATGCCCGCGCTGGCGCCGCCGCAGGAGCCCAAGATGAACACGATGCGGATCGCGACGCCGCTGGGCTACTCGTCGCAGCCGCCGCGCCGGGTGTGGCCGGTGGTGCTCGGGCTGGCGACGCTGATCGGGATCGGCGGCGGCGTGGTGTCGGTGACGTGCTTCGGGCACGACAACGCGGCGCGATCGGAGGCCGCCGAGGTCCGCGAGAGCGGTGGTCCCGGGGGCGACGGCAGCGAGGCGGCCGCCGCCGCGCCGGCGCCGGTGGCGGGGAGCCCGGGCTCTGCGGCCGCTGCCGGCGCACCCGCGAGCGCCGCAGGGCAGGCGGGAGGCAGACCGGCGAACCCGGCCGGTGCGGCGGCGCCCGGATCGCAGTCCGCCGAGCGTCCGGCCGGCGCAGGCGCACCGACCGGCGCGGTCGCCAGCGCGGGGACGGCGGGAGCCGCCGCGTCCGGTGCCGGGGGGACGCCGGCGGGTGCAGCGACGTCGTCCGGCGGGACCGGCGGCGCGAGCGCGGTCCGCCCGGTGACCGGGCCGGCGGCGACGCGCACCGCGCACCTGACGATCGAGAGCGTGCCGAACGGCGCGGCGGTCAAGGGGCCCGATGGCGTGGCGCTCGGCCGGACGCCGCTGGTGATGGACTGGCCGATCAGCGACGCGCCGGTGCGGTTCGAGCTCCGGCTCGCCGGTTACAAGTCCAGGCTGAAGCAGACGGTGATCAACGGCAACACCCGCCTCGTGATCGAGCTCGAGCACGTCGTCGTTCGCCGCCGCGGGACGGGCACGGCCCGGCCGGGCGGAAGCAACGGCCTGATGCGGCCCGGCGATTGACGCGGCGGGGCCTGCGGCCCGTGCAGACGCAGCGCCGCGGCCGGCGCAGCTGGGTTATGCTGGCGGCATGGTGATCGCCCTCCTGGCCGGTGCTGCTGTCGCGGTGATCGCCGCGCTGCTCGCGAGGCGGGCGGCGGCGGCCGAGGCCGCGCGGACGGCGCGCCAGGCGGTCGAGCAGGCCACCGCGGAGTCGGCGGCGTTGCTTGAGGCTGCGCGGCTCGAGGCGGCGGGCCGCGGCCGCGCGATGGAGACGGCGGCGCGCGCCGAGGTGCTCGACGTCCGGACCGCGGCCGATGAGGCGCTCGGGCGCGCCGAGGCGGCGGTCGAGCGGCGCAGCGAAGCGCTGGCGCGCGCCGAGGCCGAGCTGGCCTCCCAGGGCGACGGGCTGGACCAGCGCGATACCCAGGTCGCCGCCGGCCAGCGCGAGCTGCAGTCGCGGCGCGATCGCGCGCAGGGCATCGACCGCGACGCCGAGCGCAAGGGCGCCGGCGCGCGCAGCGAGCTCGAGACGCGCGCCGGGATCACCGCCTCCGAGCTGATCGCTCAGCTGGCGAAGGCCTGGGTCGATGACGCGCGCGCCCGGGCGGCCGCCGCGGTTCGCGCGGTCGACGCCACCGCCACAGATCCGGCGCACGAGCGCGAGGCGCACCGGGTGATGGAGATCTCCGCGGCGCGCTACCAGTACCACTACCTGACCGAGCGCTCGGCGTCGAACCTGCGGATCGGCGCCGAGCTGGTCGCGGTGCTGCTCGACAACGGCGGCGCGCTGCACGCGGCCCTCGAGCGGGTCGCCGGGGTCCAGCTCCAGGTCAACGACGACCGCGACGCGGTCCGGCTCGACGGCCTCGACGGCGTCGGCAAGGAGATGGTCCGGCGCGCGGTCGGCAAGCTGATCAAGAAGCCGGAGACGCTCGACGACGCGCGCCGGGATCCCGACGCGTGGGCCGCCAAGGCGCGCGATCACCTGCAGCAGGAGATCCGCGCGCTCGGCAAGCGGGCGTTCCAGACCCTGGGGCTGCCCAAGGCGCACCCGGAGATCGTCGAGCTGGTCGGCGCGCTCAACTTCCGGACCAGCTACACGCAGAACCAGTGGTGGCACGCGGTCGAGGCGTCGTACCTCGCCGGGATGATGGCGGCCGAGCTCGGACTCGATGAAAAGCTGGCGCGGCGCGCGACGCTGATGCACGACATCGGCAAGGCGCTGACCCACAAGATCGAGGGCTCGCACGCGGTGATCGGCGCCGACATCGCGCGCCGGCTCGGCGAGCCCGAGGTCGTGGCCAACGCGATCGGCGCGCACCACGCCGACGAGCCCTGCAACTCGGTGTACGCCTACCTGGTCGCGGCGTCCGATGCGATGAGCGGCGCCCGCCCCGGCGCCCGCCGCGAGATGGCCGAGGGCTTCTCCGGCCGGGTCGAGGATCTCGAGCGCATCGGCGCGTCGTACCGCGGCGTCGACCGGGCCCACGCCGTGCACGGCGGCCGCGAGCTGCGCGTCTACGTCC
>DATAPF010000516.1:0-13484 GCA_036265355.1 Kofleriaceae bacterium | reverse complement strand
CGCGCTGGCCACCGCGGAGTTGGTCAGCCCGCTGGCCACGCCGATCGCCCGGATCGTCTCCGTCGCCGTGACGCTGATCGGTGCGCTGAACGTCGGCGAGCTCGCGGTGGGCGTGGAGCCATCGACGGTGAAGTGGATGCTGGCGCCGGCGGTCGCGTCGGTGATCGTCACCGACTGCGCCGACGAGAACGTGCCGCCGGCCGGGCTGAACGTCGGGGTCGCGACCGTACCGCCACCGCCGCCCACGGTGAACGTGAAGTGCGACGAGTCGAGCCCCGCACCGTTCTTGGTGTAGGTGAACCAGTACTCCAGGACGAAGCCGCTGGTCAGCCCGCCGATCGTGAACTGCCACGTCCCGGCGTTGTTGGTCATCCGGACGTTCTGCTGACCGATCGGCGGGGTGGGCGGTGGGATGTAGTGGAGGTCGACGAACGTCGACGTCGTGGTCGGCGTGAACGAGATCTGGACCTGGGTCGTGCTGAGCTGGGTGGCGGTCTGGGTGAAGTCGGTCGCGGCCGCCACCGGCGCGCCGCACGCGATGACGACCAGCAAGATTCGCATCACGGCGGTCGCAAGCCTGGCGGGATGGAGAGATCGATTCATGCAGCGAAGTAAGCTCAACGACGAAATCAAATCAATAGTATTGCGGTGTCGTACCCAGATGGGATGAGGCGTCCTGTCGGCGCACGGTCGATTCACCGTAAGAACCGTCAAGTCGCCCCAAGAACCATCATTCACCGTCATTCACCGCGTCATGCGTCGAACACTCCGCTGACAGCACACCCGGCGCGGATCCAGGCGCTGTCGTTGCGCGTCGCACCGCCGGCCCGGCGATCCGGCGGCGATCCAGCTCCGGAGTCATGGCTTCGCGCCGGACATCGCACCTGCCACGGCGCGAGACGTATCACGGCTGACAGACTGCAGTCGCGGTGATCGGTGGTCGGATGTCGGGATTCCCGTTTGTGCCCGGCTGCTGTGATGACGTGGCGCGGCATTCGAGTGTCTCTTAACTCTTGTGGTCGCGGGGCGCGTTGACGTCGTGGTTTTGGCCCAGGCACCTTGTCGCGGCTCGTGGCCGGCGCCGCGACAAGGAGCTCGACATGGCCGCTCGTCAGCGATCGCTGGCTCGATACCGGACTGGCTGTCTGATCACCGTCGTCGCGATTGCTGCTTCGTTCGGCTGGCACCGGGACCCGCCCGGACGCGAACCGGACGGCGACGGCGACGAGGACCGCGACGGCGACGGCGATGCGGCCGAAGATCCGGGCGCCAACGACTACTTCTATCTCCAGCGCCGGCTGCCCGACGGCCGGATCGGCCTGCAGGCCCATGCGCGTGCGCTGGCCCACGCCCGGCTGAAGCGGGCCCAGCTGATGGCGGCGAGCGGCCTCGATGCGGCGGGGGTCTGGCAGCTGCGCGGGCCGATCAACGTCGGCGGACGCGTGACCGACGTGGTCGCCGATCCCGCCAACACGAACAAGTTCTACGTCGCGTCCGCGAGCGGCGGCGTGTGGAAGACCGCCGACGGCGGCACGACGTTCAGCTCGATCTTCGACGGCCTGGGCACGCTGTCGATCGGCGCGCTCGCGCTCGATCCGCGCGATTCCAACATCCTCTATGTCGGCACCGGCGAGGCCAACCCGGGCGGTGGCAGCACCACCCAGCCGGGCGACGGTGTGTGGAAGACCACCGACGGGGGCGCGACCTGGACGCACCTCGGGCTCGACAACACCTTCGAGATCGGCCGCATCGTGGTCGACCCCAAGAATCCAAACAACGTGTTCGTCGCCGCGATGGGCGCGCTGTTCTTTCACAACGTCGATCGCGGGGTCTACCGATCGCAGGACGGCGGGGTGACCTGGACCAAGGTGCTGTTCGTGTCCGACGGCGCCGGCGCGATCGATCTCGCGATCGATCCGGTCACGCCGACCCGCGTGTTCGCCGCGACCTGGGAGCGCCAGCGCACGCCGTCGGCGCGGATCTACGGCGGCCCGGGCAGCGGGCTGTGGCGCTCGACCGACGGCGGCACGACGTGGACCCGGCTGGCCGGGGGGCTGACGGCGTCGTCGACCAACCCGGGCCGGATCGGCGTCGTGGTCGCGCCGTCGTCGCCGACCACGGTCTACACGATCTTCTCCAAGACCGACTTCTCGCTCGACGGCGTGTTCCGCTCCACCGACAGCGGGACGACCTGGACCCGGCAGTCGGTCACCAACCTGGCCTCGATCATCGGCGCGCAGTGCTACTGGTCCGGCCGGCTGTTCGTCCATCCCACCAACCCCAGCGACCTGTGGGTCGACGGAGTCAACCTCGCGCACTCGACCAACGCCGGGGGCAGCTTCACCTCGATCAGCGGCCTGCACGCCGATCAGCACGCCCAGTGGTTCTCGCCCGCCAACCCCGCGGTGATCCTGAAGGGCAACGACGGCGGGTTGTACCGCTCGACCAACAGCGGCTCGACCTGGACCCACTTCAACAACCTGCCGATCTCGCAGTTCTACACCGTCGAGGCGACCCCGCTGCAGACGGCCCGGATCTACGGCGGCCTGCAGGACAACGGCGTCCAGCGCACGGCCGACGGGCAGACCAACGACTGGTCCAGCATCCTCGGCGGCGACGGCCTGGAGGTCCACGTCGACCCCCTGAATGCCCAGGTGGTCTATGCCGAATCGCAGTTCGGCGCGCTGAGCCGCTCGACCAACGGCGGCACCTCGTTCAGCCGCGCGACCTCCGGACTGACTGGCCGGCTGGGCTGGAAGACGCCGATCGCGATCGATCCGGCGAGCACCGGCACCGGCACGACCACCACGCTCTACCTCGGCTCGAGCATGCTGTTCCGGTCGATCAACTCGGCGACGTCGTGGACCGCGATCAGCCCCGATCTGACCAACGGCAACCAGGGCGTGGGCACCATCGTGTTCGGCACGATCACGACCGTGGCGGTCGCGCCGTCGAACAAGAGCACGATCTACATCGGCACCGACGACGGCAACGTGTGGGTCACGCGGAACGCCGGCACGAGCTACACCCGGATCACCGCCGGCCTGCCGGTGCTGTGGGTCACCCGGGTCGCGGTGGATCCCGGCAACGACGCGATCGCGTACGCGACGTTCTCCGGGTTCCGGGTCGACCAGCCGCTGCCCCACGTGTTCCGCACCACCGATCACGGCGCGACGTGGACCGAGATCAGCAGCGATCTGCCCGACGCGCCGGTCAACGCGATCGTCGTCGATCCGCGCCAGAGCTCGACCCTGTACGTCGGGAGCGACGTCGGCGCGTTCCTCTCGAACGACCTCGGCGCGAGCTGGGCGCCGCTCGGCACCGGGCTGCCCGACGCACCGGTCGCCGACCTCAAGTTCCTCCCCGGCCCGCCGGCCACGCTCTACGCGGCGACCTACGGCCGCTCGATCTACTCGATCGAGCTGGCGGGCACGGCCGCCACCACGCTGCTCGAAGCGCACTTCGACGCCGACGCCGACGGGTTCGTCTACGCCGACGATGCGTTCCGCGCCACCGCGCAGCCCGCGTATGCCAGCGGCACGCGGCTGGCCACCGGCGGCTTCACCGGCGGCGCGCTGCAGGTATCGCTCGGCGGGATCGACAACGCCACGATCACCAGCATGTCGGGCGGCTGGTCGCACAGCTTCACGCTGGCGAGCGCGGGCCGGGTCCAGCTGTCGCTCCGGTTCCGGCTGACCCAGACCTCCCAGTACGAGTCCAACGAGCTCAGCCAGGCGCTGGCCAGCGTCGACGGCGCGCTGATCGGCAGCGCGCCCAACGACTTCCTCGCCCAGGTCGCCGGCGACGGCAACGGCGGCGCGCCGGTGACCACGGACTGGCAGCTGGTGACCCTCGATCTCGGCACGCTCGCTGCGGGCAGCCACGTGCTGCGGCTGGGCGGATTCAACAACCAGAAGACCTTCAACGACGAGTCCACCGAGGTGCTGATCGACGATGTGGTGGTGACCGAGCAGTAGCTCACCGCGGGGTCAGCGCGTCGATGATCTGCGCGAGCGCCTGCTGGGCCTCGGCGTCGCCGGTCCGGGCGCTGCGCAGCCGCTGCAGCGTGCTGATCGTCGTCTCGCGCATCCAGGCCGGGACGTCGATGGCGACCAGCGCGTCCTGGTGGGTCCGCGCGGTGGTCCAGTCGCGCGCCAGGCAGGCGAGCTCGAGCTTGGTCGCGCGCTGCCAGTACCGCTCGTCGTTGCGCGACGGCGGCGGTGCGCGGTCGACCGCAAATCGCACGACCGGGAGCAGCGCCTCGACGGCGCCCGGATCTTCCGGGCTGCCCCGCGTGCTGCGCAGGGTCACCGCGTTGACGCCGGGATAGTAATCGCGCGGGTCCAGCCGGAACCCGGTCTCGTAGGCCTCGATCGCCCGGGTCAAGAAGCCGCGCCGGCCGGGCTCGTCGCCCGCGAGCTGCGCCGCGTCCGAAGCGCCCTTGTAGATCCGGCCGAGGATCCCGTAGGTCTCGCTGGTGCACTGCTCGACCGGGAGCTCCGCGGCGGCGAGCGCGCGGGCCTGCAGCTGCCTGGCCGCCGGGTGGTCGCCGCGGCCCGCCGCCTGCTCGGCGAGGCGATTCCAGGCCAGCCCGGCCTGCTCGCGCGCGATCGGCGTCGCCTTGAGCTCGGGCGGCATCGCCTCGAACAGCGCGATCATCTCCTGGTACGCCTTGATCTCGCGATATCCGAGGTACAGCGCAAGCAACCCGGAGTGCAGCTCGCGCAGCTGATCGACCCCACTCGAGATCTCCCGACGGATCTCGTTCAGCCGGTCCAGGGCCGCGCCGCGCTCGCCGGCCAGTGCGGCGTGAACGCGCTCGCCGATCGCGCTCGCGTACTTCATGCGCGCGGCGAACACGTCGGTCTTCTCGTGCCCCGTCGTGCTCGGCCGGAGCCTGGTCACCTGGAGGACCGGATTGTCCGGGATCGCGCTGGTGCGCAGGTGCTGGATGCGCTCGCGGATCACGGTCTGGAGCCGCGCCGACTCGGGCGGCGCGATCTTGCCCTGGGCGTCGAGCGCATACGGGATGATCCGGAACGGCCGGAAGTCGAACGCCGGCCGCAGCGACTCCTGGGCGCACAGCAGGATCGTGGCGCCCACGCTGCCGCCGTGCCGCACGCCCACCTCGTACATCACGTTCGGGTTCCAGAACGTCACGTCCACGACGACGTACTCCGCGACCAGCAGGCGCTCGAACATCGCCTGGTGGACGAACCCGCCGTACGGTTCGAAGTCGGCCCGGATGCAGTCGAGGCGCTCCGCGGTGATCGCGGCTGCGAAGCATTCGTAGACGGAGTCGAAGTCCACCTGTCGCGCGGGGTCGCTCGGGCTTGGCTTCGTGCCGAACGGCATGGCGACGAAGCACATCGCCTTGGGGATCTCCATGGCGGCATGGTAGCCGCTCCGGCTCACGGGCGCTGCGCGAACACCTTGTACAGCAGGCCGCCGAGCCAGCCGACCAGCGGCGGCACGAGCATGCCGGGGATCAGCCGGGCCAGGGTCAGCGGCCAGCCCAGCACCGGCGCCTCGTAGGTCAGCATGCGGATCGGGCTGACCAGCGTCTTGGCCGCGATCAGGGTCAGCAGCGCCGCGGGTGCCGCGCCCTGGCGGAACAGCGCCGCGGCGATCGGGAAGAACACGTACGGCCCGCCCGGGATGACCAGGCCGACGAGCCAGCCGATCAGGATGCCGCGGGTCTCGGACTCGCCGCCCAGCCAGCGCACCATGGTCGCCGACGGAATCAGCACGTCGATCAGCCCGGCCAGCGCGAAGCCGAGCACGAGCTCGGGGGCGACCGAGCGCAGCAGCCGCCCGCCGGTGAGCAGGCCGTCGCCGGCCAGCGCCGGGCGGCGCGCATACGCGACGATCAGCGCGGCCACCGTCAGCGCGAGCAGGATCCAGGTGTTTGCGTCCATCATGCGGCGCCTCCTCGATGGCAGCCTCGGCGGTGGCTTCGCGTCCGTCATCTCGCTCGTCGGGTCACCGCGCGCCGCGCAGCCGGCGCAGGGTCAGCGGCGGGGCCGCCTGCGCCGCGGCCGCACGCGCCGCGACGACCAGGTCGTGGCGCGGCGACAGCTCGCACACCGGATCGGCCGCGGTCGCGTCGCCGGTCAACAGGAACGCCTGGCAGCGGCAGCCGCCGTGGTCGATCTCGCGCCGCTCGCACGACCGGCAGGGCTCGCGCAGGTAGTCGGTGCCGCGGTACTTGCGGAACGCCTCCGAGTCGCGCCACGCGTCGACCAGCGATTGCGTGCGCAGATCGGGGAACGCGAGCGGCAGGATGTGCGCGGCGTGGCACGGCATGGCGCGTCCGTCGGGCGTGACCACGATGGTGCGCTCGCCCCAGCCGTTCATGCAGGTGCGCGGGCGATCGCCGTGGTAGTCCGGCAGCACGAACAAGAGCTCCATGCGGCCGCGCAGGCGATCGCGCGCCGCGGCGACCACCGCGCGCGCGGCGTCGAGCTGGGCGAGGCTCGGCATCAGCGCGGCGCGGTTCTGGTAGGCCCACCCGAGGTACTGCGTGTTGGCGAGCTCGAGCCGCTCGGCGCCGAGCTGCTCGGCGAGCGCGATGATCGCGCCGACCTCGTCGAGGTTTCCGCGGTGCAGCACGACGTTGACGGTCAGCGGCAGATCGAGCTCGCGCACCCACGCCGCGACCTGGCGCTTGGACTCGAACGCATCGACCCCGGCGATCTCGGCCGACGGTCCCGGGCGCGCGGCCTGGAACGACAGCTGCACGGCGCACAGCCCGGCGGCCTGGAGCCCGGCGAGGCGCTCGCGGGTGAGCGGCAGGCCGCTCGTGATCAGGTTCGAGTACAGCTCGAGCTCGGCGGCGCGCGCGACCAGCGGCTCGAGATCGTCGCGCAGCAGCGGCTCGCCGCCGGTGAAGTGGACCTGCACCACGCCGAGCTCGCTGGCCTCGTCGAGCACGCGCAGCCAGTCGGCGGTGGCGAGCGGCGGGCGGTCGTCGACCTGGGTCGGGTTCGAGCAGTACGCGCAGCGCAGCGGGCAGCGGTAGGTCAGCTCGGCGACCAGGACGTAGGGGCGGGGGCCGGGGCTCATGTGTGCACCAGCCCGCGCTCGCTCAGCGTCGCGAGGAACTCGAGCACGTCGGCGATCGGCGCGCCGAGCTCGGCGGCGATGTCGCCCGCGGAGCGGCCGTCGCACAGCCGCAGGATCGCGGCCGCCGACGGGTTGAGCACCAGGCCGTGCTCGGGGTAGAGCAGCAGGGTCTCGCCGGTCAGCCGGTCGGTGCGCAGGCGCGCCTTCCGGGCGAGCTGCGGCCGGCTGTCCACCGACAGCGCCGCGGGCATCACGCCGCTCCTGGACCCGCGCCGGCGCTCTGCACCGAATCGAGCAGGTGCCACAGGATCTCGGTCTTGCGGACCAGCGCGGCGACGCAGCGGTCCTGCAGCTCGGCGATCCGCGCGTGCGCGGTGACGAACGCGATCGCCTGCTCGGAGTCGCGCCGGCCCTGGGTGACCCGGCTCTTGAAGTAGTCCAGGCCGGCGCGGTCGACCCACGGGTAGTGCTGCTCCCACGCCGCGATCCGCTTGACCATCAGATCGGGTGCGAAGAACTCGGTGAGCGACGACGCCACGGCCTCGACCAGCGTCGCGTCGCGTACGAAGTGGACGTAGGCGTCGCACGCGAACCGGACGCCGGGCAGCACGCCGGCGCACGCGATCAGCGCGCCGCGATCCAGGCCGACCGCGTCGCCCAGCCGCTGCCAGCGGACCAGGCCGCCCTCGTCCGCGGTGGTGCCGTCGTGATCGTGAATCCGCTGGATCCACATCCGGCGAAACCCGGGGTCCTCGGACTTGGCGAGGATCAGCGCGTCCTTGATCGGGATCCGCGTCTGGTAGTAGTAGCGGTTGGCGACCCAGCGCTGGAGATCGGCGCGGCCGAGCGTGCCGTCGTGCATGCGGCGGTGGAACGGGTGCTCGTCGTGGTAGCGCCGCGCGCCCTCGGTGCGCAGCCGATCGAGGAAGTCGGCCTCGGACAGCGGCGCGGTCACAGCTCGACCTCCAGCCCGTCGTGGGCCGGCTCGACGCCGGCCGCGATCAGCTCGTCGCGCTCGGGCGCGCCGTCGCGCAGGATCGGGTTGGTGTTGTTGATGTGGGTCAGGATCTTGCGCCGGCACGGCAGCTGCGCGAGCCAGCGCAGGCTGCCCTCGGGCCCGCCGAGCGGCCAGTGCGCCATGTCGCGCGCGCTGCGCGTGGTCAGGCCGAGCGAGGTCAGCTCGTCGTCGCGAAAGAACGTCCCGTCGAACACCACCACGTCGGCGGCGCGCGCGCGATCCTCGAGCACCGGGGTGCGCGCGGCGACGGTCGGCGCGTACAGCGCGCTCTGGCCGCGCGCGTCGCGCAGCACGAAGGCCAGGTTATCCTCGGGCGAGGGCGCCGCCAGGCCCTTGAGGTGGAGCGGCACGGTGCCCGGCACGGGCACGGGCTCGATGGTCAGCCCGCTCGGCCCGGCCGCACCGACCAGCGGCACGACCTCGCCGGCGCGCAGCCGGTTCCAGGTCAGCTGTCCGGGCCGGCGCTCCAGCGTACGGGTGAGCGCGTTGTGCTCGCGCAGCCCGCGCTCGACGGCCTCGCTCGCGTAGACCACGAGCGGCTGGTCCTCGCGCAGGATGAACAGGCCGAGGCACGCATCGACGTCGCCGTTGCTGAGCACGATGCCGCCGATCGGCGTGTCGCGCAGCCGGCGCGGGTGCAGCGCGGGGAACGACTCGATCTGCGCGCGGATGTCCGGCGACGCGTTGAGCAGGAACCACTGCCGGCCGTCGCCGCTGACCGCGGCCGAGGCCTGCGTGCGCGGCCGGATCGACGCGTGCCCGGTGCGCACGTCGGTGCAGTTGGCGCAGCCACAGTTCCACTGCGGCGAGCCTCCGCCCGCCGCCGAGCCGAGCACGCGCAGATGCAAACTAGATCGCCTTCTCGTCGCGCTCGGTCTCGATCTCGGTCCGCGCCGGCGGCACGTTGCCGCGTCCGCCAAAGTCCTCCTGGTACGAGCCGATCTCGGCGTTCATCGACACTTCGGTGAAGCTGGGCTTCTGCCACGTGGTCATTGGTAGCCTCCTTGTGCGGGTGATGATGCACTCGCCACGCCATCAGGGCGAGTGGAAAAGCCACATTGTCTGCAGATCCGGAGTCTGGCATGCGGCGCCTGGCGCGGCGCCGTGTCCTGCGGCGAACGACGATGGCCGCGTAAGTTGAATTACCCAAATCAATACGCTCGCTACATCGGCCACGCGGTGCGCGGTGCCCCGTACACCGCGCGGCCTGCACCGGGTCCCGGCCGTGCACGCACCTCGGACGGGACCGGGGCACGCGGCTGCGCGCCGGTCCAGCGGCCTGCGCCGCGCCTCGTCGCCGGCTCGTCGCGCGACGCCGGCCACCTACTTGCCCGGGTGGGATGGCGCTGTGCGCGGCCACGCGCGCGGTGGCGATGCGGCGGATCGCACCACCCCGCGCTCCGGTCTGGCCGCCGGTATCGCTGCGACCCCACGAGCTTTTCGGCCCGCCGCGGCGTAGGTTCGCCGCGTCGCCATCACGGACAGCGCCTGCCGCGGCCGACGATAGCGGACGGCGCTCCGGGCTGGCTCGGCGCCGGCGAGGGACGGCGATTGACGATGCGAGTGGGCTCTGCGTAGGCTACGGCCATGGCTCGCGAGCTGCTCACGCTCGAGACCGCGAAGGTGTCATGGCGCGACCGTGTCGCGCTGTGGTCCGACGCGCTGACCGCCGTCTGTGGCCCGCTGCAGACCGACCCGCTCGGAGCAGCGCTCGACGGCACGATGACGTTCGGCGGCCTCGGACGGCTCCAGATCGGCCACATCCACGCATCGAGCCACCGCATCGGGCTCAGCCCGGCGATGGCGCGCGCCGAGCGCCACTCCGTCGCCAAGGTCATCGTCCAGACCGCCGGTGTGTCGGTGTACGAGCAGCACGGTGAGTGCGTCACGCTGATGCCGGGCGACGGGCTGGTGTACGACGTCTCGCAGCCGCACGCGATCACCAGCACCGAGACCACCGAGCACTTCGTCGTCACCGTCCCGCACGACCTGGTGGCGGGCCGCGGGATCCGGCTCGACCGGCTGAGTGCACAGCGGTTCTCCGCGCGCACCGGGGTCGGCCGGCTCGCCGCCGACCTGATCCACTCGACGTTCTCCGAGCTCGGGACGATCTCGCCGGCCTGCGAGGACGACCTCGCGGCCTCGCTGCTCAGCCTGATGTTCCTGTCGCTGCCGAGCGAGGCGGGGCACGCGAGCGAGGCGCTGCGCCACCGGATCGAGGGCTACATCCGGGACCAGATCCGCGATCCCGCGCTGTCGATCGACCAGATCGCGGGTGCGCTGCGGTGCAGCAAGCGGTATCTCCACATGGCATTTGCGGCGTGCGACCGCTCGATCACGGACCATATCTGGGCGACCCGGCTCGACGGCTGCCGCGGCGACCTCGCGCGCCAGTCCGAGCGCACGATCTCCGAGATCGCGTTCGCCTGGGGGTTCTCGAGCTCGGCGCATTTCAGCCGGGCGTTTCGCAAGCGGTTCGGCGTGACGCCGACGGCGTTTCGCCGAGGCGACCGCGGGCACTATCCGGGCTGAAGCTTCGCTCGCGGTCAACCCGCAGTGCGCGGTGAGACAAGCCAAACGGCGCCGGGCCGCGGCAATGTGTCCGCAGCGAGGAGGCCACATGTCCGTTGGGATCCATCCGTCCATTGATTCGGGGCTGAAGCCGGGCAACCCCAAGTTCGCCGGGGGCACGCTGTCGTGCCGATGCGCGAGCCAGCCCGTGACGGTCGCGATCCGCTCGGGGATCGCGCATAACCACGCGTGCGGCTGTACCAAGTGCTGGAAGCCGCAAGGCGCCATGTTCTCGGTCGTCGCGGTCGTTCCGAGCGACAAGGTCGAGGTCACCGCGAACGCCAACAAGCTCAAGGTCGTCGATCCGTCGGCGCTGATCCAGCGCTTCGCGTGCACCGCGTGCGGCACGCACATGCACGGAGCGGTCGAGAGGGAGCACGCGTTCAAGGGGCTGACGTTCATCCACCCCGAGCTGTTCACCGAGACCGGCGCGCCGCCCCCCGAGTTCGCGGCGTTCGTGTCATCGGTGATCGAGGCCGGCGTCGACCCCGGCCAGATGTCGGCGGTCCGCGCCCGGATCAAGGAGCTCGGGCTCGAGCCGTACGACTGCCTGAGCCCGCCGCTGATGGACTTCCTGGCCACGTACGCGGTCAAGGCCAAGGGAGCACGCGCATGAAGACCCGCGCCGCGGTCGCGTTCGAGGTCGGCAAGCCGCTGGTCATCGAGCAGGTCGACCTCGAGGGCCCCAAGCCCGGCGAGGTGCTGGTCGAGCTCAAGGCGACCGGGGTGTGCCACACCGACGAGTTCACGCGATCGGGCGCAGATCCTGAAGGCCTGTTCCCGGTGATCTTCGGCCACGAAGGCGCCGGCGTGGTGGTCGAGGTCGGAGCGGGCGTCACCTCGGTCGCACCCGGCGACCACGTGATCCCGCTCTACACGCCGGAGTGCCGCACCTGCAAGTCGTGCCTGTCGCGCAAGACCAACCTGTGCACGGCGATCCGCGCGACCCAGGGCAAGGGCGTCATGCCCGACGGGACCAGCCGGTTCTCGTTCAAGGGCCAGAAGCTCCACCACTACATGGGGTGCTCGACGTTCGCCAACCACACCGTGCTCCCGGAGATCGCGCTCGCCAAGGTCCGCAAGGACGCGCCGTTCGCGTCGATCTGCTACCTCGGCTGCGGCGTGACCACCGGCGTCGGCGCCGTGCTGTGGACCGCCAAGGTCGAGGCCGGCGCCAACGTCGTGGTGTTCGGGCTCGGCGGCATCGGGCTCAACGTGATCCAGGGCGCGCGGCTGGTCGGCGCCGACAAGATCATCGGCGTCGACGTCAACCCCGCGCGCGAGGCGATCGGCCGCAAGTTCGGGATGACTCACTTCGTCAACCCCAAGGCGATCCAGGGCGATCTGGTCGCCCACCTCGTCGAGCTGACCGGCGGCGGCGCGGACTACAGCTTCGAGTGCGTCGGCAACGTCGGGCTGATGCGCCAGGCGCTGGAGTGCTGCCACCGCGGCTGGGGCGTCAGCGTGATCATCGGCGTCGCCGGCGCCGGCCAGGAGATCGCGACGCGGCCGTTCCAGCTCGTCACCGGCCGGGTGTGGAAGGGCACGGCGTTCGGCGGCGCGCGCGGCCGCACCGACGTGCCCCGGCTGGTCGACTGGTACATGGACAAGAAGATCGAGATCGACCCGCTGATCACCCACAAGCTGCCGCTCGACCGGATCAACGAGGCGTTCGACCTCATGCACGCCGGCGCGTCGATCCGGGCGGTGGTCGAGTTCTGATGCCGGAGCTGGTCGTCCGCAGTGAGCAGCGCTGCCACGGCGGCACGATCGGGTTTTACTCCCACGCCTCGAGCTCGACCGGCACCGAGATGCGGTTCGCGGTCTACCTGCCGCCCGGCGCCGAGACCGGGCGGCTGCCCGTGCTGTATTACCTCGCCGGGCTGACCTGCACCGAGGAGACGTTCATGATCAAGGCGGGCGCGCTGTCGCTCGCCGCGAGCGCCGGGATCATCCTGGTCGCGCCCGACACCAGCCCGCGCGGCGTCGAGCTGCCGGGCGACCGCGAGCACTGGGACTTCGGGATCGGCGCGGGGTTCTACGTCGACGCCACCGAGTCGCCGTGGGCGAAGCACTACCGGATGTACAGCTACGTGGTCGATGAGCTGCCGGCGATCATCGAGGCGCGGTTCCCGGCCGGTGCGCGCCGCGGCATCTTCGGGCACTCGATGGGCGGCCACGGGGCGCTGGTCATCGCGCTGCGCAACCCGGCGCGCTACCAGTCGGTGTCGGCGTTCGCGCCGATCGCCAACCCGATGGCGGTGCCGTGGGGCCAGAAGGCGTTCACCGGCTACCTCGGCGCCGATCGCGCGCGGTGGGAAGCCTACGACGCGAGCGTGCTGCTCGGGCGCGCGCCCGGCGACCGCGAGATCCTCGTCGACCAGGGGCTGTCCGACCAGTTCCTCGAGCGCGAGCTCCACCCCGAGGCGCTCGAGGCCGCGGCCCGCGCGTCCGGCGGCCGCGTGACCGTGCGCCGCCACGCCGGCTACGACCATTCGTACTGGTTCATCCACACCTTCATCGCGGATCACATCGCGTGGCATCGAGAGCGCCTGCACGACGCCGGCAGCGCGCCGCGCGCCTCCCGCGGAACCGCCTCATGACCGCGCGGCCGGCGATCTCCGCCTCGGGCTCGCCCCGCTCAGCGGATGGCGATGCCCCACGGCGACCCGCCGACCGCGATGTGGCGGGTCACCGTGCCGGTGGCGATGTCGATGACCGAGACGTCGCCGCCGGAGCCGTTGGCGGTGTAGAGCCGGTCGCCCTTCTTCGTGATGCCGATCCCCCACGGCCGGGCGCCGACGCCGGCGATCGTGCTCTTGACCTGCGG
>DATAPF010000515.1:0-25280 GCA_036265355.1 Kofleriaceae bacterium | reverse complement strand
ATCGCGCGCGCGATCGCCGCGACGTCGAGCCGCGCCCCGGCCGCCGCGTCCGCGCTCGCCGCGAACGTCGTCACGGTCGTGCCGGCGCGCAGCACGGTGACCTCGTCGGCGACCGCGCGGACCTCGTCGAGCTTGTGGGTCACCAGCACGATCGCCGTGCCCTCGGCGGCGAGCCGGCGCAAGGTCGCGAGCAAGCCGTCGACCTCGACCGGCGTCAGCACGGCGGTGGGCTCGTCGAGGATGAGCAGCCTGGCGCCCTGGTGCAGGGCCGCGACGATCTCGGCGCGCTGCGCGGCCCCCAGCGGCAGGCGCTCGGCCGCGGCCCACGGCTCGACCGGCAGCCCGATCCGCTCGCCGAGCTCGCGCAGCGCCGTCGCCGTCGGGCCCAGCTCCACGATGCCCGGACCGCGCAGCGGCTCGACCCCGAGCACCGCGTTCTCCACGACGCTCAGCGCGCCGGCGCTCGCGCCGTGCTGCTGCACGATGCCGATGCCCGCCGCGCGCGCCGCCCGGCGCTCCCAGGTCGCGACCTCGATGGCCCGGCCGGCGATCTCGAGCGTGCCGCCATCGCCGTGCACCACGCCGGCGATGATCTTGACCAGCGTCGACTTGCCGGCGCCGTTCTCGCCGACCAGCGCGTGCACCGTGCCGCGCCGCACCGTCAGCCGCGCCCCGGTCAGCACCTGGTTCGCGCCGTAGCGCTTGTCGAGCTCGGCGCGGATCAGCACCTCGCCCGCGCCACCCGCCGCCGCGCTGCTGGATCCGGTTCCCTGGGTCATTGGAACGGCACCTTGATCTGGCCGGAGATGATCTGCTCGCCCAGCTTGTTGACCTTCTCGACCACGTCGATCGGCAGCAGCGCGCGGTTGCGCTCGTCGGCGACGAACCCCACGCCGTGCTCGGCGAGCCCGAGCTCGTGGACCCCGCCGGTGAACTTGCCGGCGATCACGTCCTTGATCGCATCGACCACCGCCACGTCGACGCGCTTGACCATGCTGGTGACCACGCAGCACGGCGCGGCGTCGAACTGGTCCGAGTCGACCCCGATCGCCCACGCGTGGCGCTGGCGGGCCGCGGCGAACACGCCATCTCCGGTCTTGCCCGACGCGTGGAAGATGATGTCGGCGCCTTGCCCGTACTGCGCCGACGCCAGCTCCTCGCCGAGCGTCGGATCGGCGAACGCCTTGGGCTCGGTGCCGGCATACGCCGACACCACGCGGCACGCCGGGCACACGTGGTGGACGCCCGCCTCGTAGCCGGCCTCGAACTTGCGGATCAGCGGGATCTTCATCCCGCCGACGAAGCCCACCACCTTGGTCCGGGTCACCAGCCCCGCCACCGCGCCGACCAGGAAGCTGCCCTCCTGCTCGCGGAACCGCAGCGCGGCGAGGTTGGGCAGCGTGCCGAAGCCGTCCGACGGCGAGTAGTCGATGCCGGCGAACTTGACGGCGGGGAACTGCTTCGCGAGCCGCTCCAGATCCGGGCCGAAGATGAAGCCGACGCCGAACACGAGGTCGAACTTCTTCGACGCCAGCGTGCGCAGCGCGCTCTCGCGATCGGAGCCCTCGGTCGGCTCGATGAACGTGCCCTGGATGCCGAGCTCGGACTCGGCGCGCTGCAGGCCGCGCCACGCCGCCTCGTTGAACGACTTGTCGTTCTTGCCGCCGATGTCGAACACGATTCCGACCCGCACCCCCTTGCCTTCCTTGTGCGCATCGCTCGGCACGACCAGCGCGCCGAGGACCACCAGCAATGCGTTGATTGCCAGCAGGATGCCGATCAGGCGGCGAACACTCACCTCCGCGACAGTAGCCGAAAACCCGCGTCGCTGCGCCGACCTGGGCCACCGAGCGAGATCTTGCGACCGCGCCGCCACAACGTAGGGCAGCCCACCAATCACGTCAGAACGTATCCGAGCCCCCCGCCGTGTCACCGCCGCCGCGAAACTCTGACCTGCCCGCCGCTGCGTCCCATCTTGGGGAACGCCCGGGAATGCTTACGCTGCATGCTATCACGCAGGCGCGGGGGACCCGCCTGCCAGGAGACATCAACGATGGGAATCATGAGCTTCATCAAGGGCGGCGTCGCCGAGCTGGCGATCGCGCGTCCGGACTCCGCGAAGGACCAGTGGGTCTACAAGCATCCGGATCAGACGATCCCGATGAAGGCCCAGCTGACGGTGGACAGTGACGAGGTCGCGCTGTTCTTCAAGGATGGCAAGTTCGTCGGCAGCTTCTCGGCCGGCCGCCACACCCTCGATGCCTCCAACATCCCGTTCCTCGGCCAGCTGATCGACAAGTTCACCGGCGGCAACGTCTTCATCTGCGAGGTCTTCTTCGTCACGACCCGCGAGCTGCCGTCGATCAAGTTCGGCACGTCGATCGGCGATGTCCAGGACCCCCAGACCCACCTGCGGATCCGGCTCATGGTGTACGGCGAGTTCTCCGCCCGCGTGATCGATCCGACCAAGCTCGTGATCGGCCTGGTCGGCCAGCGCGCGACCAGCAACGACGCGTTCCTGGGCTGGTTCAAGAGCCAGGTCCAGAAGGTGATGAAGGACGGCGTCGCCGAGCTGATCGTCAAGCAGAACTGGCCGCTGATGAAGGTGACCTCGGGCGCCTACACCGACGAGATCGAGCAGGCCACGCTGCAGGGCGTGCGCAAGGATATCGAGCCCTACGGCGTCGAGATCATGCGGTTCGGCGACTTCACGATCTCGATGGACCAGGCCGACAAGGAGCGGCTCGACAAGCTGGTCGACCGGATGGCGTACGTCGAGGGCATGGGCTCGACGACCGGCGGCATGGCCGCCTACCAGCAGCTGGCGCAGGCCGAGATGATGATGGGCGCGGCCGAGGGCATGAAGAAGGGCGGCGACGGCGGCGGCGCGTTCCAGGGCGCCGGCATCGGCCTGGGCTTCGCGATGGCGGGCAACATGGCGGGCACGATGGGCAACGCCAACGCCGCCCAGCCCCAGCGCGGCCCGGCCGAGAGCAAGGACCAGATCATGGCGATGCTCAAGCAGCTCGGCGAGCTCAAGTCTGCCGGCATCCTGACCGACGGCGAGTTCGAAGCGAAGAAGAAAGAGCTGCTCGCCAAGCTGTAAGGCATGGAGCCGGGCCGCGCGACGCGGGCCCCGAGCTCAATAGGCCTGCAGGAGCTGCAACCGCCACCCCGAGCCGAGGAGGCTGTCGTCCTCCGAGCGGTAGGAGGCGTTGCTCCAGCCATAGACCTGGATCTCGCCGCTCGTGGCCGGCCGCCAGACCGCCGTGTAGAGCACCTGACCGTTGACCACGTACGGCTGCAAGAACTTCAGCCGCCAGCCTTGCCCCCAGAGCTGGTCATATTCATTGCGAAAATCCTGGTACGCCCAGCCGTAGACCTGGATCTCGCCCTCCGTGCTCGGCCACCAGACGGCGTTATAGAGCACCTGGCCGTTGACCACGTACGGTTGCAGGAGCTGGAGTCGCCAGCCCATCGCCCAGATCTCGTCGTACTTCTGGCGATACGCCGCGAGGGTCCATCCGTTCACCTGGATCTGCGGGACCGTGCTCGGATGCCACACGGCGGTGAACGAGCCCGGGGCGCCGGTTCCGGCGACACTGTCGTAACCGGTCGTCGAGCACGAGTGCGCGCTGTTGTCATACGCGCCCGGCACCGGCCCGAACCAGAGGTTGAACGACGTACCGCACGGATCGACGGCTTCATCCCACGCGTTGCTGACGTTGACCGCCGGGTCGGTGGCCGCTTCGAAGATCTCGTGCGCGGTCACCTGAAAGTACGGAAAGCAGTCCTGCTGGACGAAGGCGTAGTACTGGTTGACCGCCTCCGCGCCGTGATACGCGCAGTGCACCGTGAAGTTGGCGCCGTGCGGCAACAGCAGGAGGATCAGTCGATTCGATGCATACGCGGGAAGCGTCCCCGCTGCCTGGGCATCGTGGATCACCTGGAGCGCCTGGGTGGTATCGAGCGCGATCGTGCCCGAGACCGATTTCGTGACCTCGCCGGCGACGCTGGCCGACGTGACACCGTATTGCACGAGCGTTGTCTGCGTGTTTGCCTTGGCATTTGCGCCGGTCAGGTACTGCGTGAGGCCAATCAGGTAGTTCTGATGATCCGTGATGTCGGCCGCCGTCCACGGGCCATAATAATAGGGCACGACCTGAAACGATTTCAGCACCGGTCCGCCGTGATAGACCAGATCGCCTGCCTGAGCCACGGAGACCGGGCTCGATACCCAGATCGCCAGCGCGATCGCCGCCGTTCGCAAGATTCCTGTCATTGGATCCTCCCGTGCAGTTCACAGATACTGCGTTGTCGATCCTGAGATCAGCGGCGCCAGCTCACGCCGCCTTGCAACCAGGCCCGAGCACAGCCGCCGATCCATCCTCCAACTCTGAGCATGAAAGGTAGCGCGGCCGCCGCGCCCGTCCAGGCTCCACTGCCGATGACGAGCAAGTGCATGGCGCCCGCTGGCCCGCCGCCGCCGCCGATCGACCCGGCCCGGACGCGGGCGGCCTGACCCGGCGGCCCGGTCGCACTCCCGGGGAGAATGCGGGCTTACCCGTATCCGGCGGCACCGGACGACGCACGGCTTGCAGGCCATCGTTGCCGGACGAACGGCCGGTGCCCGCCGGCCTCCCTGCTCGACCCGGCGCGGCCCGCCCGCCGGGATCCGGAGCGTCGAACCAGGCGCTGCTCGTCGGGCTGTGATCGCGGCCTTCGCGCGATCGGGCGAGTTGTAGTAGAACGCCCAGCGGATGGCCCAGCTCGACAACCGCGCGTATTACGACGACTTCGCCGGCTGGTACGAGAACGAGCGCCACCTGCCCTACCACCGGATGCTCGACGATCTGGAGGTCGAGCTGGTCGAGCGCTACGCCGCCGGCAAGGCGGTGCTCGAGGTCGGCTGCGGCACCGGGCTGATCCTGCACCGCACCGCGCAGTTCGCGCGCAGCGCCACCGGGATCGATCTGTCGGGCGCCATGCTCGCCCGGGCCCACCAGCGCGGGTTGCGCGTCGTCCAGGCCTCGGCGACCGAGCTGCCGATCGCGACCGCCTCGGTCGATGTCGCCTACTCGTTCAAGGTGCTCGCCCACATCCCCGACATCGAGAGCGCGCTGCGCGAGATGGCGCGGATCGTGCGCCCCGGCGGCTGGGTGCTCGCCGAGTTCTACAACGCGCGCTCGCTGCGCCGGCTGGTCAAGGCGGTCAAGCCGCCGACCGCGGTGTCGGAGACGGCGCACGACGGGCATGTGTTCACCCGCTACGACGACGCCGCGGCGATCCGCAGCTACCTGCCGACCGAGCTCGAGTGGGTCACGACCCGCGGCATCCGCGTGATCACGCCGATCGCCCGGGTGCTGGACGTGCCGGTGCTGGGCGCAGCGGTGCGCTGGGCCGAGCACCGGCTCGCCGATCTGCCGGGCGCGCGCGACGTCGGCGGCTTCCTGGTCGCCTGCTGCCGGCGGCGGTAACTAGCCATCGGCGCGGCGGCGCAGCGCGAGGATCGCCGCGGCGAGCAGCGCGAGCCCGAGCAGCGACGCGGCGCGCGACCACGCCGGGATGTCCACTTCGGGCGCGAGCGTCACCAGCGACGCGCCGGCCGGCACGGCGATACCGGTCAGCGCGACGTCGATCGGGAACACGGCCGCGTCGCGCAGCGCGCCGCCGACCCGCGCGGTCGCGCGGAGCGTCGAGACGTAGCTGGTCGCCACCACGAGCGAGCAGGCCCGGGGCGCGGTGACGCCGATCGCCGCGGCCTGGCCGAGCTCGTCGGTCGCGACGCCGGTGACCGTCGCGGTGCACGGCGCGTCCGCGGCGGCGGCCGGGGCGGCGGCAGCGTCGGAGCGCATCACCCAGGCGGTCGCGGTCAGCGCCGCGCGCAGGTCGGTCCCGCGCAGCGCGGCGATCAGGTCGTCGGGGCGATCGATCGCCGCGACGCGCGCCGGGAACCATGCGGCGCCGGGCGTCGGCGGCAGCGCGCGGATCGATCGGTCGGCGACCGAGACCTCGTAGCGGACGTTGTAGAGCTGCTGGAGCAGCGGGAACACGCGGCTGCGGGCGAAGTGGAACACGCAGGTCGTCGGATCGACCGGCTTGCCGTCGAACGCGGCCAGCAGGTCGAGGAACCGGCGCGGCGGGTACCAGATGCCGTCGAGCGACGCCAGCTCGGCGGCCCACGCGGTGCCCATGTCGTAGGGCGGCAAGGCATCGACGACCTCGACCCGGTTCAGCGCCGTCGCGAGCCCGGGCGCCTGCGCGATCACGGCGGCGTGGAGCTGCCGCGGCCCGTCCTCGACCGGATCGAACGGGAGGTCGCGCGGGAATCGCTCGTCGAACGCGGCGACCCCGAGCGCGGCGATCACCGGCAGCGCGGCGACCAGGCCGCTTCGCTCGATCCCACGGGGGGCGCTGCCCCCCGTCTCGCTTCGCTCGAGCACCGCCGGGCGGAACCGCGCGACGGCGGCCAGCGCGGCGCAGCCCAGCCACGCCACCACCTCACGCGCGACCGGCGGGACCGTCCGTGCGCCGAGGATCACCAGTGCGCCGGCGACCAGCGCGAGCCCGTGAAGCTCGCGGCGCGGCGCTGCGTGCCGCGCGTAGCACGCGGCGACCGCCAGGCACGGCACGAACATGACGATGGGCAGGATCGCGCGCGCGGGGACCCGGAACGCCGGCAGCAGCGGCAGCCGGAGCAGCGCGGTCGACACCGGCGCGACGTCGTCGGCGAACGCGATCGCGAGCGCCGCGCCGGCGACGAGCGCCCACAGCGTCCGTCGCGACAGCCCGCGCGGCCACGCCAGCGCGACGAGCAGGATGATGGGGCCGAGCGGAAAGTTGTGCTCGTGCTGCGTCCCGGCGGCCGCCGCCGCGAACCGCGACGTCCACGGGATCGAGGTCAGCCAGTCCGCGGCGCTCGCGGCGCCATAGCGGTAGGTGACCGCGTCGCCGACGCTGCGGGTGGCGTCGGCGCCGAACGCGTGGTGGATCATCGGGGCGAGCCGGGGCAGCGCGACCAGGACGCCCGCGGCGAGCGCCGCCGCGGCGGCCCACTGCGGGCGGCCCCAGCGCTGACCGCGCGGCGCATCGAGCACGGTCACGACCACGAGCGGCGCCCCGAACACCGCGCTGTAGATCAGGGTCTGCGCGCCGAACCCGGACACGCCATTGAACACGACGAATGCCGCGAACCCGAGCGCAGTGCCGCTCAGGGTGCCGGCGCGCGCCGCCCACAGCAGCGCGAGCGCGGTGTACAGCGGCAACAGCCCGAGCAACAGGTTCTCGTGGCCGTAGGCGAGCCGCCAGCCGAGCACCGGCGCGAAGCTGCACAGCCAGATCGCCGCGATCCGCGGCGCGACCGACAGCCGGACGGCGGCGCCCCGCGCGCGCGACACCAGCGCCTCGATCGCCTGGATCCCGAAGAAGCCGAACCCGAGCTGGAGGAAGACCGTGACGGCGTTGACCGTCACCGTGGTCGACAGCCCGAGCGCCGCGCACAGCTGGACCACCGGCAAGCTGCCGCCGAACCCGTGCATCTCGCTGCCGCCGATCACGCCGAACCGGTACAGATTGCGCGTCCAGTCGAGGCCTGCGTGGAGCGCGCCCTGGGTGAGCGGCACGCCGGCGACGGTGCCGTCGGCCTGGCTGATCGGGCGCTGGAAGGTCCAGCCGAGCACCAGCCAGGTCGCCGCGATCACCAGCGCGGCCTCGACCAGCACGCGCAGATCGACCGCGCTCGGCGAAGCCCACAGCCGCTGCCCGCGTGACGCCATGGTGACTCCAGGTCGTAACACCCGCGCCGCGCCGGATCCAGCTGCCGCTACCCGGCGGTGCGGGTCCGCGCGAGCTGCACGAGCGCCCCGCCGAGCAGCGCGATGCCGAGCCACGACGCGATCCGCGACCACACCGGGAGATCGACGACCGGGGCGAGCGTGATCCGCGAGGCGCCGGCCGGGACGGCGACGCCGGTCAGCGCGACATCGATCGGGAACACCGCGACCTCGCGCGCCTCGTCCCCCACCAGCGCGGTCGCGCGGAACGTCGACACGTAACTGGTCGCCACCACGAGCGAGCACGCCTGCGCGGCGGTGACGCCGATCGTCGCGGCCTGGCCGAGCTCGTCGGTCGCGACGCCGGTGACCGTGGCCGTGCACGGTGCGTCGGACGCCGGGGCCCGGGCGGCCTCGGGGCGCATCACCCACCCGGTCGCGATCAGCGCCGCGCGCACATCGGGCCCGCGTAGCGCGGCGACCATCTCGTCGGGGCGATCGATCGCCGCGACGCGCGCCGGGAACCACGCCGCGCCGGGCGTCGGCGGCAGCGGAGAGATCGATCGCCGCGCGACCGAGACCTCGTAGCGCACGTTGTAGAGCTGCTGGAACAGCGCGAACTCGCGGCCGTGACCGAAATAGAACACGCAGGTCGTCGACGGTAGCGGCTTGCCGCCGACCGCGCTCAGCAGGTCGAGGAACCGGCGCGGCGGGTACCACACGCCGTCGAGCGACGACAGCTCCGCGGCCCACGCGGTGCTCATCTTGTACGGCAGCGGCGGGTTGAGGATCTCGACCCGGTGGAGCGGCATCGCGAGCTCGGGCGCCTGCGCGATCACCGCGGCGTGGAGCTCGCGCGGTCCGTCCTCGACCGGATCGAACGGTAGGTCGCGCGGGAACCGCTCGTCGAACGCGGCGACCCCGAGCGCGGCGATCAGCGGCAGCGCGGCGACCATGCCCCTTCGCTCGAACACCGCCGGACGGAACCGCACGGCCCAGGCGAGCGCGGCGCAGCCCAGCCACGCCACCGCCTCGCGCGCGGCCGGCGGCACCGACCGCGCGCCGAGGATCACCAGCGCGCCGGTGACCAGCGCGAGCCCGTGGAGCTCGCGGCGCGGCGCGGCCCCGCGCGCGTAGCACGCGGCGACCGCCAGGCACGGCACGAACATCGCGATCGGCAGGATCGCGCGCGCCGGGACCCGGAACGCCTGCAGCGGCGGGATCAGCCGGAGTAGCACGGTCGACACCGGCGCCAGATCATCGGCCAGCGCGATCGCCAGCACTGCGCCGGCCGCGAGCGCCCACAGCGTCCTGCGCGACAGCCCGCGCGGCCACGCCAGCGCGACGAACAGGACGATCGGGCCGAGCGGGAAGTTGTGCTCGTGCCGCGTCGTCGCGCCGGCGACCGCGAACCGCGACGTCCACGGGATCGAGGTCAGCCAGTCCGCGGCGCTCGCGGTGCCGAAGCTGTAGGTCACCGCCTCGTCGAGGCTGCGCGTGGCGTCGTCGCCGAGCGCGTGGTGGATCATCCCGGCCAGCCGGGGCAGCGCGACCAGCACCCCCGCGGCGAGCGCGGCCGCGGCGATCCACTGCGGGCGGCCCCAGCGCTCGCCGCGCGGCGCATCGAGCAGCGTGACGATCACGAGCGGCGCCCCGAACACCGCGCTGTAGACCACGGTCTGCGGGCCGAGCCCGGACACGCCGTTGAACACGACGAACGCCGCGAACCCGAGCGCGGTGCCGCTCAGCGTGCCGGCGCGCGCCGCCCACAGCAGCGCGAGCGCGGTGTACAGCGGGAGCAGACCGAGCAGCAGGTTCTCGTGGCCGACCGCGAGCCGCCAGCCGAACACCGGCGCGAAGCCGCACAACCAGATCGTCGCGATCCGCTGCGCGAACGACAGCCGGAACCCGGTGCCGCGCGCCCGTGCGACCAGCGCCTCGACCGCCTTCACGCCGAAGAACCCGAACCCGAGCTGGAGGAACGTCGTCAGGATGTTGACCGTCGCCGTGGTCGACAGCCCGAGCGCGGCGCACAGCTGGACCACCGGCAGGCTGCCGGCGAACGGCTGCATCTCGCTGCCGCCGATCACCCCGAACCGGTAGAGGTAGCGGGTCCAGTCGACGCCCGCGCGCAGCGCGCCCTGGGTGAGCGGCACGACCAGCTCGCTGCCGTCGGACTGCGTGATCGGGCGCTGGAACGTCCAGCCGAGCAGCAGCCAGGTCGCCGCGATCACCGCCGCGGCCTCGACCAGCGCGCGCAGATCGATCGCGCTCGGCGATGCCCACAGCCGCTGCCCGCGTGACGCCATGGTGGAGCCTCCGTCGTAACATCGCCGCTGCGCCGGGTCCAGGCGGCGCGAGCCGCGACCCGAGCCGCGATCCGAGGTGCTACGCTCGCCGACATGCGTGCGATCGATGCCGCCCGGCGGCATCCCGGGATCGTGTTGCTCGGGCTCGCCCTGGCGGCCGCCGCGGCGATCTACGTGCCCACGCTGGGCCGCGGTCTGGTGAGCTATGACGATCCCTGGCTGTACAGCGACAACTTCGTCGTCGCGCACCCGTCGGTCGATGCGGTGCGCGCGGTGTTCTTCGATCTCGATCCGCACTCGCCGGTGCGCTACGCGCTCGGCGTCGAGTACCTGCCGGTCCGCGACCTGTCGGTGATGCTCGACGTCGCGCTGTGGGGCGACGCGTACGGCGGGTTTCACCTGACCAACCTCGTGCTCTACCTGGCGACGATCGCGCTGGTGTTCGCGATGCTCGATGGCTTCGGCGTCGATCGCACGATCGCCGGGCTCGCGGTGCTGATCTGGGCGATCCACCCCAGCCACGCCGAGTCGGTGGCGTGGCTGTCGGAGCGCAAGGGCCTGCTCGGCGCCCTGTTCGCGGCGGCCGCCGGGCTGGGCCACGCGCGGTTCCGCGCCGGCCGGAGCGCCGGCTGGCTCGCAGGCGCAGCGCTCGCGACCGTGTGCGCGGTGTGGAGCAAGGCGCCGGCGGCGTTCGCGATCGCGTCGCTGGGCGCACTGGAGCTCGCGCTGCCCGCGCGCCGGCGGTCGTGGCGGCGCAGCGCGCTCGGGCTCGGCGTGCTCGCCATCGTCGGCGCGGCGGCGTTCGCCCCGGTGCTGATCACCGCGTCGCGGACCGGCGTGGTCGCGGTCGCCGGTCACGGCGACTGGCTCGCCACCGTGCTCGGCGTCCACGGCTTCCATGTGGAGCTCGCCGCGATGGCGCGGCCCAACGCGGTGGCCTATCCCGCGCCGGGCGGCCTCGAGATCGCGCTCGGCGCGATCGGGCTGATCGCGATCCTGGGCGTCGCGCTGGTGCCCGCGCGCGGCCGGTGGCGACCGCCCGGCGAGCTGCGCGCCGCGGCGGGGCTGTGGCTGCTCGGCTGGTTCCCGGCGAGCCACGCCGCGCTGGCGCTGCAGAACCTGGTGGCCGACCGCTACGCGCTGTGGCCGACGCTCGGGGTGGCGCTCGCCGCCGCAGTCGGGATCGCGCGGCTGCCGACGCCGCGCGCGCGGATCGCGCTCGCGCTCGTGATCGGCCTCGCCGAGCTGGCGCGCTCGCTCGACGCCCAGGCGAGCTGGGCGACCTCGACCGGGCTGTGGGAGCGCGCGGTGGCCTCGGCTCCCGCCGACAGCGCGGCCTGGAGCATGTACGCCGAGGCGCTGGACAGCAGCGGCCAGGCCGAGCTCGCCGAGGCCGCGGTCAGCGAGGGCCTGCGGCGGGCGCCATCGCCCCGGCTGGAGCTGCGGCAGGCGCTGCTGCTGCGGGCGCACGGCCGGCGCGCCGAGGCGTTGCCGCTGCTGGAGCGCGCGGCGCGCGGCGGCGAGCCCCGCGCGATGGAGGACCTTGCGCTCGAGCTGCTCGACGCGGGCCGGATCGACGAGGCGCAGGGCTGGGCCGCGCGCGCTGCCGCCGCCGCTCCGTTCAGCGCGAGCGCCCAGCGCGCCCACGGCAAGATCGCGCTCGCGGCGGGCCGCCCCGCCGAGGCCCTGGCGGCGTTCACCGCCGCCTACCAGCTCCAGCCGCAGAAGCTCAGCAACCGCTACAACCTCGGCCTGGCCCTGGGCGCGCTGGGCCGCCCCGCCGAGGCCCGGCCGCACCTCGAGGCATGCCTCGCCGATCCGGCGCTGCACGACCGCGCCGCGGCGGCGCTGTCGCGATTGTGATCTCGCCCGATCTGACCTGACCTGCAACGTACCGCGCCGCGAGAGGCTCCAGGGTCAAGGTGTACCCGATGCCGCGAGCGGCTTCCTCGAAGGAAGCTAGCTCGCTAGACCGGCAAATTTACTTCCGCGGCGGCGGCTGGTATCTTGGTTGCGTGGCCATCCTCGAGGATGTGCGAACCGGGGTGAAGACATACGTCGCCTCGAGGCACCTCGTAGGGCGTTCGAAGGCCTGCCACCTACAGATCGCCAGGAACGATGTCTCCGGGGTTCACGCCGAGATCGTGTGGGACGGCGAGGGTTGGCGGATCCAGGACCTCGGCAGCCGGAACGGGACATTCGTCGACGATCGCAAGCTCGCCGTGGGCGAGACCGCCGCCCTGGCGAGCGGGTGCCTGCTGACGTTCGGGATCCCCGCCCACCGCTATCGCATGGTGGAGGACGGTCCTCCGATCTTGATGGCGCTGTCCAACACGGGCGAGATCGCCTTGAGTGAGGACGGGATGCTCTCGCTGCCCGCGCTCGAGGCCTGTGAGACCTCGATCTATGTCGGCAGCACCGGGGAGTGGTTGGCCGAGGGCAGCGACAAGACCTGGGTACTCGAAGATCAAGAGATCCTCGTGGCCGGGGGACAGTCCTGGCGGATCTGCCTGCCGTCTCGTCACCACCGCACGACGGAGGGGCAGAGCGGGCCCGCCCTCGCCCCGCTCGGCCTCGAGTTCTACGTGAGCCGCGACGGCGAGCACATCGCGATGCGGCTCGTCGACGGCGGCAGCGTCCACGAAGTCGAGGCTCGCGCGCACCTCGCCCTCATGCTCCAGCTGGCCCGCTGCCGGCTGGCCGACGCGCGCGACGAGGATCTGCCGCCGAGCGAGCACGGCTGGGTGCATCGCGAGGATCTGCTCAAGCAGCTGGGCATCGATCAGCCGCTGCTCAACCTGTGGGTCCACCGCACGCGTCAGCAGCTGGCTAGGATCCGGCCCGCGCACGGCGTGATCGAACGCCGCGCCGGCTCGCAGCAGATCCGGATCGGCTTCGATCGCCTCCGCATCGACCACGCCTAGCGCGAGGCTCAGCCCCACTGGTCCGGGACAACGTAGACGTGGAGCAGCACCACCGGCACCTGGGGCACGGCGCGGGTGTAGATGCAGCCGAGGAACTGCATGGGGGCGCTGAGCTGCAGCCCCTTGAGATCGACGAGGCTGACGCTGAGGGTCCGACGAGCGCGCTCGATCTGGGCCGCGACATGGTCCTTGGAGATCCTGGTGCGTCGCGGGGCGGCAGGCTCACGCTGTGGCGCTTCCGGCGCCTTCGGCCGTGCGTCGAGCCGCACGAGGTCCGAGCTGTCGACCTGAACCGCCCCATCGATCCCATCGGTCACGATGGGCAGGGCGATCTCCTTCGGCCCCGCCATCTCGGTCGCGTGACCGATGATGAACGACAGGGTCGAGAGTTGATCGCGGTCGAGCCACCGCGGACCAGGCCACCAACCACCCGCGGCCTCGAGCATATCTCGAACCCAATCTTGCCAGATCTGCGTCGACTGCTGGAACCAGTGGCGCGGATCGGGCTGGGTCGCCAGGGTCCACGCCCTCAGCCAGGCCTTGCCGGCCGCGCGCATGGTTTGCTGGTATGACTCGATCAGATCCATGAGCGTGTTTGCGTCGAACGGACCATACGACGACGCAGGGTCTTGGTCGGACCGATCCATCAAGGATTGCCTTTCATGTGGATGTTGAAGACGCCGAGGCTGACCGCCAGGTCCATCCAGCTCGTCATGATGGATGGCGCCAGGTAGTTCATGATCTGGCCCGAGCTCAGCGGAGCGCCCGAGACGATGCCTGGGGAGAGAGAGGCAAAGCGCATGGCCTTGCTGACCGTCACAAAGAAGAACGTCCTGGAAGAACAGTTGATACTCTGCAGAAGCCTTCTATCGTCTTCAGAGAGCACATCGCTGGCCTTCAGCGCCGCTTCGACCTCGTACACCTTGGCCACGCCGCTGTCGATCTCGAGGCCTCCAGGTCGAGGCAGCCCCATCAGATCGCTCGACAGCGACTGGCGGAGGTCGTACTCGAGCACGAGCTCGGGCCCGGAAGCGTTCGTGGGCGAAGCCTCGGGCTGATAAAACTTGATGTTGAGCAGGTTGCAGAACCTGGTGATCGGCGCGCCATTCCAGGACCAGTCGACGTCTTCGAACAGAACGCCCTCCCAGCACTCGGTTTCTCCGGGCTGCGGCTCCGCCCGGCGGGGAAACCCATCGGGGTCGTAGACCACATGATCGCCTTGCAGCTCGACCTTGTAGGATCTGGAGAAGCCCGATCCCTCGGTGAGGGTGTTCGCCCAGTTCACGGGGTTGAGGCACTTCTTGATCTCGCAAAACGCACGCTCGATCGCCCCCCTCACCGTGACCTTGGTGATGAGATTGGCACCATCGTAACCAGCAATCGGCGGGGCCCGCCAGAAACAAGGATGCTCACTCTCGCCACCATGCGAGATATCATGCGCCTGGCCGGCGACGACAAATTTGTCGATCTCTTCGCTCTTTGGCACGTCGGTAGGCAGAGGCATCCCGGGGAGGCGGTCGACGTAATCCAGCAAGTCGTCGAGTCCCCGCGCGGAGGCCCCCCCGACCTCATGCTGATCGGCGTACATCTTGTACATGCGTATCCGTCGCCGTATCGTCTCGCAGGCAGCTGGCGAATGACGCTGGAGCACCTGCAGGGCCTGCTTGATCGGCATCACCGCGGGCACGGCCGAGAGCCCCGAAGCCCGGAATCCACCGTAGCGATTGGTGAAGCAGGAGGCCGAGTTCCACGCGCGTATCCACTCACCCTCCGGCATCGCGTACGGTCGCACGGCGTCAGTATGCTCTGCGCGCCGGTCGGGGGTCAACGCGGAAGGCTCGTGCATGACCTGGACTTGCCTCGTGTTACTCATCGAGGCATGGGCTCGGGCCGGGTGATGATCTACGGGGCCTACGGGTTCACGGGCAGCCTCGTGGTCGAAGCGCTCGTGGCGCTCGGGATCCGCCCTGTCCTCGCCGGTCGCGACGCGGTCAAGCTGGGCGCGCTGGCCCAGCGGATGGGGTTACCGGGGAGGGTCGCGACCCTCGCGTCGTTGCCCGGTCTGCTCGACGACATCACCGTCTTGCTGCTCGCGGCCGGGCCGTTCACCGCATCGAGCGAAGCCGCGGTTGCGGCCTGCCTGGCGACGCGAACCCACTATCTGGACCTGTCCGGCGAGTACGAGAGCATCGAGCGCGTCCAGCGATTCGACGCGGACGCGCGGGCGCGCGGCCTCATGCTGCTGCCGGCGGTCGGCTTCGACGTGGTCGCCTCGGACTGCCTGCTCGCCCACGTCGCCGGCAAGGTCGCGGCGCCGTCGGAGCTGATGCTGGCGGTCGCCGGGCTGCGCCTGATGTCGCGGGGCTCGTCGATCACCCTCGTCGAGCAGCTCGCGCGCCCCCCCGCGGTCCGCCGGGGCGGCCGCATCATCCACGTCCCCATGGGCTCGCTGCGCCGGAGCTTCGACTTCGGGGCCGGCCCGCGGGACTGCGTGGTCTCGAGCTGGGGCGACGTTGCCACCGCGTATTACACCACCGGCGCTCCCGACATCACGGTGTACTTCGAGACCAACCCGCTGCTGGATACGTTCCAGGCGCTCGCCCGCCCCATTTCGCCCTGGCTCGGTCACGAGCTTGCCCGCGGGTGGATCCGGGCGAGCGCCGCGCTGCTCGGGCCGGGCCCGCGCGCGGACCTCCGCGCGCTCCACCGCGCCTGCCTGGTCGCGGTCGCGCGCGGATCGGGAGGCCGCAGCGCCGCGGCACGCCTGCGCACGGCCGAGGCGTATGGTCTGAGCCAGGTCAGCGCCGCGGCCATCGTCCAGCGGGTCCTCGCGGGGGACCTCGAGCCGGGCTTTCAGACCCCGGCGCGCGTGTACGGCCCCGATCTCGTGCTGACCCTTGGCAAAGCGGCGAGCGCCGAGCGATCCGACCTCGACGTCGATGTACACTCCGCGCACTGGCGATGAGCACACGCGCTCCGATCGAGGTTGCGATCATCGGTGGTGGCTGCGCGGCGCTGACCGCGGCGTTCGAGCTGTCCCGCCCCGCGCTGCGCGAGCGCTACCACGTCACCGTGTACCAGCTCGGCTGGCGCCTGGGCGGCAAGGGGGCGTCGGGTCGCGGCGCGGGCGGCCGCATCGAAGAGCACGGCCTGCACCTGTGGATGGGCTTCTACGACAACGCGTTCCGGATGATGCGCGAGTGCTACGCCGAGGCCGCGCGCGATCCACGGGTCTGCCCGATCGCCGACTGGCGCGATGGGTGGAAGCCCGACAGCTCGTCGGCGGTCACCGATCGCTCACCCGACGGCGACTGGCTGCCATGGCAGGCCTGCTTCCCGCCGGCGCCGGGGCTGCCCGGTGACCCGTTTCCCACTCCCCGGCGCTGGCCCATCAGCCACTACCTCGTGCGCAGCGTGGCCTTGCTGCGTACGCTGCTCGAGGCCGCCGGCAGCCGGAGCGCTGGCCCCGGTGATCGGGCGCCGCGGCCCGCGCCGGGCATGGGCCAGGACGCGCTGGCGTCGGCGATCACGCGGGTGCTCGGGTACGGGCAGCTCGCGAGCCTGGCGGCGGTGCTCGAGGCCATGCAGCTGTTCGAGCTCGCGCTCGAAGCGCTGCCAGGCGTTCCCGAGCAGATGGTGCTCGGGCTCCACGATCGCGTCAAGCGGGGGATCCGGGGCGTCATCGAGGAGCTCGTTCGCCAGAACGACGAGCTCCGGCGGCTGTGGGAGATCGTCGACCTGACATTCGCGGTGATCCACGGCGTGATCCGGCACCGACTGCTGATCGATCCGCGGGGCTTCGATGCGATCGACGACTACGACTGCCGCGAGTGGCTGCAGATGCACGGGGCGTCCGAGCGCTCGACCCACAGCGGGTTGGTGCGCGCGCTCTACGACCTCGCGTTTGGCTACGAAGATGGCGACGTGACCCGCCCCCGCATCGCCGCGGGCCAGGCCCTGCGCGGCGCGCTGCGGGCGTTCTTCACCTACCGCGGGGCGTTCTTCTGGAAGATGCAGGCCGGCATGGGCGACGTGGTGTTCGCGCCGCTCTACGAGGTGCTCCGCGCCCGGGGGGTTCGCTTCGAGTTCTTCCACCGGCTCCGCAACATCGCCCTGTGCCGACCCGAAGCACTCGCCCCGAACGAGCGCCCGTTCGTCCAGGCGCTCGAACTCGATGTCCAGGCGAAGGTCCGCGGCGGGCGCCCCTACGAGCCGCTCGTCACGATCGGCGGATTGCCGTGCTGGCCGTCGCAGCCCGACTGGTCGCAGCTCGAAACCGGCGCGGCGCTGGCCGAGCAGGGCGTGGACTTCGAGTCGCACTGGGACGAGCATCGCGCCGAGACCAAGATCCTCGAGGTGTCCCGCGACTTCGATCTGGTCGTGCTCGGCGTCGGCGTCGGCGCCGTCCCCCACGTCGCGCGCGAGCTCGTCGCGCGCAGCCCGCGGTGGCGTACCATGGTCGCGTCGTGCAAGTCGGTCGCGACCCAGGCGTTCCAGATCTGGATGCGCGCTGATATGGAACAGCTGGGCTGGCACGGCGGGCCGGTCAACATCTCGGGGTTCGTGGAGCCGTTCGACACCTGGGCCGACATGCAACAGCTCATCGCGTTCGAGCGCATGCCCGAGCGACCCCGCTCGCTCGCCTACTTCTGCTCGGTGCTGCCCGACCCGCCCCCGGGGGAACCCCGGGAAGGACCGGAGTTTCGCATCGCGCAAGCTCGACGCGTGCGCGACAACGCGATCCGGTTCCTCGACCGCGACGTCGTTCACCTGTGGCCGCGTGCGCACGCCGAGCCCGGGCGGTTCCGCTGGGAGCTGCTGGTCCCCGCCGGCGGCGCCGAGACCGACCAGCACGGCCAGGACCGGTTCGACTCGCAATTCTGGCAGGCCAACGTCGATCCCACGTCGCGTTATGCGCTCGCCTTGCCGGGCAGCCTCCAGCACCGGATCTCCCCGCTCGACACCGGCTTCGACAACCTGACGGTCTGCGGCGACTACACGAGCTGCGGGTTCAACGAGGGTTGCGTGGAGGCGGCGGTGATGTCGGGCATGCTGGCCGCGCACGCCGTGTCGCGCAGCCCAGCGCTCGAAGACATCATTGGCTACGATCACCCTTGACCCGATGAGCGACGACATGAGCGATGACATGACCTCCCGAGCCGGCCGCCGCATCTCGCTCCCCGAGCTCGACCGGACCGCGCCGATCCGCAATGGGTCGACGGTGTTCGGTCCAGGCACGTCGCGTCCGGTCGCCTCGCCCCACCCCGGCTCGATCCGTGACGCGGTCGAGCTCGGGTATCGCGTCATCGACGAGCTCGTCGGCAGCGGCCGCGAGACGGCGAGCAGCCTGCGCCCGTGGAGCTGGGCCGCGCGAGGAGCCGCAGCCGCTCCCGAGGATCTGGCCCAATTCGGCCTCCAGATGGTCCAGGCCACCTCGGAGTTCATGTCGACCTGGCTCCAGATGATGCAGCGGGCGGCCGGCCCTGCGTCGACCTCGGCGCCGCCCGCTCCAGGGTCCGAGCCGCCCGGGCCGCCCCACCCCGAGCCCACGCCAGCGCCGGCGCCGGCGAGCCCGGAGCGCAACCGCGTTCGCGTGGGGGTCTCGAGCCAGCGCATGACCCACGTCGAGATCGATCTCCGTGCCGGCGCCGCGCGCTCGTCGTTCGTGGTGCACCAGCTACGTCCGGTGAGCGCGGAGGCCACGATCCCGCCGATTCCCGTCACTTCCCGGGTGGAGGAGGGCACCCTCTGCGTGGAGCTGGTGGTGCCCCCCGAGCAACCCGCAGGCCGCTACAACGCCTGCATCGTGGACGCCGTGACCGGCATCCCGCAGGGCACGCTCTCGCTGCTGATCGCCGCGGGCTCATGAGCTTCACGCTGGTCAAGACGCTGCTCGACGAGTACGGAACGATCACCCGCGCTCGCCTCGAGACCTGCCTCGGCTCGTGGCAGCACGATGCCGGCCTGTACCCCCTGATCTGCGACTATCCGCGCCGGGGTGGACGGATGCTGCGCTCGGGCTTGTGCATCGCGGCGGCGCGGGCATTCGGGGCGGCGATCGAGGACGTGATCGACGTGGCCGCCGCCATCGAGCTCATGCACAACGCGTTCCTGGTCCACGATGACGTGGAAGACGAGGCCGAGCAGCGCCGCGGGCAGCCCAGCCTGAACGCGCTGCACGGAGTCCCCGCGGCCGTCCACGCTGGCGACGCGCTCGCGGTCCTGGCCTTCGAGCCGCTCCTGGGCCTCCATCGCCACCTCGGGCCCGCGCTCACCCTGCGCCTGCTCGAGGAGACCCAGCGGATGGCGCGCGTGTCGATCGAGGGCCAGGCCATGGAGCTGGCCTGGCGGCGAGACAACCGGATCGCGCTCACCGATGAGGACTACCTGCGGCTCGTGCTCAAGAAGACCTGCTGGTACACGACGATCTATCCCATGCGGGTCGGCGCGCTGATCGGCACGCGTGGGAACATCGATCCCGATCGTTTCCTCCACTTCGGGTTCTTCCTGGGCGCCACCTTTCAGATCCAGGACGACCTGCTCAACTTGATCGGCGACCCGCAGCGCTACGGCAAGGAGATCGACGGCGATCTGTGGGAGGGCAAGCGCACGCTGATGCTCATCCACCTGCTCGGTCGAGCCGGCACCGGCGAGCGCGAGCGCCTGCGGGAGATCCTCGGGGAGCCTCGCGAGCAGCGCAGCGCCGACGGGGTCCGCTGGATGCGGGAGCGGATGGACGCGTACGGATCCATCGAGCACGCGCAGCGGGTGGCACACGCCCTCGCCGGGGCGGCCCAGCACGAGTTCGCGAGCGCCTGCGCGGGCCTTCCCTCCAGCCGCGACCTGGCGTTCATCGAGAAGCTTCCGACCTGGGTGATCAGCCGGGCGTGACGCCGGCGGGCCAGTGCTCACGCCGGGACATGCCCAGGTCGATCACCTCGGACCAGGGGCTGTATGCGTCGGCGGCGCGGACCCCGGGCGCCACCGCGACGGTGCCTGCGAGATCGAACACGTCGACGAGCGACTGCGAGGCGTAGTCGTGGAACCTCACCCGCGCCGCCGGGATGGGGTCGCGCGTGCCCGGCCTCGGTTCCAGGGTGTGGGTCATGGCGAATCGTGCCTGCACGCAAGCCCGGCCGACGAACCTGGCATGCGGGAACTGGGCGAGGGACAGAACGGTTGCCTCGAACGGGTGGGTCGGTGCTCGCTTGCGCCACCAGCTCGGCCCGGCGTGCGGCGAACGCTTGTCGGGCGCGGGTGAGGCGAAGATCTCCAGCACCGGCAGCAACTCGGCTCGGCGCCCGCCCCCGAGCACGGGCGCGAGCTCGGCCCGCAGCGCGAAGCGAAGCCCGTCCTCGGCCGCTTCGTACCAGCGGAGCTCGGCGGGCATGGTCCTTCGCCCCGCATACTCCATGAAGGCGATGGCTTCGCGCCCACTGCTCGCGTGCTCGAAGGGGATCACCACGGCCCGATGGGGTTTTCCCGCTTGATTCGCCTTATCCGTCTCCGTGATCGAAACGGGCACGCAGAGGCTCACGAAGCCGAGCGAACTGGCCTGTGCGGTCACGAGGTAGACGTACGGTTCGGCGATCTGGAGCTGGTACCGTGACGCTTCGAGCGCCAGGCAATCACAGCAGAGCCGGCGCAACTGCTTGGGGTCGGGGTGCGTCGCCAGCGGGTAGACGCACAGGCGAAGCCCGGGAAGGGTGCGCGGGTGCTCCTGGACTTGCGTCGCCGGTCCCTGCGCCGTGACGTAGTCGTGATGGGTAGTGCTCTCCGGATCATGGAAAGGATCGGGTGTGACGTCAGGGCTGGCATACGGCCGATACCACGAGCCCACGTGCCTCCGCTGGCACAGGCCTCGCCCTGCGGCGTACTCGGCGTCGATGATCGCGCGGAACGGCATCAGCGGCTCGAAGGTCCAGATCGCGCGCCCGTCGCTGCTCGTCGAGGTCCGGTCGGGCTCGAGCCCCAGGAGCTCGGCGATCGGGTACATGTCGTGACGTCCGATGTCAACGCGCAGGCCCCCCGAGAGCGCCCCGAGGGCCTGGTACTCGGCACCGAGCAGGCTCACCTCGTGAATGCGCGTGATCTTCGCGCTCGAGTGAATGATCGCCTGGTGCGTGACTCGGCGGGTATCCGACCAGGGGAACTGCTTGAGCGTGACGATGTCCAGCAGGACGTCGGGTAGCCGCGCAAGCTGGCGTGATAGCACCGTCATGCGGTCGAGGGCGCCGCGCGGGTCGAGCCACGGCGCGAACACCTCGCGCATCATCGCCGTGTAGCTCGTCGCCAATGTCCTCCACGCCCCGCTCGCCATCCCCCAGGACCCGCCCATCGGGTGATCGAACTCCCGCTGCGGGTCCCTGCGGATCGTGATCAGGGGCCGACCCTCGATCTCGGGCAGGGACATCCGCAGCGGTCCATGGCCCTCGGCCCAGCCTGCCTTCGACTCGAACGTGGCCATGGCCTTGGGCCATCCCCAGACGAGGCGACCGGTGGTCATGCCCAGCGGGCTATCGAGGAAGATGAACGGCTGGGCGAACGCGTGGCCGACAACGTGCCAGCCTTCGCGGTCCCGGCGATGGATCTCCACGGGGATCGAGAACGCGAGCTCGTGCTGGACCAGGTAGACTTGGTCGGTCAGGGACTCGAGCCGCGGATGCGCGGCCACGATCAGGTAGACCAGGGGAAAGCGCGGGCGAAACACCCCGACCTCGTTGGGGAGGCCCAGGTCGTGATTGAAATTGAGGTACGCGTCGCAGAACCGGGTGAGCTGGTCGAGCCTGGCGCGCAGCGGCAGGTAGCTCATGCAGAGCCGCGACGAGCGGAACGGGGGCGTGAGCGTCAAGGGCATGAGCCCCTTCACGGGCCAAACGCGGGGTAACGTCATGGGGCTTCCTGCTCAACCGAGCGACGCGAGCATCTCACGTGCGCGTGTCAGCTCGTCGAACGGGGCGACCTGGGCCAGGCATTCGCACGCCCGCGCGAGCGGGAGTCGCGCTTCGGACGCACGATGCTGCTGGACCAGCAACCGAGCGAGGCTGACGCTCGCGCGCAGCGCGAGCAGGTTCGCGCCTTGCGGCTCCGCGACCGCGATCGCCCCGCGGAGCTCGGCTTCCGCTTCGGCCGCCGATCCCGGCGTGCCACGCTCGAGCAGGGCGACCGCCAGGAGCCGCCTCAGCTCGGCGTCGAAGTAGTGCTCGCCCGTCCGGGCCGACAGCGCGAGGCTCGCGCGCAGCGACGCGATCGCCTGGTCGAGATCGCCCGCGAGGACCTGCAGCTCCGCCAGCAGGCCGCCGCGCAGGGGGCCGTTGAGGCTGACGTTCAAGGACTGCCAGAGCCCCAGGCTCGAGCGCAGCTCGGCGAGGCCGGCGTCGATCTGCCCGCGCTGGGCTTGCGACCAGCCGTGCAGCATGCCCCCCGTGGCCAGCCAGTTGGGGAACCCGAGCTCGCTGCTGATCGCCATCGCTCGCTCGGAGAAGTGACGGACCATCGGCTCGTCGCGCCAGAAGTACTGGAGCTGGGCCGCGTGGGCCAGCACGTACGCCTTGCTGTGTGGGTGACCGAGCGCCTCCACGTGGCCCAGGGCGCGATCGAGCAGGCGCGTCGTCCGATCGCGGTCGCCGGTCAGCGCGGTGATCCACGTATGCCCGGCGAGGCTGACCGCGAGCGGGTCCTGGGTGAACCAGGTCGCGTGCTCCGCGTGCAGCTCGGGATCATAGTGGGCCTCGGCGGCACGGTAGTGCCCGTCGGCCACCGCGAGCCTCCCCTCCCACATCGCGTTCTTGGCATCGGCGAGCTCGACCTCGACGCGCAGCGGAGAATCGCGCACGAGGGCCCGCATCTGGTCCACAGATGCATGGGCCTCGTCGAGCTCGGCCCGGACCATGTGGTAGATCCACAGTCCGCGGGAGACGGTGAAGCGCTTGAAGCCCTGCGCCGGGGTCTCGGCCGGGCCGAGGCGGGCGGCGAGCTCGTTGGCCCGCCCGAAGTTGTGCTCGACCTGCGCGGAGGCGTAGCCCTGGGTCGCGACCAGGCCCATCCCCAGGAGCGAGTGGATCTCCATCTCCAGCTCGTCGCGAGCGTGGGACTCGGGCCAGCGCGCGAGCTGCTCGAGCCCGGCGCTGAAGTGGGCGTTCGCCTCGGCGTAGGAGCTCGTCGCGAGCGCGCGCGAGCCGGCCTCGATCCAGTGCGGCACGGCCTCGCGCCAGCGATCGGCCAGGCTCAGGTGCCGGGCGGCGACGTCGGGGCGAGACGCGACCTGCTCGGGAAACTCGTCGAGCAGCGTCTGCGCGAGGGCGTCGTGGACGGCGCGCCGGACGGACGGCGTGAGGCTCTCGTACGCGGCGTCGCGCAAGAGCGCGTGGCGAAACAGGTAGGTCTGCCCTCCGACCCGGCGGCGGCCCAGCAAGAGCCCTGCCGAGACCAGCTGATCGAGATCGGCGAGCAGCGTGGCCTCGTCCTTGCTCGAGCTCGCGCGCAGCAGCTCGTAGTCGAACTCGCGGCCGATCGCGGCCGCGAGCTGGGCCACCTCCTTGGCTGGCCCCTGCTCGTCGAGCCGGCTGGCCAGTAGCTCGCGCAGCGTCGACGGAACGTCGGGGCCCTGGACCTGCGCCGACCCGGCACGGCTCCCGGCCAGCGCACGCGCGAGCTCCTCCACGAACAACGGCACGCCATCGGCGCGCTCGACGATCTCGGCGATCACGGCTCGGGACAGCCCCGCCGCCGCGGGCAGGCCGGTGACCAGCGCCGCGACCTGCTGGTCGTCGAGGCCGCCGAGCTCGACGGTCAAGAGCTCGAAGCCCTCCCAGCGCGGGGCGAGCTCGGGCCGCGCGGTCACGAGCGCGAAGCCCCCCTTCGCATCGAGCCGGCGGCCGAAGCAACCGAGCCACTCGAGCGAGCTCGGGTCCGCCCAGTGCAGATCCTCGATCAGGAGCAAGCCCGCGCGGCGCCGGAGCAGCTCGGCATAGATCTCGACGAGGACCTCGTAGAGCAGCTCACGCTGCTTGAGCGGTGAGAACGGCAGCACCGCGAACGGGGGCTCGAGCTGGATCGACAGCCACGTGCACAGCAGCGGGACCGCGGTGCCCAGCTCGAGGTCGAAGCCCGCGAGGGCCCCTGCCAGGGCGGTGCAGCTCGGCCGGCGGCCCCTCCCGCCGACGTCGAGCTCTTCGAGCAGGAGCTCGAGCAGCGGGCCGAGCGAGACGTGTTCCATCTCGGGCAAGAAGCGCAGCGCCAGACAGCCGTGGCCGGCGTCGTGGGTGAGCTGGCGCAGCTCGTGCGCCAGGCGGGACTTGCCCATCCCGGCCTCGGCGCGGAGCAGCGCGACCCGACCGCGCTCGCTCGCGCCACGCCAGGCCTCGACGAGCAAGGCGAGCTCGGCATCGCGGCCGACCATCGGCGCGACACCGCTGGCGAACACCCCGGACAGCGATTCGCCGGTGAGCTGATACGCGATCAGGGGGTCGGTGCGCCACGACAGCTCGATGCCCCGGCGCTCGTTCGACGCGGTGCCCTCGAACTCGTAGTGGCTGGCGATCAGCTGCCGAAACTCGGCGCTGACGGTGATCGACGACTCGCATGGATCGCGCGCGTCGAGTGCCAGGGCGCTCGCCATGGCCACCACGGTGCTATGGGCGAGGGCACCGCCTGCGCCGGCGTCCCCGGTCGTGACGAGACCGGCGTGGATCCCCACGTGCACGCTGGCGCCGACTCCCGCCTGGGCCATCAGCGTCGCCGAGCGCGACCTGACACGCTGGCACAGCTCGAGCGCGGCGCATGCGGCCATGCGCGCGTCCGTGCCCTTGGCGCGCGGCACGCCGAAGCCGTAGAGCGCAAGCCCGCCCAGCCCCGCCATCGCCAGCCCGCCGAACTCCTCGATGGTTGCCCCGGCAAGCGCGAGCAAGTCGTTGCGGTAGACGTCGAGGAGCTCCACACCGACCTCGGCGGATCGCGCAGAAGTGTGCAGGCACAGCCTGCAGCACAGGGCCGTGATCTGGCGACGCTCGCCCCGCACGCCAAGGACGACCGTTCCGGTCAGCGCACCGCCGGCGGCGTACGACACGGTCGTGCGCGGCTCGTCGACCAGGTAGCCCGCATCATCGGCGAGCCCGGCGAGCCCGGCGAGCCCGGCGAGCGTGATGTCGTCGAGCCGCGCGATCAAGTTGGCGGCCGAGCCGGCCCGGCGGGCGGGGTCCTTCTCGAGCACCCAGCGAAGCACGGTCCCGAGCGGGTGCCCGTCGAGACGCGCCGGGATCGGGACGGGCGCCGGT
>DATAPF010000514.1:0-7452 GCA_036265355.1 Kofleriaceae bacterium | reverse complement strand
CCGGTCGGTCCTCGGCGAACACGACGGTGCGCTCGGTTGCGGCGGCGCGCGCACCCAGCTCGCGCAGCTCGCCGCGTCCGGTGTAGGTGTCGATCGCCGGCAGCGCCGTGCCGAAGAACCGCTCGAGCTCCTGCCGGTACGGGACCTCGCTGGACGGGCCGGTGGTCGCACGCGCGAGCACATCGGCCACGCGCCGGTCCTCGCGCGCGCCGACCGCCGCGCGCGGGCGCGCGAGTGGCGTGGTCCGCATCGCGCGCCCCGGTGACGCGTGCAACCGCTCGCGGCGCTCCACCAGCAGATCGAACCAGTCGCGCTCGGAGCGCCGGTACGGATCCTCCGCGGCGGCGCGCTGCGCCTGCTCGAGCAGCGCGCGCGCGACGTCGAGCTCTAGATCGTGACGGGCAGCGAGCTCCTCGGCGAGGCCCCCCTCGCCGGCTCCGTTCTGGCCATGGCGTTCAGCAAACCCGATGGACACCGCGCCCTCATCGCACTGTGCGCCCTCGAGCGTCTCATGGTTCCCTCTGCGGTGCCAGCTCGGTTCGCGCGTCGGCGTCAGCGAAATCCGGAGGTGGGTCCGTCTCACGGAGGATGTGGACCGAGCGGCTCCGTCACACCTCCGTCACACCTCGGGGCGTCGCGTCGCGTGGGTGGGCGCCGGTCAGGGGCGCGGATCGCCGTCGACCGGCGCCGGCAGCGCGCGGCGGATCCGGCGGTCCTCGATCACGGCGGCGGCGCCCTTCTCGGCGATCATCACGGTGGGCGAGGCGGTGTTCCCCGAGGTGATCGTCGGCATGATCGACGCGTCGATCACGCGCAGGCGCGCTACGCCGCGCACCCGGAGCCGGGTGTCGACCACGGCGTCGTCGTCGTCCGCGCGCCCCATCCGGCACGTCCCGACCGGGTGGAAGATCGTCGTCCCGACATTGCCGGCCGCCGTGATGAGCTCGGCATCGGACTGGAACGCGGGTCCGGGGACAAACTCCTCGGGCGCGTACCGCTTCATGGTCTCGGTGTCCTGGATGATCCGGCGCGCGAGGCGCAGGCACCGCACGGCGATCCGCTGGTCCTCCGGCGTGGACAGGTAGTTGAGCCGGATCTCCGGCGCGGCGCGCGGCTCGGGCGACTTGAGGCGGATGTGGCCGCGCGACGTCGGGCGCAGGTTGCAGACGCTGACCGTGATCGCGGGGAACCGGTGCAGCGGATCGCCGAACTTGTCGAGCGACAGCGGCTGGACGTGGAACTCGATGTTCGCGGTCGGCTGATCCGGATCGGACTTCGCGCACGCCCCCATCTGCGACGGCGCCATGGTGAGCGGGCCGGTGCGCCGGAACGCGTACTCGAGCCCCATCTTCAGCTTGCCCCACCACGAGCTGGCGAGGGTGTTGAGCGTGAGCGCGTTCTGCACCTTGAACGCGGTGCGCAGCTGCAGGTGGTCCTGCAGGTTGCCGCCCACGCCCGGGAGGTCATGGACGACCGGGATGCCGTGCGCCTGCAGGTGCGCGCCCGGGCCGATGCCCGAGAACTGGAGGATGTGCGGCGAGCCGATCGAGCCCGCGGCCAGCACGGTCTCGCAGCGTGGATCCAGATCCCCTTGTCGCGGCCGCCGGCCTCGAGCATCAGCACCGAGACCGACGGATCCGCGGTCAGCCGGTTGGCGAGCACGCAGCCGGCGGTGCCGCCGCCGGCGATCACGTAGTCGAACGAGCCGATGGTGTTCATGGGTCCCCTCGTGGCCCAGGCTGGCGCCGCAGGATAGCGGGACCCGCCGGTCAGGTCACGGGGCGGCGCCAGGCGGTCGCACCAGCCGGCTCGCGATCGAGAACGCGCCGCGGATCGGGCGGCGCGGCAGGTTCGGGCCGGCGCGGCGCGGTGTCTGCACCGGCTCGCCGAGATCCGTGGTGTCGACGACCAGCCAGTACGTGCCCGGCTCGACGGCAGCACGCAGCGTGCCGTCGCGCCCCGGCGGTGCGATGCACGCGATGACGGTCCCACCCGTGCACGCCGAGCGGAGCTCCAGCGCGAACCGAAACTCGGCCGACGCATCGAGCTCGAGCGTCGAGCGGCGGGGCACGTCGATGCGAACCACGGTCGCGCCTCCGGTGCCGCCGCACGACGCGCGCACGCCACCCCGGCGGCCCTCGAACACGCCGCGCGCGGCGCCGTCGAGCACCGGCGCCGCCGCACATGCCGCGCCCGCGAGGCCGGGGTCCTCGTCGATCAGATCGGCGTCGTTCGCGCGGTCCTCCTCGACCCAGAGCTCGTAACGGCCCCGCTCGTAGGTGCGGTTGCCGTCGACGTTCAGCGAGTAGCGGCCCGCCGCGAGCGGGCGCGACAGCGTCGCCTCCCGGCGCTCGGCGGCGCCGGTCTCGCCGATCGTGCGCACGGCGCCCCCGGCGTTCGCGTACAGGGTGACCGCGGCCCGGTGATCGCCGGACCGCACGTGGATCCGGTAGCTCGCCGTGCGCGGCGCGTCGAACGTCCAGACATCGCCGCCGGGTCCCGTGGGCCAGTCCCATCCGGCGGTCGAGCCCGTGACGCGCTCGCCGAGGGCCAGCGGCCGCGATCGCACCACCGGATCGCGCGGCGCAGGAGACGGCGCACAGCCACCGGCGCCGGCGAGCAGCGCCGCGATCGTCACTCCGGGACGATGCACATTCCCACCCACGCGGCGCTCAGCACGCGGAATGGTCCGATCCAGTAGCCGCCGTCGCGCGCTGCCTCGGCGGCGCAGGTCTCCACGCCGCCCAGCTCGGCGCCCGGGCAGCGCGACCGCTCGACGGTGAACGCGCGTGGCGCCGCCGGCTCGCAGCTGGTGTCGGCGACGAGATGCATGGAGAGCTCGACGGGCAGGAACGAGCCAGGCTCCGGCGCGGCGGGCCCATCGCCCGACACGGCCACGGTGACGCCCACCCAGCATTCGTCGGGCCTCGCCGTCCGCTCGCACGGTTGCGCGAGCACGCCGAGGAAGCTCCCGTTGTGGGTCATGAGCCGCTCATCGCGCAGCGGGCTGTCGACGACCAGCAGGTCGGGATCCTCGGGATCGGGGGTCAGCGGGTAGAACAGGGCCGGTGTGGCTCCCCATCGGCTGCGCAGCGTCGCCCAGCCTCGCGCGCCCGCCGCGAGGCCCACGGAGACGCGCGAGATCTGCTGTCGCGGCAGCGCCGCCGTGACGACCCAGTTGGTGATGGGGGCGGCGGCGGGGGCTGCCGATGCGCTCGCCCGGCCGCGCGCCGTCGGGCCGGCCGCCGAGACGCATCCGCTGGCAAGCGCGACCACGAGCGGGCGGAGCTGCGCGACCACCACGATCCCCATGCTCGTACCACGCACGGCGGCGCGATCCGGCAAAGATGTTCGAGCCGCGAGCGATGCAAGGCATGTTCCATGTCGGGGCCAGCGGACACGTCCGGCTGGCGCCCGTCGGTCACGGCGTGGTGAACGTCTTCAGCCAGTCGAGGTTGGCGCCCAGCTCCCACGGGTCGGTGCCGTTCTGCCAGCCGGCGTCGAGCGAGTTCTGGCTGCCGGAGCAGCTGTCGCCGGTGGCGCGCATGTAGCAGTGGTCGGCCCTGCCGTCGGCGACCTGGCCGTTCTGCACGATGTACCAGCCGCTGCCGTTGGACTGCAGGCAGCTGGTCGCGGTGCTGCCGCAGCTGAGCCCGGTCAGGGTCTGGAACTGGCTGCGCACGTGGGCGGCGTCGCCGCTGGTCGCGAACGCGCTGGCCGCGCCGATGAACTGATCGCGCTCGCCGTCGACCGCGCGCAGCCGGCTGCTGGGCAGCGTGCGGTTGCCGTTGCCCATGCACGACGTCAGGTTGAAGATCGAGTAGACCACGCCGTCGCCCATGCCCCACGCGGCCTTGATCCGGCTGTCGAAGTTGTTGGCCAAGGTCGCGATCACCGCGCCCTGGCTGAACCCGCCGACCACCACGCCCTTGCTGCAGTCGGCCTTGGCGCGCGCGCACAGCACCGACAGCGCGCTGGTCGAGCTCGCCCCGTTGAAGATGCAGCGCGCCTTGCCCGAGATCGTGTTGCAGTTCGAGAACGTCCCGCTGTTGTACGCGATCGACCCCGCGACGAAGCCCCGGCTCGCCATGCCGGCGACCGCGGCGGTCGCCGACGCGTTGGTCGACGACTCGCTGGTGCCGATCATGTAGAGGAACACCGGGAACGTGCCGGTGGTCGACGGTTCCTGGCCCGTGATGCTGAAGCTGGTGTTGCAGGTCGTCGCGTTGTTGCCCTGGCCGGTGTAGGACGCCGTGAAGCTGGTCGTGGCGACCGCCTGGGTGGCCTCGGCGGGGTCATCCGCCGGGCCGGGCTCGGGGGCGTCGGTGCAGGCGCCGGTGGCGAGGGCGAGCGAGAGCAAGCAGGGTAGCGCTGTCTTCATGTCCGGTTCTCCTGTCGCGAGGCGTTGCCGGCGGAGCACGACCGTCCAGCGCTCCATGCGCGTTCCGCGAACCCCGACAGCCCCGTGAAACGCGATGGTTCCTGAACCGTCCAGCGTCGTGACGCCGTTAGGGCGCACGCTCGCACAGGGCCGGCCACAGAGTAAAGAGCCGGTCTCGCGGCACCTCAATCAAGGAACGATCCAGTTCCTGTATCGCGGGTGTTCGAGCATACAACTGCACGCGCGCGGCGCCCCGAGGTGGGAGACCTGCCGCCACGTGGCTCCGGTGTACGGTCGCTCGCCGCGGGGCGGGACCCGCAGCGGATCGCTACGCGATCACCGCGGGCAGGCCCTGGATCGACATCCCGCCGTCGACCGCCAGGCACTGCCCGGTGATGTACGACGCCGCCGGCAGGGCGAGGAACGCGACCGCCGCCGCGACCTCGTGCGGCTCGGCGATCCGGCCGAGCGGCGTGCGCGCCAGGATCGCCGCGAGCACCTCGGGTCGCGACAGCACCGGCTCGACCAGCGGCGTGCGCGTGTACCACGGCGCCACCGTGTTGACCCGGATCCCGTCGCGGGCCCACTCCAGCGCCAGCGTGCGCGCGACCTGCGCGATCCCGGCCTTGGCCGAGGCGTACGCCACGCCGGTCGGCAGCGCGATCTGCCCGGCGATCGAGCCGACGTGGATCACGCTCGCGCTCCCGGCGGCGCGCAGCATCGGGTGGAGGTCGCGCGACAGCAGCACCGGCGCGGTGAGGTTGAGCGCGATCAGCTTCTCGATCGTCGGATCGTCATAGCTCACCAGCGGCGCGCGCACGTTGCTGCCGGCGTTGTGGACCAGCACGTGGAGCGGGCCGCGCTCGCGGACGTGGGCGACGATCCGCGCGCGATCCGCGGCGCTGGTCACGTCGCCCGCCACGCCGCTCACCCGGTCGCCGAGCTCGCGCACCGCGGCATCGACCTCGGCCGCCGAGCGCGCGACCAGCGCGACGTGCGCGCCGAGCTCGAGCAGCTCGGCCACGATCGCGCGGCCGATGCCGCGTGTGCCTCCGGTCACGAGCGCGTTCCGGCCGCGCAGCTGCCACGTCGATTGCGTCATGCGTGGCACTATATCCCGATGATCATGCAGCTCGATGATGTCCACCTGCCCCCGCTGGTGGCCCACATCGCCCGCCACAGCCGCGAGTCCGGCCGCGGTGTGGACCTGATCTTCCGGCCGCGTTCGTCGGACGATCCGATCGACGAGCCGGCCGCGATCGAGCGCCACCGCGCCGGCTGGTCGCTGGCGATCGACGAGCCGTACTGGCTGCGGACCTGGGGCGTCGTCGTCGATGGCCACATCCGCGGCCACCTCGACCTGCACGGCGGCCGGCTGCCGTCGGAGTTCCACCGCGCGATGCTCGGGATGGGCGTCGAGCGGCCGTGGCGCGGCAAGGGCCACGGCCGCGCGCTGCTCGCCGCCGCGATCGGCTGGGCGCGCACCGCCGGGCTGGCCTGGCTCGACCTCGGCGTGTTCGCCCACAACCACCGCGCCCGCAAGCTGTACGCCTCGGTCGGCTTCGTCGAGCTCGGCACCACGCGCGACCGCTACCGGGTCGACGACGCGGTGATCGACGACGTCGCGATGGCGCTCAAGCTGTGATGGAGGGAAACTGCGGCGACCGATCAGCTGCTTGGCTCTCTGATCGACTCCGGGTGACCACGGCGGCAGCACGGCCCGCGCCGGTCGGTTCCCGCCGGATCCGGCCTGGGGCGCCGCAAACCGCTGCGCGAGATCGGACATGCGGCGAGCATCTCGTTACACTGCGCCGCATGCGGTACTGGTTTCTCGCGGTCCTGACCCTCCCGCTGATCGCGCGTGCCGACGACATCGCCACGCGCGCCCAGAAGATCCACGCCAGCTCGATCGTGGTCGATACCCACCTCGACGCGCCCGACCAGCTGGCGGCCAAGTGGGCCGACGTCGCGACCCGCGGCGCGACCGATCACTTCGACATCCCGCGCGCCCGGCAGGGTGGGCTGACCGCGCCGTTCTTCGCGATCTACGTCGCCGCGTCGTACGCCGACCACGGGGCTGCGCGGCGCGCGCTGGAGCTGATCGACCTGACCCACCGCGTGGTCGACGGCCACCGCCAGGACATGACGCTCGCGACCACGCCCGCCGACATCCGCTCCGCCAAGCAGGCCGGCAAGATCGCCGTGCTGATGGGCATCGAGGGCGGCCACGCGATCGAGGACTCGCTCGGCGTGCTGCGCGAGATGTACCGCGCCGGGGTGCGTTACATGACGCTGACCCACGTCAACACCAACCACTGGGCGGACTCGTCGGGGCCGTTCTACGAGCCCGACTTCGACCCCAGGAAGTCGGCGGTCCACCACGGGCTCACCGAGTTCGGCAAGACCGTGGTCAAGGAGATGAACCGGCTCGGCATGATCGTCGACATCTCGCACGTCTCGGACGACACGATCCGCGACGTCCTCGCGGTGTCGCGCGCGCCGGTGATGGCGTCGCACTCGTCGTGCCGCGCGCTGTCGAGCATCCCGCGCAACCTGACCGACGACCAGATCAAGCAGATCGCGGCCAAGGGCGGCGTGGTGATGATCAACGTCGGCTCGTCGTTCCTCGACCAGGCGATCTACGATCGCTTCACGGCCACGCTCGCCAGGCTCAAGCCGGAGTACCTGCGGCTCAAGGCGGCGTACGCCAAGGATCCAGAGCGGCTGCGCGCCGAGTGGACGGCGCTGCAGAACAAGCAGGGGCCGCCGCCGCGCGCGCAGTGGACCAAGGTCGTCGACCACATCGAGCACGTGATCCAGGTCGGCGGCGAGGACGCGGTCGGGATCGGCGATGACTTCGACGGCATCGGCGACCCGCCGATCGGGTTCGACGACGTCTCGATGTACCCCAAGCTCAGCGAGGAGCTGTTGCGGCGCGGGCACAGCGAGGCCCAGGTCCGCAAGGTGCTGGGCGAGAACTTCCTGGCATTCTTCGCGCGGGTCGAGGCGGCCCGCGACAAGCTGGCGAGCGAGCCGCCGGCGACGATGGTGTACAGCGAGAAGTGATCGGC
>DATAPF010000513.1:0-24554 GCA_036265355.1 Kofleriaceae bacterium | reverse complement strand
CTAGGTCAGACATGGCTTCCCAGACGCCCAACTCGAGACACTTCGCCTCCACGAACGCCAGGTCGCCGGCGACGCGCCACGCCTCGGTCCAGTCCCCTGTCTCGATGCGATGAAGCAGCGCGTGGCGAAGTGCATACTGCCGCGCTGCCGACTCCAATGGCGCTGGCCAGGTCGCCAGCTTCTCCGCCAGCGCGCGGTGATACTGGCGCAGCGCACCCGCTCCGATCGCCTTCGCGACATATCCACGGATCGAGTCATGGTGAAGTCGGTAGGCAAGGACATCCTCCGTGCGCTGGCTCTCGACGAGCAGCTCGCGCGCGCCGCGCACGAACGCCCGGCGCGGCGCCTCCCCGTCCCACCCGGCGACGGTGGCCACCTCGTCGATCGTCAACGCCTCGCGCGCAGCGCACAGGATGCCCAGCCCGACCACGACGACCGTATCGGACGCGATCCGCTCCCACGCACTGTCGAGCAACGCGGCAAGACCGCGCGGAATCTTCTCGACACGACGCCGCGCCGGAATCACACCGGCCAGATGCTGGCGCAGCATCGCGGCGTGCTGCAGATTGCCGTCTGCGCGCCGCACAGCTTCCGCGACGAACCTTGCATCGAGCCCGAGCGCGGGAGCCGCCTGCTCCCAGAATGTGCGCACGGTCGCCTCGTTCTCGGCTGCATAGCGCTCTGCGTCGTCGAGATCGAGCTGCATCATCTCGCCGCGTGTCGCGAGCGCATCTACATACGGATGACGCGGCCGGCTCGCGCATAGAATGCTCACGCCCGACGGCAGCGCGTAGGGCAGAAACGCCGCAAGTGGATCCGGCAGCGGCGGTCCCGGCGGCGAATCGTACTCGTCGAGGCCATCGATCAGCACGACCAGCCGTGCGCCGTGCGGCACGAGCGCGTGTTCGGAGACGCGCCCGAGCATCGCCGCCAGCCGCACCGCGGGGGACAGCGCCAGGTCTGCCTCAGGCTCGCCCAGGCTGGGGAATCGCGCCTCGATCTGCGCGATCAGCGAGCCGACCAGCAGCGCCGGCTCATCCCAGTCCGCCCAGGCCCGACGAATGAAGTGATGCGGCACTCGGTCGCCGGCCCGCTCGCGACGTGCGAGCCAGGCCGCGAGCAACGCGCTCTTGCCCATTCCCGGTCCACCGGTCACCACCACCCAACGATCGGCCGGCTCCTCGATCAGCAGCCGATCGAGCTCGGCCAGCAGCGCACCACGACCGACGAAGCCACGGTGTCGCTGCCGCTCGACCGCGAAATTGATCGCCTTGGTCGCCACGCCCTCGCCTCCCTATTGCCCCCGCCTCGCACCAGCGTCAGCGCGGCGACCACCATCAGGGCTCGCGCCCGTGGCTCCCGGCGGCTGTTCGACGATCCGATCACGCATGCCTGATGTCCGGGAGTCGCAGCCCCGAGCTCCGCGACTCACCACGCCATCCTAGCGCGATGCCCATGGCCGGCGGCAGGCCTGTGACCTCGCGTTCGTCCGACATCGCCGTGCCTGACATCGCGACCTCGCAGCGAACCCCCGCGGATGTAGTATTGGGCGATCGCTGCGCTGCGTGCGTCTGGTTTCCAGTTGGGAGGGCCTGGGCACGCCCAGCGTTCATGGAAGTTGTCGCACCAATCCAGCTGGATATGTTCCGGGCGCTTCCCGCGCATTCGATGCAACCTGGCGGGTTCGATTCGCCACGCAGCGGGTTCACGCAGATCGGCAGGTGAACGCCTACCGGCCGTATGTGCCCGGCCGACTCTGTGTGCCTACCCGCGGCCTGCGGACCGATCATCGATCTTAAAAAATATCGGCGATTTCAATTGACTGAATCGAACTCGGCATCCATACAATGCGCGTGAAGACCGAGACGTCAGGTGCTGCACGCACGAAGCAGCGATCCGAGGCGGAACAGATGGTGCTGTTCAAGCAGCGCGGTGGCAAGCGCCGCGGGGCTGGCCGGCCGCCAAACGGAAAGCGGGCCGGCTCACCGCACAAGGAGCGCCCTTTCCTGCATGCGCGGTACCCGGTTCACGTGGTCCTGCGGGTCGTCGGCGCCGTCGGCAACCTGCGCCGCCGCTGCGTGTACCAGGCGATCCGCGAAGCCACGCTGACCACGGCGCTGCGCGAGGACTTCCGCATCGTTCAGCTCAGTATCCAGCGGACGCACGTCCACCTGCTGATCGAAGCCAGCGACAAGAGCGCACTGGCCAGGGGAATGCAGGGCTTCCAGATCTCGGCCGCCAAGCATCTCAATGCGGCGATCAGCAAGGGCAAGCCAGGACCGCGACGGCGGGGCGTGGTGTTCCCCGACCGCTACCACGCCGAGATCATCACCTCGCCACGGCAGGCGCGGCACGCGCTGTCCTACGTGATGAACAACTGGAGGAAACACCAGGAGGACCGTCGCGCGCCGATGTCTGGCTGGACGATCGACTGGTTCTCCAGCGCGGCGATGTTCACCGGCTGGGCAGAGTACGGCGACGAGCCCTTCCTGTGGCGCGGCCCGGCCACGTACGATCCGCTGGTCGTGTACCAGCCCAGGACGTGGCTGCTCCGTGAGGGCTGGAAAAAATCCGGATCGATCTCCTGCAGCGACGTACCGTCGGCAAGGCAGTAGCCAACGTAGGTCGTATACGACCGAGCCGCGGTCGCGCGCATCCGAACGCTGCTTCCGCACCTCGCGTGACGGCCCAGCAACGATCCCCGACGACGCGCACGTCGCTCCGGCGTCGCCTTCGCCCGACGTGGATCCGGTGTCGCCGAGCACCCATTCCGAGATTCGCTCGTCGCGTCCCCCAGGATTCGCGGCAGCTCGCCACGCGCGATGCCGAACATCGCGATCGTCGCATCGACCGCGAAGATGCTGCTTCGTGGTTGAGCAAGGCGCATTGCGATCCCCTGGCGGGACCGGCTCTGCTTCTCTGTCATGGCCGGCCGATGTCGGCGTGCACGGGCCTCGGCACCCTGTACCAGCGCGGCAGCGGCACGCCCACGCCCCCGCAGCCGGCCAACCCTCACAGCCCTGACCGTCACCACGCCTCGAGCACGCAAAAAGGGCTGCGCCGCGAGTCGCGCGCAGATCCCTGCGAAGCCCCCCCTCGACAACGAGCGGGCTGCTCCAGAGTCGCCCTACCTTGGCCGCCAGCTCAGCTCGCGATCCCGTCTGGGATTCGCGCCAACACCCAAGGGCGGTGATCAGTGAGTGAGCCGCCACAGCATCGCACGAACCCGATCCAGCGCGGCGTCGACCGCGGCGTGCTCGGCTGCGGTGATGTAGCTGCGCGCCCGTGCGATCCGCAACGCGGTGGTGAACTCGCTTGCCGAGCCGGCGGCGCGGCGGAACAGGTCAGCGCGGTCGAGGCCGGCGCGCTGCCGCGCTTCGCTCACGTTGAGGGCGACCGATTCGGCCGCGCGGCCGATCTCGTCGGCGAGCGATTTGCGGCGCTGGCGGATCGTCCGGCGCATCCGCGAGCAGTGTCCTGACGGCCGCTTCGACGGCGGCTCGGACGAGGAGCTGATCGAGCTGTTCAAGCGGAACCGGCAGGTGCTCGGTCGCAGCGACGAGGACGTGATCGCGGCGATGGCGCACCCCAAGTAGGCGCATCGTTCGAGCGCGCTAGCACGGTCCGACCACAATCACGAAGACGACGGCCCCAAGGCATAGAAGGCAAGCTCCGACGGCGAGCGCCAGCAGGATGCGGCTCCACGCCACCGTCGGGGAGGGCACCGTCGGAAAGCGATACGCTCCTCGTGCCGTCACCGTGCACGCTGCGGGCACGCGCGGCGTAGCATCGCCGCCGTCGGGGGGCGGGGTTGTGCTTCTCCACAGGCCACCGACAACGAGGACAACGAGGACAACAAGCCCCGGAAAGTAGTACGGGATCCATCCCATGGGCGCGAGTGTAGCTCGGCGCCGGGCAGTGGCAGTGACGCGACCGTGACGCGGCACGGCGCCGCCTACGCCTTGGCCTCGGGCGGGAACAGCTCGAAGTACCCGCGGCACTGAACCCGCTGCCTCAAAAGGGTGACCGCTGCCTCAAAAGGGTGACCGCTGCCTCAAAAGGGTGACCGCTGCCTCAAAAGGCCGATCCCCCGAGGAGTTTTGGGGCGAAGCCCGGCAGCCGATGCGGTAGTCGTAGCGGCACCGGCAGCCGATGCGGCAGCGGATGCGGTAGCCGGTAGCCGATGCGGCACCGGCAGCCGATGCGGCACCGGCACCGGCAGCCGATGCGGCACCGGCACCGGCAGCCGATGCGGCACCGGCACCGGCAGCCAATGCGGCACCGGCTGCCGGTGCCGGTGCCGATGCGGCACCGGCACCGGCAGCCGATGCGGCAACAGCGGCGGACCCGCCGTGCGATCCGCGATCCTCGCACCGCCGTGGCGTCCCGGCTGCGGTCCCGCGGGCCGATCCCGGCTCCGCCGCGAAGTGGCGCCCCCCGATCGGGCCTGGCAATCTGGCGGCATGCGACTCGGCATCGACTTCGGCACGACCCGCACCGTCGTCGCGGCGGTCGACGATGGCCGCCACCCGATCGCCGCGTTCAACGACGGCGGCGAGTTCCGCGACTACCTCCCCGGCATCGCCGCGCTGCGCGGCGGCGAGCTGATCGTCGGCTGGGAGGCCGCGCGGGCCCTGAACGGGGCGAGCGACGGCCGCGCGGTCCACGCGATCCGGTCGATCAAGCGCGCGGCGACCGAGCTTGGGCCCGATGATCCGGTGCCCGGTCTACCCGGGGTAACCGCGCTCGAGCTGGTGACCGCGTTCCTCGCCGAGCTGCGGCGCGCGATCGTCGAGCGCTCGAACCTCGAGATCGACGTCGACGGGCCGCTCGAGGCGATGGTCGCGGTACCGGCGAGCGCGGCATCGCGCCAGCGCTGGCTGACGCTGGAGGCGTTCCGGCGCGCCGGGTTCGCGCCGATCGGCCTGGTCAACGAGCCGACCGCCGCGGCGATCGAGTTCGCGCATCGCCACCTCGAGCTCGGCCGGCGATCGCCGAAGCGCTACGTCGTGGTCTACGACCTCGGCGGTGGGACGTTCGATGCCTCGGCGGTGTCGCTCGAGGGCCGGCGGTTCGACCTGATCGCGTCGGAGGGGCTCGCCCGGCTCGGCGGCGATGACTTCGACGAGCTGATCGTGCGGGCGGCCGGCGCCGAGCCGACGGCGGCCGCGCTGGAGCGGGCGCGCGAGGCCAAGGAGACGCTCAGGGCGACGACCCGCAAGCTGGTGGTCGAGCTCGGCGGCGAGCCGGTCGCGCTCGACACCGCCGAGCTGTACGCGCGCGCCGCCCCGCTGATCGAGCGCACGATCGCGCAGACCGAGCTGCTGTTCGAGCGGCTGCGCGACCGCGGCATCGACCCCGACGATCCGCGCGAGCTCGGCGGGCTATACTTGGTCGGCGGCGGCGTCGGGTTCCCGGCGGTCGGCCGGGCGCTGCGCGCGCGGTTCGGCAGGAAGCTCCAGCTCGCGGCGCAGCCGTTCGCGTCGACCGCGGTCGGGCTCGCGATCGCCGCCGACCCCGGCGCGCACGTGATGATCCGGGAGGCGCTGACCCGCCACTTCGGCGTGTGGCGCGAGGCCGAGGCCGGCGCCGACAAGGTGTTCGATCCGCTGATCGGCAAGAACACCGCAGGCGACGCGCCGATCGTGGTGCGCCGCAGCTACCGGCCGACTCATGCAGTCGGCCACCTGCGGTTCCTGGAATGCGGTGCGCTCGACGCCAGCGGCCAGCCGGTGCAGGACCTCGTGCCGTGGCGCGATGTCTACTTCCCGTACGACCCCGCGCTCGCCGACCGCGGCGACCTCGACGGCGCCGCCGGCGAGCGCCGGCCCGACCTGATGGCCAACGAGATCGCGGAGACCTACACCTGCGCGAGCGATGGCACGATCTCGGTGGTGATCGAGAACACGTCGCGCGGCTACGCGCGCCGTTACGAGCTCGGCGCGCTGCGATAGCGATCGTCGCGCGCCACCGCGGCGTCCTTCGCGGCGTCCTTCGTCCAGGCGGTCCGGTACGGCCGCACGAGGTTCGCGACGCCGGCCGTGATCGTGAACGCCGCCAGCCAGCCGCCGGCCAGCGTGCGCCACGCGATCTGCTCGACCCGGGCGGTCATGCCCGTCAGGTCCGTCATGCCCTGTGCAACGCGCGAACAACCGAAACGATTCGCACCACCCTGCCCCATGGCGGATGCATATCACGTCCAGCCCAGCGCCGCAGGACGCGCCGGAGTGGCAAACGGCGGCAGTGCCGCGATCTGCACTCCCGCACGGTGAACCGGGCCGGCGCTCGCGGTCCGCCCCGCCGGTCGCAGTGGTGCGCCGATCCGGCACAGTCGCCGTGTGTCGCCGCGCAGCGCTGCACCGCGGCGCCGGCGAGCCGAGCCGGATCGCTGCGCCGGCGATTTCATGCATCGCCGCGGTGGCAGGGACTCACAGCAGCCCTGTCCGGATCCGGGACACCTGCGCGACACCGGAGGCACTGGGGTAGCGCCGGGGTTGCGATCTCGCGCGCGGCTTGACCCCCGACGGCCGACGTGGCGACATGTAGCTGTTCCATCAACGGGTCAGGTGCCGCGAATCGTGCTCGGCGACCTGAACTGCAGCGGACAGGCGCGCGCCCCCGAGGTCTGACGACATGCGCAGCAGATTCATACCGCACCGAGACAAAGGTGAGCTGGGTTGCGATCGCATCGTCCCGAGTTGCGAGCGCGGGAAAACTCCGGTGCATGTGTAACTGTGAGAGGCAACGCACGCGTCATGCAGAGGCCCGCGCGATGTCGTCGAGCGCGGATGCCGCGCCTTGCCGTTCCGCATCGGGTTCAGTCCGTCAAACTGACTCGCCGGCGGATCGCGGGAGCGCTCACATACACCAGGCGATGCCATCGCACCGCACCGGCGTCGGCACGGCGCGTCGCCCCGCCCGTCGTATCGGCCAATACGCAGCACAGGATCGCCATACCCAATCATCACTGATGCCATGCGCTGCGAACTGCAATCGCGGCAGTGATCGCGTACACCAACCTGGGGGGTTCATCTATGTCATCCAACGAGTCGAAGACGAGGCCGAGTCGCAGGACCGTCCTGAAGCTCGCTGGCGTCGGAGCCGGCGCCGCCATGCTGTCACGCGCGTCGCGGGCATCCGCAGATCGCCACGCGCCCGAGCTGCATACACGCTTTTCACGGCACTTCGGACTGCGGATCCCACTCGCCAGCGCCGGCATGGCGTTCGTCGGGTTGACCGATCTCACATCGGCGGTGAGCAACGCCGGCGCGCTCGGCGTGTACGGAGCCGCACCGGAGCCGCCTCCGGTGGTCGCGGCGCGCATCCAGGCGATTCAGGACCAGACCAGCGGTCCGTTCGGCGTCGACTTTATCGTGGCGTCCTCACCGCTTGGCGACTTCACGACGCAGGACCACATCGATGTCGTCGCGGCCGCGCGCGTCCCGATCGTCGTGTTTCACTGGAACCTGCCCACGCAGGTGTGGGTCACCCAGCTGAAGGCAGCCGGCGTCAAGGTCTTCATGCAGACTGGAGACGTGGGCGTCGCGCGGCAGGGGGTCGCGCTCGGCATCGATGGCGTGATCGCGCAGGGACGCTCCGCGGGTGGCCACAACCGCAACTCCACGATCCCGACCCTGCGGGTCGTCCACATGATGCGCCGTGCGCTGCCTCGCGAAATCTTCATTCTGGCTGCAGGAGGCATCTCTGACGGAAGGGCCCTGGTGCGGGCGATCCGCGCCGGGGCAGACGGCGGGTGGGCCGGAACGGTGTTCGTGGCAGCCGAGGAATCCTACGCGCGTGACGACTACAAGGGCCGGCTGATCGCCGCGCACTCGCCGGAGGCCACGACCTTCACCACGATGTTCGGCCCCGAGTTCCCGGGTGCCCAGCAGCGCGTGCTGCGCAACCACGCCACCGCGAACCCGGGCGCCACGACACCGCCGACGATCGGGACCACCCTGCTGTTCCCGGGCGTGCTGAACGCCCCGTACACCATGCCGCTGCACAGCGCGATCGTCCCGACCCGCGACACGCAGGGCGACCTCGGCGAGATGGACCTGCCCGCCGGAGCGGTGAGCGTGCGCGCGGTGCGCCGGGTCCGCCCGGCCGCGGACATCGTCGAGGACTTCGTCGCCCAGGCGCACGAGGCGATCGAGTGCGGCGACCGCGACGATCACTCGATCGACGACGACTGAAGCGCGCGCCGCTTGCGGAGCTCGCGCAGGCGGTGCGACGCGCGCCGCGTCCTGCGCGTGCGACTGATCCGGATCCTGCGCAGGCGCCGCGATGCGGCCTGTCGAGCAGTTGCGCGGTCGGGTGCGGCGCTTGCTTCACCGATCGGTGATGATCACCACCACCGACGACCTGTGCGCTCATGTCGCCGCGCATGCCGGCGTGCCGATCGCGCTCGCCGAGCGCGCAACCGGGGCCGTGCTCGCGGGGATCGGCGGAACCCTGACCCCGGCGGGCCGCGAGCTCGTCGCCGACGAGCTGCCGGCGGGGCTCGGCGCGGCGATCCTCGCCGGCGGTTCGCTGACCGCGCCGATCGAGGACCGCGTCGCCGCGCTGGGCGTCACGCCCGGCCAGGCGCGCGAGCTGATCGCGAGCGTGTGCCGGGTCCTCATCGAGGAGCTGTCCAGCGAGGCGGTCGACGCGCTCCGCGTCGGGGTCCCGACCGCGCTCGCCGCGCTGCTCGTCGAGCCGGTGACCGACGAGCCACCGCCGCGCCCGGCGCTGGACCCGCGCCGCGCCACGCTCGCCGAGGGCCGCCCCGGGAGCCAGCACCCGCTGGCCGATGCCCCCGGCCGCAGCGCACAGCGCGGCTCGATTGCCGATGACAATCCCCACGCGGCCAGCAAGCTGTCGAGCACTGCCGGCGCGAGTCAGGACCGCCGCCGCGACACGCTCTCCGAGGGCCACCCCGGGGCTCGGTATCCGCTGTCCGGCGGCCGCGGCTGATCGCACCGCGCGGGCGCTGCGGAGCGCCGACATTGCACGTTCCCGCATTCACCCGCTCTGCACGCGTCGCCAGTCGATTCCACGCATTCACCCTGCGCGCCCACGCACAGGCGCGGTTTCGGGAGCGCACGACCCGCCGCACGGTGTGCAAAACATGCGCGACATTGCCGCCGCGTTTCGAGGCAATGCGGCCGCCGTATGGGGCGCCAGAAAAAGCCAGAGATCCGTCGAGACCCTGTGACGGTCTGGCGCAGTGTCAGGCGGCTCGCGGTTCGGGCAGCTGGGCCAGCAATGCGGTCACGATCTGTTCCCGGTGATGGAGTATCTCGCGGAAATCATGGCTATCTGCCCGAGCGCTCTCCAGGCGCAGCTGGGTCCGCGCTCCCTGCAGCATCTCGCGAAGCACCTGGGATTGTTCCTGATCGAGTGTGAGCACCATACACGACGGCAGTGCATCGCGTGTTCCACGACGCAATCCCACGCCACCGGCACGCGGCCGCTCGACGCAATACCGGTCCAGCGACCGCACCAGCGGCCCTGTTCGCTCACACGTGCGGCTCGGGCACGGCGACCGGCGGCGAGCGAATCGCAGCCGGGCACCGCCGTCCGGGGTTATTTCCTCGACGCTCGCTTGCCCGGGAAGTAGGTCGTGGAGCGCTTCTGGCCCTTCGCGCTGATCTTGCCATCCGCGATCAGCTTGCGGATCGGCAAGGCGAGGTCCTTGGTGGTGGTGCCGAGCTCCTTGTTGATCTGCTCGATCCGCAGCCCGGGTTGCGCCTTGACGAAGGTCGCAAACTGCTCGGACAGCTGCTCGAGGTCGGCCGCCGAGCGCTTGGCGCCACGACCGCCTCGCGGCCGCCCTGCGCGCCCGGCGCCGGCGGTGATCGCCGCGGCCGCGACGCGGCCTCCGCCGTTGCGACCGCCGCGACTGCCGAAGGCCGATTCGAGGGTGTCGAGTGCTGCGCGACGGGCGAGCTCGGCGATCTGCGCGACGAAGCCCTGCACCGCATGGTTCATTTCATTCTGGAAATCGCTCATTCTGATTCCTCGTGGAGATACCTCCAGAAGATCAGGTGATCGTCAAGTAGTCAAGGCGAATGTTCGTCAAATGGTGCTGTCACTGGTGCATTTGCCGGCCGGATGCCGGATCAGTGCGACAAGCACTGATCAGGTTGCCAGGTTTACCGAAACAACACGGTGGGTTCCCGTGCGAGCCGCCCCCACTATATATGATCCCGGGTGTCCCCCCGACGCCGAGCGTCCAGGCGCAGCCGGGGGGGTGTGGATCGACTCGGTCCATCCGACATGGCCACCAATTTTTGACTCCCCCGGACTTATGTCGCTCGGCCCGAACCGGGTCCAGTGGCTGTCCCCCCGACCGCCAACTCGCGTGTTGCCGGCCAGTCACCGGGAGGCTGGCGGGGAGGAATGACTCACCCGTGACCGGGGTCGCCGGGAGTCCGGCGGCTGGCAGGTAGCGCCGACCACAGCGCTTTTACGCCCCCACCGCCGCTTGTTACAAGAGGCCATGATCTCGGTGAAACAGACGACTTGCGCCGTGCGACGAGCTTGTAGCCTGGCCGCCGCCGTGGCGGTGGGCTGCGCCGCGCCACAACGAGCGTCGACGGCAGAGCGCGCCGCCCCGACACTGTTCATCGCACATGTCACCGTGATCGACCCCCGGGACGGCAGCGCCCTGCCCGACCGGACCGTCGCGATCCGGGATGACCGGATCATCGAGGTGATCGCAGCGAGCGACGCGGCCGTCCCGGCGGGGGCGCACACGGTCGACGCCACCGGCAAGTTCATGATCCCGGGGCTGTGGGACATGCATGTCCACACGTTCTTTGGCACCTGGGTCCCCGGCGGCAAGGAAGTCACGCTCCCGCTGTTCATCGCCAGTGGCGTCACCGGGGTGCGCGACATGGGCAGCGAGCTGGAGCCGATCCTGGATGCGCGCGCGGCGATCGCCGGGCGCCGGATGCTCGGGCCCCGGATGGTGATTGCCGGGCCGATGCTCGACGGACCCCACACCCAGTTTCCGTCGTCGATCGCGATCGCCACGCCGGACGACGGCCGCCGTGCCGTCCAGATGCTCGCGGCGCGGGGTGTCGACTTCATCAAGATTCAATCCTACGTCCCGCGCGACGCCTACTTCGCGATTGCCGAGGAATGCCGGCGCCGCGGCCTTGTATTCGTCGGCCATGTGCCGGACGCGGTGCGCGGCGCAGAAGCCGCCAGTTCCGGACAGAAGAGCTTCGAGCACCTGATCGGCATCTTCGAGGGCAGCTCGACCGCCGAGGATGCGCTGCTCGCCGGCGGCAAGACTCCCGGCAAGTTCCTCGCGACCTACGATGCGGGCCGCGAAGCTGCGCTGATCCGGCTGCTGGTCGACCGCCAGACCTGGCAATGCCCGACGCTGTACTGGGAGCGCGGCCAGTGGCTGGTCGACGCGATCGACGTCAGCACCGATCCCGATGCGCGCTACGCCCCGGTGTCGTGGCGCGAGCGCAGCTGGCCGCGGTTCACGGCCTCGATCCTGCGCGAGCTCGACACCGATCCGCTCGACGTCCGGCGCCGGTTCGTCGATCACGAGCTCGGCATCGTGCGCCGGCTCCACGCCGCCGGCGTGCCGCTGCTCGCCGGCACCGACACGCCGGCCGGCGTCGACGTGATCCCGGGAGTGAGCCTGCACCGCGAGCTCGCGCGCCTGGTCGACGCCGGGCTCACGCCGCTCGCCGCGCTGCAGACCGCGACGATCAACCCGGCGCGGTTCCTCGGCCGGCTCGCCGAGCTCGGCACGGTCGAGCCCGGCAAGCTCGCCGATCTGGTCGTGCTCGACCGCGATCCGCGGCTCGACATCGCCAACACCCGCGCGATCGCTGCGGTGGTCGCGGCCGGCCGCTACCTGTCGCGCGGCGAGCTCGACGCGATGCTGCGTGACGTCGCCGTCGCGGCAAGAGCACTCTGAGCGCCGCGTCACGGCGCGCCGGCGCGTCAACTGCGCGTCATCCCGGGGATCTCCGCGCGGCGCGATTTTTTGTGCGGGTGCGGGGTGCGCGTCGACCTCCCGGAGCATGCCCCCCTTGATCGAACTGATCGACGTCGCCCGCCACTACCGGATGGGCGATCAGCAGATCGCCGCGCTCGACGGCGTCAGCTTCTCGGTCGACCGCGGCGAGCTGGTCGCGCTCGTCGGCTCGTCGGGCTCTGGCAAGTCGACCCTGCTCAACGTCCTGGGTTGCCTCGACACGCCCAGCCGCGGGCGCTACCGGCTGGACGGGCGAGACGTCCAGGACCTCGGCGATGACGAGCGCGCGCGGCTACGCAATCGCCAGATCGGCTTCGTGTTCCAGAGCTTCCAGCTGCTGCACCGCGCGACCGCCCAGCGCAACGTCGCGCTGCCCCTGGTCTACCGCGGCACTCCGTCCCGGATCCGGAACGAGCGCGCCGCGCAGGCGTTGACCCGGGTCGGGCTCGGCCACCGGATCAAGCACCGGCCGCACGAGCTGTCGGGCGGCCAGCGCCAGCGCACCGCGATCGCGCGCGCGCTGGTCACCGCGCCGTCGCTGCTGCTGTGCGACGAGCCGACCGGCAACCTCGACTCGGCGACCCGCGAGGAGATCATGGCGCTGTTCCACGCGCTGCACGCCGACGGCAACACGATCCTGATCGTGACCCACGAGGCGGCGATCGCCGCGCGCTGCCCGCGCGCGATCCAGCTGCGCGACGGCAAGGTCGTCAGCGACGAGCGCGCGCCGGTCCTGGAGGCATCGTGACCGCGCGGCTCGCCCGGATCGCGGGGCACGCGGCGCTCGCCGCACTCGGCGCGCTCGGGGCGCTCGCGACCGCCTGCCACGCCGCCGCCGGGCACCCGGTGTCCGGCCGCGACGCCGCGCGCACCGCGGTGGTGCACCCGGGCCAGCTCACCGAGCGCGTGCTGCTGAGCGGCGCGCTGCACCCGACCCACGCGATCGACGTCGTGGCGCCGGCGAACGACGCGTCGACGCTGACCCTGCGCTGGCTCGCCCCCGACGGCGCGGTGGTCAAGGCCGGCGATCGCCTGTTCGTGCTCGACGGCGCGGGGCTCGCCACCGCGCTGACCGACGCGCGCCACCAGCTCGCGACCGTGCAGTCCCAGCTCCGGGTGCTCGAGCGCACCGACGCGGTGGAGCTCGCGAACCGGCGGCTCGCCGTGCGCGACGCCGAGATCACCCGTGACAAGGCCCAGCTCCACGCCGGCCTGCCCGAGGACCTGGTGACCCGGCGCGACGCCGAGCAGGGCCGGTTCCGGCTCGGCCAGGCCGAGACCGGGCTGCGCAGCGCCCAGCGCGAGCTCGCCAGCGAGACCGAGCAACGCGCGCTCGACGAGAAGCTCAAGCGCCTGGACCTGGAACGCACCCGGCGCGCGATGCTCACCGCGGCGGGGGCGATCGATGCGCTGGAGGTCCGCGCACCGCGCGACGGCATGGTGCTGATCGATCCCTCGCAGACCAGCGACGCACACAAGTTCCGGATCGGGGACACGGTGTCGTCCGGGGCGCCGGTGGTGTCGCTGCCCGATCTGAGCCGGCCGATGGAGGTCCACGCATGGCTGAGCGACGTCGACGATGGACTGGTCACCGCGCACATGACCGGGCGGTGCACGCTCGACGCCTACCCGGCCGAGCCGGCGGATCCCACGGACAGCTCTGCGCCCCGCCCCGCCGGGGTGGAGTGCAGCGTCGAGCACCTCGCGCCGGTCGCGCGGCCGGCGCCGGGGCGCGACCCGCTGCGCCGCAGCTTCGAGGTCACGCTGTCGCTCGCGCACGGCGATCCCGCGCGGATGCACCCCGGGATGTCGGTCAAGGTCGAGCTCGATCGCCCCGCGGTGCACGGACTGATCGTGCCGCGCGGCGCGGTGGTCCCCGGCGCGCCGGCGCGGGTCCGGCTCGGCTCGGGCGAGCTGCGCGAGGTCGCGATCGCCGGCTGCGACGCGCAGCGCTGCGCGATCGCGGGCGGCCTGGCTGACGGAGACGAGGTCATGGCGGCCGGCGCGGAAGGCGGCGCGTCGTGACGGCGCGGATCGCGATCGCGGCCGCGCTCGCCTGCGCGGCGTGCGCGCGGACCAGGAGCGAGCCGCCGCTGGCCGACGTCACCCGCGGCGACCTGGTCATCACCGTGCCGGTCACCGGCGCGCTCCGCGCGGTCGACGCAACCCCGGTCAAGTCGCCCGCGCTGCTCGGCGCGCCGCTGCTCAAGCTCGTGTGGGTGATCCCGGAGGGCAGCGAGGTCGCGCCCCGCGACCGGGTGGTCGAGCTCGAGATGAGCGACCTGGAGACCAACCTGGAGGCCGCCCGCAGCTACGCCGAGCAGGCCGACAAGCAGCTCGAGCGCAAGCGCCAGGAGTTCGCGCTGGCGCGGCGCGACGAGCAGCTCAGGCTGCTGCAGGCGGAGTCCGAGGTGCGCAGGGCCGCGCTCAGGACCGACGTCGCGCCCGAGCTGGTCACCGCGATCGACCGCAAGGAGCACCAGCTCGATCGGGAGCTCGCGGACCGCAAGCTGGAACAGGCCCGGCAGGAGATCGCGGCGTCGCGGCGCTCCGACGAGGTCGACCTCCAGGACCAGATCGACACCCGCGACGCCGCGCGCCGGCGGATCGCCGAGCTCGAGGCCAGCCGCGCGCAGCTGACGCTCACCGCGCCGCGCGCCGGGACGGTGGTGTACGGGTCCGGCAGCGGCGGCGACACCCGCAACATCGGCGATTCGTTCTGGCAACAGGATGTGATCCTGCAGGTCGTCGCGCTCGACGCGATGACCGGCGACGGGACGGTCGACGAGATCGACATCGGCCCGGTCGCGGTCGGCCAGCCGGTGACGCTGCGGCTCGACGCGCTGCCCGACCTGACGGTGCGCGGCAGCGTGGCGGCGGTCGCGACCAGCGTGGTCGCGTCGTCGGACGCCGACCCCGGCAAGCTCGTCCAGCTCCAGATCGCGATCGCCCCGGCCGCCGGCGCCGGGCTGCGACCGGGGATGCGGTTCCGCGGCGAGATCGAGGTCCGGCGGATCGCCGGCGCGGTCCAGGTGCCCGCCGAGGCGGTGTTCATCGAGCCGGACGGCCCGGTCGCCTATCGCGACACCGCGCACGGCCTGGAGCGGGTCGCGCTCCGGCTCGGCCGGCGAACCGCCGACGCGATCGAGGTCGAGGCCGGGCTGGCGGCGGGCGACCGGGTGGCGCGGATCGCCCCCGAGGAGGCGCCGTGAAGACGCCGAGCGGTCTGGTCCGTGCGCTGGCTCCGGTGCGGTGGCTGCGCACGCGACAGGTGCTGCGCCGCGCGCTGACCGTCGCCGCGGCGATCGCGATCGCGGGCGGCGCGGCGAACGCGGTGCACGGCTGGACGGCCGCCCCCGCGGGCACCGACGTGCCCGCGATCACGGTGACGCGCGGCCCGTTCGTGCGCCGGGTGACCGCCGAGGGCAACCTGCGCGCGGTCAAGGCAACCCCGGTGCAGATCCCGCGGATCGAAGGCTGGGGTGGGCTCAAGCTCGCATGGCTCGCGCCGGACGGCTCGCCGGTGAAGACCGGCGACGTCGTGGCCCGGTTCGATGCGGTCGAGGCGATGCGGCGGCTGCGCGAGGCCGAGGTCGAGGTCGAGTCGTCGTCGATGCAGCTGCGCAAGGAGCAGCTCCGCGTCGCGGCGAGCGACGCCCGCTACGCCGACCAGGCCACGGCGGCCGGGCAGCAGGCGGAGCAGACCCGCCGGTACCAGGCCACCGACCCGCTGCTGTTCTCGCGCACCGAGATCTCCGAGGCCGAGATCACCGAGCGGCTGGCGTCGGCGGAGCAGGTCCACGCCGAGTTCGCCCGCGAGGTCAACCGCAGCGTCGCGCGCTCGGACGTCGCGCTCGCCGAGCTGTCACGCCAGCGCGCCCTGCTCACCCGCGATCACGCGCAGGCCGCGCTCGCCCGGCTCGAGCTGCGCGCGCCGGCCGACGGCGTGCTCGTGATCCACCGCGACGACCACGGCGACCTCCCGCACCTCGGCGCGCAGCTGCCGTTCGATGCCACGATCGCCGACATCCCGGTGGCCGACGAGATGGAGGCCGAGCTGTTCGTGCTCGAGGCCGACGGCAGCGGGCTGGAGGTCGGCCAGACGGCCGACGTCGTCCTCGAGTCGACCCCCGACACCGTGTTCCACGGCAAGGTCCGGCTGGTCGACAAGCTCGCCAGGCCGCGCGAGCCCGGCGTGCTGCTGCAGTACTTCGGCGCGGTGGTCGCGTTCGACCGCACCGACCGCGCGGTGATGAAGCCCGGGCAGCGGGTGCGCGGGACGCTCGTGCTCGACCGGCGCGACGCGATCGTCGTGCCGCGCCAGGCGGTGGTGGAACGCGGCGGTGCGACCGTGGTCTACCGCCGCGACGCCCACGGCTTCACGCCGGTCCCGGTCGAGATCGCCGGCGCCACCCCGGGCCGCGTCGCGATCGTCGCCGGGCTCGCCGACGGCGACGTGATCGCCGGACGCGATCCGACCCGCACCCCCGACCCCGAACCCGACGCCGAGCCCGGCGCCGGGACCGGCACCGCCGACCCGCCGGCGAAAGGATCGCCATGAGACGCCTGCTCGACGTGTTCGCCACCGCGCTGACCAGCCTCGGCGAGCACAAGCTGCGCACCGCCCTGACCATGCTCGGCATGATGTTCGGCGTCGGCGCGGTGATCGCGATGCTGTCGATCGGCGCCGGCGCCGAGCACCAGGCGCTCGCGCTGATCGACCGGCTCGGCATGCGCAACGTGGTGATCCGCAATGCTGCGGTCAAGCCCGAGAACCTCGCCGAGATCCGCAAGAAGTCGCGCGGGCTGTCCCAGCGCGACACCGAGGCGATCGAGGACGCGGTCCCCGGCGTGGCGTTCGCGGCGCCGCGGATCGAGATCGCGGCGTACCGGGCCGCCGCGGCCGGCGCGAAGACCAGCGCGCAGATCCGCGGGGTCGGCGAGCGCCACCGCGAGGCCCTGCCGCTCGCGCTCACCGAGGGCCGGTTCGTCGACGCCGCCGACCAGCGCCACCACGCCCAGGTCTGCGTGCTCGGCCAGGCGGTGCGGCGCGAGCTGTTCGGCGCCGGCCCGGCGCTCGGCAAGGACGTCAAGCTCGACGATACCTGGTTCGAGGTCGTCGGCGTGCTCGCCCCGGATCCGGGAGCCGCCGCCGCGCAGGGCATCGCGGTGGCGTCGACCGACCACGAGGTCTACGTGCCGTTCACCACCGCGCTGGCCAAGCTCGATCGCGATCCGTCGGAGCCGCCGCTCGGCGAGATCGTGGTCCGGCTCCAGCCCGGGGCGCCGGCCGCGGCCGCCGGCCTGATGCTCGGCGCGCTGCTCGACCGCCTGCACGGCGGCGCCCACGACTACCAGATCATCGTCCCCGAGGCGCTGCTCCAGCACAGCGAGCGCACCCAGCAGCTGTTCAACCTGGTGATGGGCCTGATCGCGGGGATCTCGCTGCTGGTCGGCGGCGTCGGGATCATGAACATCATGCTCGCGTCGGTGCTCAAGCAGACCCGCGAGATCGGCGTGCGCCGCGCGGTCGGCGCCCGCCGGCTCGACATCCAGTTCCAGTTCCTGGTCAACGCGTTCGTGCTCGCGCTGCTCGGCGGCGCGCTCGGCGTCGCGCTCGGCGACGGCATCGCGCGCGGCGTGTCGGCGTACGCCGGCTGGCCGACCCTGGTCACGCTGCGCTCGGTCGCGCTGTCGCTCGGGGTCTCGATCACGGTCGGTGTGCTGTCCGGTCTCTATCCAGCGCGGCGGGCGTCGCGCCTCGATCCGATCGAGGCGCTCGCCGCCGCATGAGGTGAACATGCGCTGTCTCCATCTCGTATCGATCTCCGCGGCGATCCTGACGGTCGCGTGCGCGCTCGCCGGCCCGGCGCGCGGCGACGACGGCCTGCGCTACGTCCCGCCGCCGTTTCTGGCCTCGCCGCCGGCGCTGCCGCCGGGCTCCGGCGACAAGGTGCTGCAGCTCGACCTCGCGGGCGCGATCGAGATCGCGCTGCGCCAGAACCTCGGCATCGTCGTGTCTCGCTCCCAGCTCCAGTACGCCAGGCTCGGCGTGGCGCAGCAGATCTGGAGCGCGTACGAGCCCAAGCTGAGCCTGGGCTACGGCCACTCGAGCTCCGAGCAGCCGCCGGCCACGCTCCAGGCCGGTCAGCCCGGCTCGATCATCGCGCAGAGCAGCGACAGCTGGAACGCCTCGGTCACGCAGAACCTGCCAACCGGCGGGTCGGTGTCCGCCGGGGTCAGCGGTGGCCGGGTCGCGTCATCGTCGGGCACCGCGGTCGAACCGCTCAACTACGCAACGCAGGCCAGCGTGCAGCTGAGCCAGCCGCTGCTCCGCGGGTTCTCGCCCGATCTGGTGATCCCGCGGGCGCCGATCCTCACCGCGAAGATCAACTCGGAGAAGGCGCGCTACGACTTCGAGTCCAGCGCCGCGGGCGTGATCCAGCAGACCGAGGCCGCCTACTGGAAGGTGGTCGCCGCGCTCTACGCGTACGGGGTCGAGGTCAAGTCGCAGAAGCTCGCCGAGGACACCGCCGCGCTGCTCCGCCGCCAGGTCGACGCCGGGATCGGCCTGGCCTCGGACCTGCCCAGCACCGAGGCCACGCTGGCGCAGCGCCAGCTCGACGTGCTGGCGGCCGCGGCGACGATCGATCAGGCGTGGGACGAGCTGCGCACCGTGCTCAACCTGCCGCGCGATCAGTGGACGATCCCGATCCTGCCCACCGAGCGGCCGCGGTTCGAGCCCGGCGAGCTGCCGTCCGCCGAGGTCGCGCTCGACACCGCGGTCCATCACCGGGCGGAGCTCGCGCGGGCCAACCTCGACCTCGACCTGTCGCGGCTGCAGATGCGCGAGGCCGAGAACAACGCGCTGCCAGGTCTGAGCTTCTCCGCCGGCGCCACGACCTACGGTCAGGGCGCCACGCTCGGCGGCGCGGCCAGCCAGCTCGCCGGCCGGAACAACACCGGCTGGACCGTCGGGCTGAACCTCGACCTCGCGCCGCTCGGCCGCACCAACAAGGTCAACGCCGAGATGGCGCGGATCCAGCGCCAGAACCAGATCATGAGCCAGGACCAGCTCGTCCAGACGATCTGGAACCAGGTGCGCACGGCGCTCCGCGACCAGCGGGCCGCGGCGCTCCGGGTGATCCAGGCCTCGAAGTCGCGTACGCTCGCCGGCCTGAGCCTCGAGATCGAGAATCGCAAGTACGCCAGCGGCACATCGTCGAACCTCGGCAACCTCGCCATCGCGAAGGCCCAGAACGATCTGGCGACCGCCGAGCTCGCCGAGCTCGGGGCGCTGCTCACCCACGCGCAGGCCGCGACCTCGCTGTTGCTCGCGACCGGGCAGCTGCTCGACAAGCGCCACGTGACGGTCCAGGTCGCAGAGGAGCGGTGACCGCGATGTCCGAGCCGACCGATCCCATCGATCCGACCGTGCTCGCCGCCGCCGCGACCGCGGTCGACACCGACGCGCAGATCTGGGCGCTGCTGCGCGCGGTCGCGAGCGGAGATCCGACCGCGTGGCCCGGGCTGCTCACCCGCCTCGAGCCCGACCTGCTGGCGTTTGCCCGCCGCCAGCCGATCGGCCGGCTGCGCGATCGCGATGACACGCCGCGCGAGATCGTGACCCGGGTGTTCCGCCGCCTGCACGCCCGCGACCACGCCGCGATCAAGAAGCTGTGCGCGCTCGATCCACCGCCCGAGCTACGCGCCTGGCTGCGCGTCGTGGTCCGCCGGTCGGCGATCGATTACATGCGCGAGGCCCCGGAGTTCGAGCGCGCGACCGCGAACCGGCCCGACCGCTGGATCTCGCTGGCGACCCTGACCTCGGACGCGGCGGCGCCGGGGCCGAGCTCGCTGCCCGACAAGCGCAGGCTGGTGCTCGGTACGGTGCGCGAGATGGTCGCGCGCGCGGCCGCCGAGTTCCGCGCGCGCGGCGACGAAGCATTCACCCACCTCGCGCTCGAATGGAGGATCCCGCGGATCCACGTCCGCCGGCTGGTCACCAAGGGCGATCAGTTCCTCGCCGTGCTGGTCGCGGTGCTCGAGGGCCGGTCCCACGTCGAGATCGCGGCGAGCCTGCGGCTCACCCGGCGCGAGGTCGAGCTGACCGTGCGCTACGTCGAGGAGCTGCTCCACGCACGATTTGCGGTCGAGTAGCTACGGCTCGTGGCGCGCGAGCTCGGCGATCGCCGCCTTGATGCCGTCCTTCTGCGGCACGCTCGCCATCTCGAGGCTGTCGGCGAGCCCGATCCCGGGCAGGTGGCCGCCCGCGAGCAGCCTGGGAGGTGCGTACAGCTCGTAGAACAGCTCCTCGGTGACCCGCCGGATCAGGTGCTCTCCGAAGTTGGTGATCTCGGTGTCCTCGTTGACGCACAGCACGCGGTTGGTCTTGCGCACGCTCGCGGTGATCGCCGCCCAGTCGTAGGGGTGCAGCGAGCGCAGATCGACGACCTCGGCGTCGATGCCCTCGGCGGCGAGCTCGTTCGCGGCGGCGACCGCCATCGTCACGTTGCGGCCGTAGGTCAGCACGCTGACGCTGGTGCCGGCTCGCGCGGTCCGCGCCGCGCCGATCGGGATGTACAGCTCCTCGAGGTCTGGCCACCTCGGCTTCCAGCCGGTGCGGTCACCCAGCGGCGCATCGATCATGCTGGACAGCAGCTTGTCGTCGCCCGGTTCGCCCGGGATCGAGTCGCCGGCCTCGCCCTTGATCCGCAGCAGCGCCTTGGGCATCAGGTACATCACCGGGTTGGGGTCGGCGATCGCGCTCAGCATCAGGCCGTAGGCATCGCGCGGCGTCGACGGCATCACGATCTTCCACCCCGGCAGCCGGGTCGCGGTCGCGTCGAACGAGTGCGAGTGGTAGATGCTGCCGCGGATCCCGGCGCCGACCGGCGTCATCAGCACGAGCGGCACGTTCCAGTCGCCGCCCGACGCCCAGTAGGTGTTGCCGGCGATCTTCAGCAGGTCGATCGTGTTGAACGCGTAGTCGCAGAACTGGATCTCGGCGACCGGCCGCTGGCCGGCCAGCGCGAGGCCGATCGCGGTGCCGACGATGCCGCGCTCGTCGAGCGGCGAGTTCCACGTGGTCTCGAGCCCCTGGGTCCCGGTGAACACGCCGCCGAGCGGCGGGCCGACGTCCTCGCCGAAGATGTCGGTGACGCCGAGCCGCGACTCGCCGACGTGCAGCGCCATGCGGATCGCCTGGATCATCGTGGCCATCTCAGCCCTCCCCGCGGACCAGGTTCCGGTCGGCGAACACGTGGTCCCACACCGAGCCCGGCGGCGGATGCGGCTCGGTCCGGATCCGCTTGTGGGCCTCGGCGAGCTCGGCGGTGTAGCGCTCGCGCAGCTCGTCGATGCCGGCCCGGGTGATCAGCTGGCGATCCTCGAGCACGCGCTCGAACCGCTCGAGGCAGTCGACCTCGCCCTTGACCAGGTTGGCGCCGCTCGCCGACGAGTGGCCGCGCAGCCGCGACACCATCGCCTCCAGCAGGTAGGGCCGGCGCTCGGTGCGCACGTAGTCGATCGCCTGCTTGAGCGCGGCGTAGCTCGTTTCCGGATCGTTGCCGTCGATCACCGCGGTCGGCATGCCGAACGCCTTGCCGCGGTCGGCGATCTGGTCGTAGCCGTGCTGGCCGGCGTACGGCGTCGAGATCCCGTAGCGGTTGTTGCACACGATGATCAGCAGCGGCAGCTCCTCGCCGCGTCGCGTGCTCCAGATCAGCGTGCTCGCGAAGTCGCCCTCGGCCGTACCGGCGTCGCCGCCCTGCACGATCGTGATGCCCCTGGCGCCGGTGCCGGCCCGCTGCGCGCGCGCCGTGCCCAGCGCGATCGCGAACTGGATCGCGATCGGGGAGGTGACCGGCACCACGTTCCACTTGCGGACCGAGTAGTGCCCTGCGAAGTTGCGGCCCCGCGAGTACGGGTCGGTCTCCGCGTTGCGCATCTGGCGCAGCGAGTCCACCGGATCGGCGCCCATGGCGAGCAGCGTGCCACCGCACCGGTAGTGCAGGTGCAGGTAGTCGTGGTCGAGGCCCTGGCCCTTGTCGACCAGCAGGCCGAGCGGGACGCTGAACGCCTCCTCGCCGGGTCCGCCGATCCAGAAGTAGCCATCCCCTTGCTTGTACATGGTGATCAGGCGGTCCTCCAGGACGCGGGTCCGCAGCATCAGGTCGTAGATCTGCAGGCACAGCTCGGCAGACAGACGCCCGGACGGTGCGGCGGCGACCGAGGGGGAACGAGAGGCGGTGACGCTCATGGCGGGACCGTCTTACCGCAATCGTCGCGCGCCAGCATCGTCCTGCCCGGGGTTTCCGGGGGCCCGACCGGCCGCACGGGCTGCGTCCGCTACGCGGTGCAGCATCGGCCTGCGACGCAATGCGCGAGGCGTGCGATCGACCGCCGCCCGCAGGCCGGATAGGGTGCCGCCATGGCAGCCGTGCTCGGCATCGGCGGCGTGTTCGTGCGCGCGCAGTTCTCGTCGACCCCGGGGAGCTACGGCGTGTGGAGCACGTTCCGCGCCGACACGACCTACTTCGCGCCCAGCGAGCGCGAGTTCATGATCAACCTGCGGGTCGACGATCTCGACGCCTGCTCGCCCGGCTGCGCGCGGGCGGCGCGCGCGTGCTCGATCGCCGTGAGGACAGCGCGGACGGAAAGTTCGGTTACGTGGTCGACCCGGACGGTACGCTGCTGGAGCTGTGGCAGCCTCCCGGCTGAGCTGCGTTACCATCGGCGCGAGGACAGCCGTGACGATTCGAACGCTCGCCCCGCTCGCGGTGATCTGCGCGGGGTGCTTTCATCCACAGTACGATCCGCTCCTGTTCTGCGGGCCCGGCGACACGTGTCCATCCGGGCGCATGTGTGTCAACGAGATGTGCGTGCCGCCTGCGCCACCCGGCGATGGCGGGCCGGGCGGGGGATCCGCCAGCGACGGCGGTTGCGCGTCGTTCGCCACGCTGGTCAACACCTGTCAGCTCTCGTTCGATGCCGACCTGATCGTCAACGGACCGGCGAGCTATGACACCGATGCGCACGTGCTGATGATCGGCGGCGCGGCGAGGCCGTTCGCGGTCAAGACCGTCATGATCGGCCCCGATCCGGTCGACGTGATCTCGGCGCACGACGTCCACCTCGGCACGAGCGCCTCCCTCCGCGCCACCGGCTCGCACGGGCTCGCGATCATCGCGAGCCACGATTTCCTGATCGACAGCGACGCGCAGATCGACGTCAGCCGCCGCGGGGCCGGCGCGCGGACCGCGTGCCCCAACGGGGCGGCCAGGGGCTCGAACAACGTCGGCGGCGCCGGTGGCGGTGGCGGTGGCGGATTCGGCGCCGACGGTGGCTTCGGCGGCGATGGCAACCACGATGGCTCACCGGCGAAGGGTGGATCGCAGGGCAAAGCGGAGCCGTCGTTCCCCCTCGGCTTCCACGGCGGGTGTCCCGGCGCGGATGGCGGCACCGGTGACCTCTCCGGCGGCGCCGGCGGCCAGGCTGGCGGCGCGCTGTATGTCGTCGCCGCGGGCCGCATGGTGTTCACCAGCACCGCGCCGCTCTACGCGGGAGGCGCCGGCGGCCAAGGCGGCGGCCACACCGGAAATACCGGCGACGCCGGCGGCGGCGGCGGTGGATCCGGCGGGCTCTTGATCCTCGAAGCGCCTCAGATCCTGGCCTCTGGCGCGACGATTGCGGCCAACGGCGGTTCGGGAGGCGAGGGCTCCGATCGTGACGGCGCCGGCGCAGCCGGCGGCCCCGGGACCCTGACGACCGACCGCGCGCACGGCGGCTCCGGCGGGTCGATGACCGGCAGCGGCGGCGGCGACGGCGGCAGCGCGGTGGGCACTGCCGGGCAGTCCGTGACGGCGAGCGCCGACGGAGGTGGTGGCGGTGGCGGCGGCGGCGTCGGCTTCATCCGCATCCTCTCGGCCAACCCGGTGTTCCTGGCGGTCTCGCCGGTCCAGGGCTGAACCTCATGCGAATCGGCGAGGGTGTGCGACAGCGGATGGGCTCCACCGGCACGACCCAGCTCGGCTGCCAGTAGCCCCGCCGGTCACGGCACCCAGGTCACGGCACCCAGATCGTATCGCCGGACAGGACGTAGATGTTCATGTCCTGCCGCTTGCCCGACGCGATCAGGTCGTAGTCGAGCGGGATCCTGCGGATCGCGGCGGTCTTGGGATCGCGGCGGAGCAGCGTGATCTCGTTGCGCTTGGCGAACTTGCTCGGGCCGCCGGCGAGCGCCATCGCGTCGGCGACGGTCAGGTACTGGTCGGCGGTGAACACGCCGGCGTGGGTGACCTCGCCCTGGATCGTGAAGCGGTAGCTCCGCCAGGACTTCACCGCGACGGTGATCTCGGAGCTGGTACCGAGCCGGACGTATTCGCTGAGCCGGCTCTTGATCTTGGCCTTGAGCGAGCTCGGGGTCTCGCCGACCGCCTTGATGTCGCCGATCAGCGGCATGGTGATCGTGCCGTCGGGTCGGATCGTCGCGTCGGTGTTGTATTCCTTGTTCTCCCAGACGTTGATCGAGATCGAATCGCCGACCCCGAGCACGAGCTCGCGG